>JBIKKG010000239.1:0-5394 GCA_044360485.1 Burkholderiaceae bacterium | reverse complement strand
GGGCAGCCTCTGGATCGCCATGCGCAAGGGCTGCTGGATGCGAGGCTGTCGCACTGGTTCGGATGGGACGGCGCCGCCGATTCGCTGTGGGCGTTCAGCATGCGCCCGCTGAACCATCCGCGTGAACTGGCCCTGCCGGCTGATGCGCTGCGCACGCTGTTTGAACGCGACGCAGGTCTGGCCTGTCTGCGTCAGGCGGCGTTCGGATCGCCGGCGGGCACCAGTGCGCACGAACGCGCGGCGCACCCGGATGAGCGCTTGCGCGTCCAGGTGGCCAAGGCGCTAGCAGCCTATGTGGAAACGCTCGACTCGGGTCGCACCCGATTCGATGATTTTCGGGATGCGCTGGCGCGTGGAGACCTGAAACAGGCACGCGCCTATCCGGCTGATGCGCTGCGCGGCCTGCAGCGTTTCGTGGGGGAAGGGCGTTGCAACCTCTGTCATACCGGACCTGCCTTCAGCCATGGCGAGTTCCATGAGCTTGGACGCCCGTTCATGGCCGCACCCGGTCGCCCTGACCCCGGGCGTCATGGCGGCATTCAGGCCGTGCTGGCCGATCCGTACAACCGCCTAGGACCCTGGGTTGATGCGCCAGCACAGCCCTTAGCCGACGACCCTGCGGTGCGCACCCGCCACTTGAGTGGCTCGCACCGCAACTTCGGGGAATTCAAGGTGCCGGGGCTGCGGGGCGCCGTGTTCACCGCACCGTACTTTCATGACGGCAGCGCCGCCACCCTGAGCGATGTGGTGGCGCATTACTCGACACTGGACTCGGAACGACTGCATGCAGACGGCGAAGCCATCCTGAAACCTCTGCAACTCACCCCGCGCGAATCGGCTGATCTGGTCGCGTTCCTGCGCACACTCTCGCAACCGGCTGCGGGCCGACGCCCTGGTCAGGCACAGCGCCAGCCACCTGCCAGTATTCTGCCGTCGGTCGATACGCAGCGCGCAGCCTGGGCGCGCACTGCGCGTGCGCTTAGCTGTCCGCCACCCGCCCGCGCAGCGCCTTGACCTTGCCACGCAGCACTTTTTCTTCGACCCGCTTGCGCTGAGAACTGGCCGTAGGCCGCGTGGCGCGCCGCTCACGCGGCACTTCGGCCGCAGACTGCACCAGCGCATGCAAGCGCGCGATAGCGTCTTCGCGGTTTTTTTCCAGACTGCGAAAACGCTGGGCCTTGATGACCACCACCCCCTCATCACTGATGCGGGTATCGCGCTGCTCGAGCACGCGCTGCTTCAGGTCATCGGGCAAGGACGATGCTCGTATATCGAAGCGCAGGTGGATCGCGTTCGACACCTTGTTGACGTTCTGACCACCTGCGCCTTGGGCGCGGATGGCGGTCAGCTCGATCTCGTCCTCGCGCAGCGTGAAGCTCATGGCCAACGGTGCAAGGTCTGCCGGGACTCAGACACGCGCCAGCGACACGACCCAGTCGCAGGCCTGTTTCATGGCCCGATCGGCGCCATCGAGCACGCCGGTGTAATTGAAAAACCCATGGTGCATGCCGGGGTAGCGGGTCATGGTGGTGGGCACACCGGCATCGCGCAGCCGCACGCCGTAGGCCTCGCCTTCATCACGCAGCACATCCACCCCCGCGGTGATCACCAGGGCGGGCGGCAGACCGCGCAGGTCTTGCGCCAGCATCGGTGTCGCCGTGTGCGGCAGGCTGGCAGCGCCACTGGCATCGAGCGGCTTGCCCACATAGTGATCCCAGAACCAGACCATGGCATCGCGCGTGAGGCCATAGCCAGTGGCGAACTCGGCATACGACTCGAATTCCGAGGTGTAGTGCGCGGTCACGGGATAGATCAGCAGCTGGCCGGCCAGCTTGGGGCCGCCTTCCTTGTGCAGCTGCAGGGCCACCGCCGCCGCCAGGTTGCCGCCGGCACTGTCGCCGGACACGACGGTGCGCCCAGCATCAACACCGAGCTCGGCCGCATGGGCCATGGCCCAGCGCGTGGCCGCCACACAATCGTCGCTCGCCGCCGGATAACGGTGCTCGGGGGCCAGTCGATAATCCACCGAGACCACGGTGGCACCGGCTCCTGCTGCCAGTCGCCTGCACGCAGCGTCATGGGTATCCATGTCGCACACCACCCAGCCACCACCGTGAAAGAAGAGGATCAGCGGTGCGTCGGTAGTACCTGGCGCGGCGCCACGATACACGCGCACTGGCAGCGCACCGCCCGGGCCTTCGATGGTCCGGTCAGCACCTGCGGGCAGGGGTGGCGTAGGCACCAGCTTGGCGACCGAGTCACGAAAACCCTTGCGGGCCACTTCCACCGGAAGCGTATTGACCGCGGGGCGGCCTTCGAACAGTTTGAGCAGCGCACGAACCTGGGGATCGAGTTCCATTTGAATGATCTCGTCAGTGACTGAAGCAGTGCTTCAGGGTTGAAGGACGATGCGACCGACGACACGGCCTGCGGCCAGGTCTTCGAGCGACTGATTGACCTGCGACAGCGGTCGCAGCGTCAAGGGGATTTCCGGCAGCTTGATCTTTTGTGCCAGCGCCATCAGTTCGCGCAGCTCATTGAGTCCCGAGACATACGAGCCCTCGACCGACATGGACTTGAACGGAAAGAGCGGCACGCCGCAGCGGAATTCGCCACCGAACAGGCCCACGATCACGACCTTGCCCGCGCGGCGCACGATATTCACGGCCATGGATGAGGTGGACTCGCTGCCCACGAAATCGACCACGCCCAGGATGTTGTTACCCGTGGCCTTGAGCAGCGCGCGGGTGGCATCGGCCTCTTTCGGGTCGATCGCGAGCGTGGCGCCATGAGCGATCGCCGATTCGCGCTTCACCGGATCGGGGTCGATGACCGCGATCTTTGCGCGGGTGAGTGCTGATGCCAGCGCCACACCGGTCATGCCGACTCCGCCGGCCCCGATGATGGCGATCCAGTCCTCGGCCGTGGCCTCGGGCAACTTGCGGATCGCGCCATAGGCCGTGATGCCGGCACAGGCAAAGGTGGCTGCGCGTGCCGGGTCCAAGCCACCGACCGGCACCAGGTATCGGTCGTGCGGCACACGGCACAAGTCGGCATAGCCACCCGGCAATTGCATGCCCAGGTTGCGCGCCGCCTTGTTGCACAGATGATCGTTGCCACTCTGGCAGGTGGCGCACTCGCCGCAGCCCAGCCACGGATACACCACGACGCGATCGCCTACTTTGACGCTGCTCACCTCCGGGCCGACCTCCACCACCTCCCCGCCGATTTCATGGCCCATGGTGACCGGCAGCTTCGTGCCGCCGCGTTCGAGCGAGGTCATCTTGCCGCCACCCATATCGAAGCCACCTGCCTGGATGTGCAGATCCGAGTGGCAGATGCCGCAATGGGTCACGCGCACGGTCACCTCGTGGCCGGTGGGCGCGTCCAGTTGCGCCTGTTGCAGTTCGAGGGCCTCGCCCCACTTGGGAAACGCCCAGCGGTGGGCGCAGCGGTAGTCCATGGATGCTCCTGGGAAGATCAACAATCGGTCAGGGCCAGATGATGCACCGCGCGCGCAGGCTTGGCGAACCGACCGATCAGATTCGCAGCCCTAGGCAGGGTGGGCCCGTGGCAGGCGCACCTCGAAGGTCGAGCCCTTGCCGGCCCCTTCACTGAACGCCGTCACCGTCCCGGCATGCAGGGCCACCAGGCTGCGTACCAGCGCCAGACCGATCCCCAGGCCACCCTGCGAGCGGTCGATGGCCACATCCACCTGTGTGAACAGGTCGAAGATTTGCGTCAGGCGATTGGCGGGGATGCCGATGCCGGTATCGGTCACGCGAACGATGGCCCAGTCTGAGTCCTGCAAGACATCCACAGTAATGCAGCCTCCCGCATCGGTGTACTTGCAGGCATTCGAGAGCAGGTTCTCCATGATCTGGGTGATGCGGACCCGGTCTGCATGGATGACAGGAGAGGGATCCGGCTGATGCACCACCAGGCGCAAACCACGCTCGATGGTTGCGGGCCTGACCACCTCCAGCGCATCGGCCACGGCGTCGGTCAGGTTGATTTCCTCACGGCGCAGTTCGATCTTGCCCTGCGTGATCCGGGACACATCGAGCAGATCGTTGACCAGACGGGTCATCTGAGTCACCTGACGGTCTGACATGGCCACCGCCTGTCCAGCCTGTGAATCGGCGGCAATCGTGCGCTGGAGCAGGCTGATGGCATTGCGCATGGGGGCCAGCGGATTGCGTAATTCGTGCGCCAGCATCGCCAGAAATTCATCCTTGCGCCGGTCGGCCTCGTGCAGGGCATCCACGCTTCGCTGACGCTCAGTCTGATCGACCACCAGCACCACCATGCGGGTGGCCATGGTGGCGCCCTGCTCCTGCATGAAATGCACCTGACCTCTGCACTCCAGCCAGCGCATGGCACCGGCACGATCCGAGACCCGGCAATCGATCCGCAAACGCCCGCCATCCTGACCCGCCACGGCTGCGTTCAGCGCAGCCTTCACACGACTCAGATCATCCGGGTGGACCGCCTGCAAGATGCTGCCGCGCGCGATCGGGCCATCGGGAGGCAGTCCGAAGAGTTCACGGGCACGCAGCGAGGCCGAGCGGCGGTCGGTGACCATATCCCAGTCGAGGGTGCCGGCTTCTGTCGCATCGATGGCCAGCATCAGTCGCTCTTCGCTGGAGGTGAGCGCAGTAATCGCCTTCTCGCGCGACTGTGTGCTAACGGACAGCGCGCGACCTGCCTCCATCAGCGAGTCGAACATCACCGAGATCTCGGTGATGACAGAGCGTCGGCTGCGCACTGGCTGACCGGCTGCCAGACTGCGCGCATCCGCCGCGACCGCCGTGATGACCGCCGCCAGGCGGTGCCCTAACAGCAGACTGATCGACACCCCCAGGCTGAGGACCACAGTACTCACAGCGATCATGCGCGCCAGGGTGTACCGAAGCGGCGCATCACGCACATCGGCGGGCTCGCTGACCACCACCGTCCAGCCCAGCGGAATACGCCGCCATGCCGCAACCATCGTCGGGCCGTTCGCAATCCGCACGCGTTTCACACCCTGCTCAGGTTGCGACGCCAGCATCTCGCTGAGTGCGGCCTTGACCTGTTGTGCGATGGGGTCGGACGAGAAACTGCTGGCAACCACCTGCAGGTTGCGATCAAACACCAGCGCTGCACTCGTGTCGGTCAGGCTCGGTTCGAGCACCTTCGATAGACGGTCAGCATCAACCCGCCCTTCGAGCACCCAGCGTAAGTTCCCCTGACGAGGAACGGGGACTGCAACCGAGACCGCCATACGCTGCGTCATCGCGTCCAGACGAAGGTCCGAGACCACCGGCTTCATGGTCTGCATAGCACCCTTCAAATAGGATTGATCTCTCGGTGGCACAGGCTTGCCGAACGGCCATGCGGTGTCGAACAAGA
>JBIKKG010000238.1:0-5412 GCA_044360485.1 Burkholderiaceae bacterium | reverse complement strand
GGCACCCAGACCCGCCCAGGCGGCATACACGCCCGCCACAAACACCAGCACGAGCCCAGCCACTTCAATGCCGGTGAGCAGCACCTGCGTGGCGGCCCCTTGCTTGATCCCCCGCACATTGAGCCAGGTGAGCAGCAGCACCGCGGCCACGCCCCAGATCGCCGACGAGTAGGGGCCCAGCGACACCACTTGAGTCATGTAATCGCCGAAGACAAAGGCGAGCAGCGCAATCGAGCCAGTGGTGATGACCGAAAAGCGGCACCACGCGAAGAGAAAGGACACCTGCCGACCGAACGCGCGATGCAGGAAGTGATAATCACCCCCCGCGCTCGGATACGCCGTGGCGAGCTCGCAGTAGCACAGCGCGCCGATGATCGAAATGACACCGCCCAGAATCCAGGCCGCCATGAGCCAGCCCTCGCTGGCCGAGTTCATGGCCACAAGTGACGGGGCCTTGAAAATGCCGGCGCCAATCACAATTCCCACCACGATTGCGATGGCCTCGACCATACCGAGCGTCTGGCGCGGTGCGCCCTGAGTGTCGACTTGCGACATCGGTCCTCCGGAAGTGTAGGCGGCCTGTCCGGCCTGTCTGTCTGATGCTGCAGCGCTGCGAAGTATGCCTGCGCGAGCCCAAACCCGCGAAATGGCCCCGCTCAGCGCCTGACCGTGCGGACGCCGGAGGGGTCTGCGAGCAACAGGACATCGGCCGGACGGCGGGCAAACAGCCCGACCGTGACCACGCCCGGCCACTGGTTGATCTCGGCTTCAAGCGCGACCGGGTCTGCGATGCGCAAGCCATGCACATCGAGGATGGGATGGCCGTTGTCGCTGATGAACCCCTCACGCAGACGGGCATCGCCGCCCAGGGCCGCAAACTGCCGACGCAAGGGCGCTTCAGCCATCGCGATCACCTCGACTGGCAACGGAAACGCCCCCAGCACGGGGACCAGCTTGGAAGCATCCACGATGCACACAAAACTGCGCGCGGCTTGCGCCACGATTTTTTCACGCGTGAGCGCCCCGCCACCGCCCTTGATCATGCACAGTCGGGCATCCACTTCGTCTGCCCCGTCGACATACACCGGGATCGACTCGACCTGATCGAGCGCATACACCGCAATGCCCTGCTCACGCAGCAAGGCGCTGCTGCGCTCGGAACTGGACACAGCGCCCCGCACCCGATCACGGATCAGACCAAGCTCGCGAATGAAGAATCCAACCGTGGAGCCACTGCCCACGCCGACGATGTCACCGTCGCTCAGGTATGAAATCGCCGCGCGGGCGGCCGACTGCTTGAGAAGATCCTGACTCATGAAGGGCGGGGGACGGGTTGGAGGGCACAGCGCTCTCGAAGCGCTCCCACCATTGTGCCAGTTCGCCTGCGGGCATCGGCTTGGCATACAGGTAACCCTGCATGGCATCGCATCCCAGGGCATGCAGAGAATCACGCTGCGCGATGGTCTCTACGCCCTCTGCCACCGCATGCAAGCCCAGCGATCGCGCCAGGACCATGATCGAGCGCACCACCGCCTGATGGGGAAGACTACCGTCCAGATCCGTGATGAATGAACGGTCAATTTTTAGCGTGTCGATCGGCAAACGACTCAGCCACGAGAGCGAGGACTGACCAGTGCCGAAATCATCCAGCGCACACCGCACCCCCAACTCGCGCAGTTGCTGCAGGCCGACGATGGCGCGCTCCACGTCACGCATGACGCCAGTCTCGGTGACTTCCAGTTGCAGCACACCGGCCTCGAGCCCGCTGGATCGCAGCGCCTGCTGCACCGTTTCAGCGAGTGCCGCGCGCTCAAGATGCAGCGGATGAATATTTACGGACACTCCTGGCACCCGAATGCCCGCTGCACGCCAGTCGCGCACCTGCTCCAGCGCACGGCTCACCGCCCACTCCCCAATGTCGAACACCATCCCGGTCTCTTCAGCAATCGGGATGAACTCCCCCGGGTAGACCATGGCATCGGGGCGCTGCCAGCGCGCCAGCGCCTCCAGGCGCGAGACCGTCCGAGTCAGTGGGTCAACGATTGGCTGATAGTGCAGCACCAGTTCACCACGCTCAATCGCACCCACCAAGCCCGCCTCCAGGTCGAGTCGGTCGCGATGCGCCTCACTGCTTGGCTGCACCTCCTGGAACACGGACTCGACGCCAGCCACCTTCGCACCGGTCGCTGCTCTGGCAGCGCGCGCCAACAACGCACCGATCGAGACTTCATCCACCGTCATGCCCGGCGGATCGGCCGCAATGCCGATACGCACCCGGATCAGACATTCCAGGCCACCGCAGGCCATCGGCCGGTGTAAAGCCGCCTGCAGACGTCGTGCCAGCGGCTGAGCGGACTCAGCGCGACGCAGTCCGGTCAGCAGCACGGCAAATTCATCGCCGGCCACCCTGGCGAGCGCGGTTTGCGGCATGTGCCGAAAGGTGTGCTTGAGACGACTGGCCATGTCGCGCAAGGCATCGTCGCCTGCTTGGGTGCCCAGTGCATCATTTATGCGGCTGAAGCGGTCGATGTTGATGAGCAAGAGCGCAAGCGGGTGGGTGAGTACGTGCTCCTCCACACATGCCAGGCTGACCGCCGCATCGATGAAGCCCTGACGGTCGAGCAAACCGGTGAGCACATCACGACCCCAGGGGCGCTGCAACAGCGCAGCACGCATGCGGGCCGATTCGATCAACAGCAACAGGCGCGCATGCAGCAGCGGCACCGTGGAGGCACGCTCAAAGATGTCTTGTGCGCCCGCTGCCAGGGCCTCATGCGTGAGCGCTTCTTCAGCCGACTCGACCAGCACCACCATCGGCATCCCGCGTCGGTTCGCAGCCAGCGCGGCCCGGGTCAGGCGTGCCTGTCGTGCGATCCGTTGTGACGCTTCAACATCAGGGGCAAGAGACCGCTCGGTACTGATCAGCAGGGCATCAGCCTGGGCTGTATCGAGCAAACGGTCGAGGCTCGAGACATGGGCCACACGCTGGATGATGATGCCCAACCCGATGAGCGAGTCATGCAGAACCTGCCAAGCATGGCCTTCGTCGAGCAGAAGGATTCTGAGTCGTCGCGCGGTCGCGGCCATGCTCAATCGAATCTCTGCGAAAACCGGAGGTGCCCGATCCTACTTCAGGCACAGCCCACGCACGGCGGCCAAGCTCGAAAAAAACTTTAACACGCGCCTAAGCAGTATCCGGGTGGATCTACCCGATCAGGGCGACGCTAAGCGTGCTCAGAGATACGTGAACAAGGACAGGCGTGCCACCTGGGCATAGGCTTTCATGGCCGCATCAGCGGCGGTCTGATGCTGGTTGAGGTCGGAGATCGCGCGCGCAAAATCGACATCCACCAGATCCGACAGGCGCGAGGCGAGATCGATCCTTCCGGATTCCAGCGCTTGCTGGTGCATGTCCAGGGCCTTCAGACGCTCACCCACCTGGGTGCGGGCCAGGCTCACTCGGTCCAGCGTGCGATCGACACTGTCGATCGCCTGGCGTGCCGCCGTGCCTGCCGCCTGCGCAGTCGTGGCCGGATCCTGAAGGAGCGTCACCGCCGCCTGTAATTGAGAAAAGATGTTTTCCCTGCCGCCCGGAGCCGGGATGTCCGTGAAAACGCCTCGGCCATCGAGCGACACTTCCGCAGGCAAGGCTTGACCCACTTTCAGTGACCCGGGCTGCGCCGTATAGCCGCTGCCATCGGCAGCAAACGGAGCCGCTGGCGTGCCCTGCCCCCCAAACACGAAGCCACTGACCGCATCGCCGCGGTTAGCGACGCTGATCAGCTGATCACGCATCTGTTGCAACGCAGTGGCCATATGGCTGCGATCGGACACAGACAGCGTCGGATTGGCGGCCTGCAGCAGGGCATCGCGAGCGGACTGCAGCACACCCGTGGCATCTGTGAGCGCGGTGTCGGCGGTGGACAGCGCCTCGCGGGCATGGCCAATCGCGCGCGTCTCTGCACCGATGCGCGCTTCGCGCGACCTAAGACGCTCCGCCTGCGCAGCTGCCGCCGGATCATCGGAGGGCCGGTTGACGCGGCGTCCGGAGCTGATCGACTCCTGCGCATCCTTCAGGCGCGATTGCCGCTCATTGATCCCGTCGATGGCGTACTGCTGAGCCCAGGCAGTGGAAATTCTCATGATGCGCTCCGAATTCGGTTCACGATCCGCGAGTCGCCTCAGCGGGTGGCCTCAAGCAGGGTTCTGAACATCTCGTTGGCGGCCGCGACCACCTTGGCCGCAGCCTGATAAGCCTGCTGGTACTGCAACAAGCGCGCCGCCTCTTCGTCCAGATTGACATCCGACACATCGCTGCGCGCGCGCAGCGCATCGCCATGCAAGCGGTCACTCATGTCCGCCGCCGACTGCGCGGACTGCGACCGCGTGCCCACTTCGCCCACCAGATCCGCGAAGCGATCGATGACCCGTGCGCCGTCGACCAGAGCGGCATCGCCCAGCGCCTGCAAGGCCCGCGCATTACGATTGTCCTGGGCGGGATTGGCCGTGGGCAGCAGCTGCAGGGTATCGCCCGCGTTGGGCGATCCGGACAGCGTCATGCGCCACCCATTGGCAGCAGGTATCGATCCGTTGGGAACCAGCGTGTTGCCATCAAAGGCCAGGGTCATGCCGGGGGTAAAGGCCATGCCGGTCAGCGCCCCGCCGGGCAGTCCGGTCACATCGAAAGTGCCCGCACCGGTAAAGGTGATGCTCACCGCGGCGGTCGTACTGGCGCCGATGGGTGCCACGTCCAGCGCGCTCACCGACACGTCCCCGGTATTGGCCGCTCCGGTTTGCGCAGTCACGGGCGACGCGGTGGCGATGCGTGCCGGATTGCTCTGCAGGGCACGCAGACCGGGTACCACGGCCGAAGCACTGCGCACCAGGAAGCGATCGCCCGCAGCGGGGCTACCCGCATTCAGACCGATGTTGAGTCCGTCAATGGTTTGCGGCAGCCCGGCATAGGAGTTGGCCTGACCATCCGAGAGGCGGGTCACGGTGTACTGACTGCCGTCGTAAGCCACCGTGTAATCACTGGCTTGCAGCCGGGACGCCTCAGCAAAGCTTGCGCTGAGTTGTGCGCTACCGCTGTTGCCTGCAGCCCCCGTGACCGAAGGCGATCCCAGCGCGAAAAAGGGTTGCCCGGTGGCGCCGGTGGCATCGAGCCCGCTGGCCTGTTGCGCATTGAAGCCTTGCGCCACGCCCGCCACGATCTGGCCCAGGCGCATGCGCACCGCATCGATATCGTTGTCGGCAAAGCGAGACATGCCGGCCAGGCTGCCGCCGACATCCGCCATCTCAAGTCGCGTCGACGACCCATTGGCACGGATCAGCGATAAATCCACGCGCGTGGCATCAAGCGCATCGGGCATCAGCCCGAACTGTGCGGCCTGATCGCCGACCACCAGCGGC
>JBIKKG010000237.1:0-5462 GCA_044360485.1 Burkholderiaceae bacterium | reverse complement strand
GTCCGATGCAGGATCTTGTGGCGCCCGCTCGCCTGCAGGGGTGTCGGCCTCTGGCGTGACGCTTGCGCGCTCACTGCGCCGCTTGCTGATGACGAACAGCCGCCAACCGAACCAGACGGCCACGCCGAGCACGACCCAGATCAAGAACTTGCCCATGGAACCTGTCTCCGTCGACGCATTCAGTAGCGCTGCAGCACGACCTCGAATACGAATCGTGTGCCGATATAGGCAAGCAGCAGGATGAGGAACCCCCACAGCGTAAAGCGCATCGCGATGCGGCCACGCCAGCCGCGGACCACGCGCCCGGCCAGGAGCACACCGAAAAATGCCAGCGACAACAGTGAAAACACCGTCTTGTGCTCGAACCGGAATGGCCGCCCGAACACCTCTTCCGAGAACAGCATGCCGCTCAGCGTGGTGAGCAACAGCAAACCGAATCCGATCCAGATGAAGCGGAACAACACGCGCTCCAGCACGAGCAAGGGCGGCAACCCCCCGAGCACGCGCCCGAGCAGGCCGTTTGCGGGAGGCCGGTCAGGGCGTTGCAGATCGCGCTGCGCCCAGAGCATGAGCAGGGCCTGCAATGCGCCCAGCATCAGTACGCCATAAGCCAATGTGCCCATCACGAGATGGGGCACGAAGAGCGGACGCTGCGAGACCGCACCGAAATCGGTCCCTGGAAAGGCGAGCGGCAAGATGAGCGCCAGCGCCGCAAGTGGCAACAGCAGCAGATGCATGGCCGCAAGCGGGGCGCGCCGCCCCTCCATCCAGAGCATGACCAGACCGATCCAGAGCATGCCCGACAGCGCTTTGGCAAAGCCGAAATGAAAGCCGCCCTGATCCCACGGCCAGGCCAGCGACACCCCATGAAGCAAGATGGCAGCTGCCAAGCCCCACTGCGGCGCGGGCGGCAGTGCCGCTGGCGCCGGGCCGCTGCGCGCGTCTTCAGGCCGCAAGCGTGCCGATGTCTGCCACGCGGCCGACCAGGCCACTGCGTAGAGCGCAGCGGGCAGCATGAAGAGAATCAGTACAATCATCTCATCGCAGTGTAGCGCAGGCCATGTTCGACAATCTCTCCCAGCGTCTTGCCCGTGTCGTGAAGACGATGCGCGGCGAAGCCCGTCTCACCGAAGCCAACACCCAGGAAATGTTGCGGGAAATCCGCATCGCCCTGCTCGAGGCCGATGTGGCGCTTCCGGTTGTGCGCGATTTCATCGCGAAAGTACGCGAGAAAGCGCTCGGGCAGGAAGTGATTTCCAGTCTGTCTCCCGGGCAGGCGCTGGTCGGTGTGGTGCACCGGGAGCTGGTCGAACTCATCGGCGGCACCACGGCCGAGCTCAACCTCGCCACCCAGCCGCCGGCGATCATTCTCATGGCCGGCCTGCAAGGTGCCGGCAAGACCACCACCGTCGGCAAGCTCGCCAAGTGGCTGCGCGAGCAGAAAAAGAAAAAAGTGCTGACGGTGTCGTGCGACGTGTATCGGCCAGCTGCCATCGAGCAGCTCAAGACAGTGAGCGGACAAGCCGGCGCCGATTTTTTCGCGTCGACCCCCGATCAGAAGCCGGTCGACATTGCACGCGCAGCGCGCGAGTGGGCCCGTAACCACTATCACGACGTGCTGCTGGTGGACACCGCCGGGCGGCTGGGCATCGACGAAGCCATGATGCGCGAGATCGCCGAGCTGCACTCAGCGCTGTCGCCGATTGAAACGCTCTTTGTGGTCGACGCCATGCAAGGCCAGGACGCTGTGAATACGGCGCAGGCGTTCAGGCAGGCCGTGCCGCTCACAGGCGTGGTGCTCAGCAAACTCGATGGCGACTCGCGCGGAGGCGCCGCGCTCTCGGTCAAGGCGATCACGGGTTGCCCGATCAAGTTCGTGGGCGTCGGCGAAAAACTGGACGGTCTGGATGCGTTTCATCCCGACCGCATGGCCAACCGCATTCTGGGCATGGGCGACATCCTGGCCCTGGTCGAGCAGGCCCAGGCGAACGTCGACCACCAGGCCGCCAAAGATCTGGCCGACAAGCTCAAGGGCGGCAGCCGCTTTGATCTGAACGACTTCCTGGCGCAACTGGCGCAGATGAAGAAGATGGGAGGCTTGTCTTCGCTGATGGACAAGCTGCCGGCTCAGTTGCAGGCGGCGGCCGGTCAGGCCGACATGGGCAAGGCCGAAAAGGACATGCGGCGCATGCAGGGCATCATCCACTCCATGACGCCTGGCGAACGCTCCAAACCTGAACTCATCAAGGCCAGCCGCAAGCGACGCATTGCAGCAGGCGCCGGTGTTCAGGTGCAGGAGGTCAACCGCATGCTGGCTCAGTTCGAGCAGATGCAGGCCATGATGAAGAAGATGCAAAAAGGCGGCCTGGCCAAGATGATGCGTGGCATGCGCGGCATGATGCCGGGCGGCATGCGCTGAACGCACGCCGCCCCGACTCACGCCGGGACTTAGCCAGTCAGACGGATCGGGCCGACTGAGGACGACGGCTCGGCCCCGCGAAGGCTGTCAGACCGAGACCGATCCGCAGCAGTTTCGCCGGAACGGGGACTAGGAAGGTCTCGATCGAGGGTTCGCTTACAGGTTTTTTTGCCAGCCAAAAACAGGTACGTGACCGACGGCGGGCAGACGGAGGGAACACATGGGTTGGTGCCGTCAGCCGTGAATGTCTGCGGAAAATTGCCATAGCGACCTGCTCCATCTCACTCGAACAGATGCCCCGTCAGCCCGGCCCACCGCCCGCCGTGCAGGCTGATTGCCTGGGCTGCCCAGACCCGTGTCCAGTGTGCCGACGTGCGAGACGGCACACTGGACACGGTCGCTGCATAATCCGTCGATGAGCCCACCCGCCCTGCCCCAAGACATCGGCCGCGTCCTGACCGCGCCGCAAGACACCGCCCCCTTCCTGCTCGACTGGCGCAAGCGGTATCTCGGCCGCGCCATCGCCGTCGTGCAGCCCGCCACCACCGAAGAAGTGGCGCGACTGGTGACCTGGTGCGCCCAATACCGCGTGCCGATCGTGCCGCAGGGTGGCAACACCGGGCTCACCGGCGGGTCGGTCCCGGACGAGTCGGGCAACGCGGTCGTACTGTCGCTGGCCCGCATGCACCGCATCCGCGCCATCGACCCCACCAATCACACGCTCACTGCGGAAGCAGGCGTGGTGCTGGCGAAGGTGCAGGAAGCCGCGCAGCTGGCCGACCGACTGTTCCCGCTCTCTCTCGCCGCTGAGGGCAGCTGCACGGTCGGTGGCAACTTGTCGACCAATGCCGGGGGCACGGCTGTGCTGCGCTATGGCAATGCGCGCGAGCTGTGTTTGGGACTTGAAGTGGTGACGCCCTCAGGAGAGGTCTGGCATTCGCTGCGCGGGCTGCGCAAGGACAACACCGGCTACGATCTGCGTGACCTCTTCATTGGCGCCGAGGGCACGCTCGGGGTCATTACCGCCGCCACACTGAAACTCTTTCCACGACCGGCTGCACAAGTGACTGCGCTGGCAGCGGTGGCGTCGCCCCATGCCGCCTTGCGTCTGCTAGATCTGGCGCAGAGCATGCTTGGACCTGCCCTGACCGGCTTCGAAATGATGTCGGCCCTGTGCCTGCAACTGGTGACCCGCCACTACCCCGAATGCACCCTGCCCTTTGCCGAGGCCCCGCCGTATAGCGTCCTGCTTGAATCGTCCGACGCCGAGAGTGAGGCGCACGCCACCGAGCGCTTCGATGCGCTCATGCAGCGCGCGCTTGAAGCCGGTCTCATCACCGATGCAGCGATTGCACAGTCGGTGGCACAGTCACGCAAGTTCTGGAGCCTGCGCGAAAACATCTCCGAAGCGCAGGCCGCCGAGGGCAAGAACATCAAGCACGACATCTCGGTGCCCATTTCGGCCATCGCCGATTTTGTCGAGTCCACCAATGCGGCCATCGCCCGGGCTTTCCCCGGGGTGCGCATGGTGGTCTTCGGTCACCTGGGTGACGGCAATCTGCACTACAACGTTTCGCCCCCCCCTGGCGTGCCCGAAGACACCTTCCTGTCTTGGCAGGACGGGCTGAATGCGGTGGTGCACGATGCAGTGGAATCCGCACAGGGATCCATCTCGGCCGAGCATGGGATCGGGGTGCTGCGCCGTGATGAGCTGCTGCGCTACAAATCGCCCGTGGCACTGGGTCTTATGCGGACCATCAAGCAGGCACTCGACCCGCAGGGCATCATGAACCCGGGCAAGCTGATCGCCTGAACGCTCACGTGGCGCCCATGGCCGTGCACATTCGCGCGACCATGGCCGACTTTGGATCGGCCAACGGATCGACGAGTGAAAAATGGTCAGCACCTGCGACCACCTCCACGGTCACACGCCGTGAGGGTGTGCTGCCCCAGGTCGCCGCGAGATCAACACTCTGACGCAAGTACTCCGGGCCCTCGGCCCCCCCCACCAGTAAGTGCCAATCACCCGAGGGCGGCGCAGGCATGTGCTGCGGGCTGTTGCGTAGCGCCTCCGCGGCATCCATACGCAAGGTGTCGTTGAGATAGCTCCGTGCAATCGGCTCCAGGTCATGCAGACCGCTGAAAGCGAAACCGCCTGCCGGCGCCAGGCCGTGTGGTGCTCCCGCAAAGTGAGCCCAATCGGTGGCGGCCACAGCCGAGGTGAGATGACCGCCTGCGGAATGCCCGGCGACCCACACCCGCTGCGGATCCCCCCCGAACGCAGCCGCCTGCGTCATGGTCCAGGCTACGGCGCTGCGGCATTGCCGCACAACCTCATCCATCCGTACCGCGGGCATCAGGGTGTAATCCACCGTGACCACGACAACGCCCCTGCGTGCGAAGCCCAAGGCCACGCAATCGGTGGACTCCTTGTTGAGCGCCATCCAGTAGCCGCCGTGAATGTAGATCAGCACTGGGCACGAGCCCCGCGTTCCAGCGGCGGGAAACACATTGACGGTTTGTCCGCTGGCTGCATCGTAGGGGGCATTGATCTGCGCCGACAAGGTCGTGCGGGCCTCTTCACCTTGTGCATGCCAGCGTGCGATGTGCTGCTCGAAATGCGGCACCTTCGCGCGATTGTTGTATTGCGCGTCCAGACTGGCGCGGTCGTAGCCACGGTAAACGGGGGGTTGCATGATCGACGGCCTCTTGCGATGAGTCTGCCGAATTATCGCTGCGGCAAGGTCTTTCCTGCGGTACGCGTTACCATCATTGGTCGCTCTGTTTCCATGTTTGCCATGTCCGATACACCTGCTTCGATCTTTCGCCGCCCCGCCACCGTCGCCAGCCTGGAGGCCCTGCATGTCGGGACCACCGTGAAGCATCTGGGCATCGAGTTTCTTCAGGTCGGCCCCGATGTGCTGATCGCCCGCATGCCGGTCGATGCGCGCACCAAACAGCCCGCGGGCATCCTGCACGGTGGTGCCAGCGTGGTACTGGCTGAAACACTGGGCAGCGTGGCAGCCACCCTGTGTCTGCCGCC
>JBIKKG010000236.1:0-5475 GCA_044360485.1 Burkholderiaceae bacterium | reverse complement strand
GAGGCCGCCGACCTGATCATCTCGTCGATGGAAAAATCCATCCTGAGCAAGAAAGTGACCTATGACTTCGCTCGCCTGATGCCCGGCGCCACCCAGGTGTCATGCTCTGCATTCGGTCAGGTGATGATCGACCACATGTGACATCAGTCGGGGACGTCTTCGGACGTTCCAGGCGGCCTGAAACAAAAAACCCCAGTTCGTTGAAGTCGACTGGGGTTTCTTGTTTTAGGGCACCCGTCTAGGCCTCATGACCCAGTGGGTGGCGCGCAGGGTTGGTTTGGCTAGTTGGGATCAGACAAACGGGTTTGTTCATGGGTGCGACCCGATTCAAAGCCGACGCGTGGTCAGGCGGTGGCTTGGTCCAGGGTCGGATAGTCGGTGTAACCCACCTCCGGCGACGGCACCAGCGGGCCATAGAAGGTCTCGGGTATGGGTGCGTTCAGCGGGGCGCCCGTACGCAGCCGCTGCACCAGATCCGGGTTGGCGATGTAAGCCTTGCCGAAGGCGACCGCATCGCACTCGCCGGTCTCCAGTGCAGCCTGCGCCATCGCGAAGTCATAGGCTTCGTTGGCAATCCATGCGCCATGGAAGAGCGGACGCAATTGCGCGCTGAGTTGCGGTGCTTTCTTGGAATCACGGGTGAAGATGTACGCGAGCTTGCGCTGATCCAACTCGCGCACCAGGTGGGCGAACAACGCCGGCGGGTTGGTGTCGCCCATGGTGTGCGCGTCGCAGCGCGGCGCCAGATGCATGCCAACCCGGTCGGCGCTCCACGCCTGAACCACGGCGTCGGTGACCGCCAGATGCATGCGACAACGGTTGGCCATGCTGCCTCCCCAGGCGTCGGTGCGCTGGTTGCTGCTGTCCTGCAGGAACTGGTCCAGCAGGTAACCATTGGCGCCATGGATCTCGACGCCATCGAAGCCAGCCTCGCGCGCCTGAGCTGCGCCATGACCGAAGGCTGCAATGATCTCCAGGATCTCGCTTTCCTCAAGAGCGCGGGGCACGACATAGTCGCGTTTGGGCCGCATGACGCTCACTGCGCCTTTGGCTGCGAGGGCGCTGGGCGCCACGGGCTGCGCTCCGCCCAGTACATCGGGATGGCTGATACGGCCCACGTGCCACAGCTGCATCGCGATGCGACCGCCGGCATCGTGCACCGCTTGCACCACCGAGCGCCACCCACGCATCTGGGCGTCGGTCCAGATGCCGGGCGTTCCGGGATATCCGACGCCGCTGGGGTGCACCACCGTGGCTTCGGTCAGGATCAGGCCGGCCTGTGCACGCTGGGCGTAGTAGCGCTGCATCAGCGCGATCGGTACCCCTTGCGGATCGGCCCGCATGCGGGTGAGCGGGGCCATCACGATACGGTTCGGCAGGTGCAGCGCGCCCAGTTGCAGGGGCTCAAAGAGGGAGGTCATGTCGGGTCCGTGTAGGGCGTTTGAATGGCGTGATGAAAGCATGCTTTGAATTATAAACCGAACGGTTCATAATTCTGGCATGGCTCGCCCCATTGAATTCGATCGACCTAAAGCACTCAACCGGGCGCTTGCGATGTTCTGGCGCAAGGGCTACCAGGCCACTTCGCTGGCCGATCTGCTGGCAGAGATGGACATTGGCCGCAGCAGCTTTTACGCCGCGTTTTCCGATAAGCGCAGCCTCTACATCGAGTGCCTGGACCTGTTTGCAGCGCGCACGCTTGAGATGCTGCAGTGCGCACGCACTGAAATGCTGCCGCTCGATGCCCTGGAGCACTTCTTCCAGCGCAACTTCATCGGCGCCCGCGGGGCCAGCCGGGTGAAGGGGCACTGGGGCTGCATGCTGGTGAACACCGTGCTGGAAATGGCGAGTGTCGACGACGCGCTCTCCTCGCGCGCAAGTGCTCACCTTGACGACATGCAGCGGATCTTTCAGGCGTGCCTGCAGGACGCAGGCGCAGCCCCGGCGCGCGCCAAGGAACTGGCGGCCACGCTGATGCTGTTCAACGCAGGAATTCGCGTGTCCAGTCGCCGCCGTCTGCCCGACGCGCAGCACCTGCAACCCATTGCCACCACCTTTGGCCTGATTCGGAGTGTCCTTCCATGACGAGCGCCGCAACTTCACCGCCCAAGCAGTTCACCACGGTTCTTGGCCGTCGACTCGCACATGTCGAAATCGGCCAGGGCGGCCCCATCGTGCTGCTGCACGGCAACCCCACGTCCAGCTTCCTGTGGCGCGACGTGATGCCGCCGCTGGCCGGCCTGGGCCGTGTGATTGCGCCCGACCTCATCGGCCATGGCGACTCTGAGAAGCTGCCAGCCAGCCTGGGGCCGGGGCGATACACGCTGGAGGGCACCTACGAGTTGCTTGCCGCTCAACTCGACGCCTTGATCGGAAACCAGCGCGTCACGCTGGTGCTGCACGACTGGGGCAGCGCTTTAGGTTTCCACTGGGCTCGGCTGCATCCGCAGCAGGTGCGCGGCATCGCCTACATGGAAGCCATCGTCATGCCACTGCCGTCGTGGGACGACTGGCCGCAGAAGGCGCGCGGCATCTTCCAGGGTTTCCGCTCAGCCAAGGGCGAAGACCTGGTGCTCAAACGCAACCTGTTCATTGAAGCTGTGTTGCCCAGTTCCATTTTGCGCACGCTGTCCGACGAGGAGATGGCGGCCTACCGCGAGCCGTTTGTCAAGGATGAGGATCGGCGGCCGATGCTGAACTGGCCGCGGCAGATCCCGATCGCGGGCGAGCCACCCAACGTGGTCGCGATGGTGCAGCAGTACGCGCAGTGGTTGAGCACCAGCCCCGTGCCCAAGCTCTTCGTCAACGCCGATCCAGGCTCCATCCTCATCGGCTCGCAGCGCGCGTTCTGCCGCAGTTGGCCAAACCAGCAGGAGGTCACCGTGCCCGGCCTGCATTTCATCCAGGAAGACTCCGGTGCAGCCATTGGCCAGGCTGTGGCGGCTTGGCTGTCGCAGCACGATTGACATAGCACGGCCACCTTGAGGAGAGACCAGGGCGCGGACTGTACTTCGGGCACCTCGGGCACTTCGTCGTTGTCGATGGTGGCATTGACGACGACACGTGGTGCAAGGGGCGGCCTGAGATGGCGCAGAAGATGGGTCAATGGCGTCTGATCGACCTGAACGGATCGGCCGATGCGTATCGGTTTTGCAGCGGCAGCGAGATCATCGCCTTCGACATCGCGGATTGCGCACTGGAGCGCGCGGGGATTGCGACTGCCTGCCCAACGCTCGGATGAGCACAAACCGTGCCGCCGCGTTGACTTCCGCGCCAGCGACGTTATTGTCTAGCTTCCGTAACGGGGGCGGCAGCACCGGCCGTCCACCCGGCGAATGACTCAAGGAGACGATATGAACCGGTATTACCGTGCCTCGCTGACCCTGGCGGCTTCGACCGCACTGTCAGTGCTCATCGCTGCCTGCGGCGGCAGCAGCGCAGACACCACCCCGCGGGTCGCCATCACTTCGGTGAAGGTCATGGGCGACAGCCTGGCAGATGTCGGTACCTTCGGGATCAAGTTCACGATCCAGGGCAATGACACCTACCCCGAGCGGATTGCACAACTCTATGGGCTGCCCAAGGGCTGTAATTTCTTCGCGTTCACCGGAACGACCTTTGCAGCCAACCCCACGGCAGGCTGCACGAATTTTGCGATTGGCGGCGGTGTGATCAATGCGGCGAGCGGCCCGTATACGTCACAGGATCCCCGCATCATCGGTAACCAGTTTTCTACAGCTAACCTTGCCGGCAATTTCTCAGCCAAGGACCTGCTGATCATCGACGGCGGCGGCAACGATGCCGCGGCGCTGGTCACCGCCTATCTCGCGCAGCCCACCGACGCCGGCGCTTCTTACCAGGCGCTGCTGGCGACAGTCCTCACGCCGGCTCAGATGGGGGCTCTCGGCACGGCATGTGCGGGTGGCCCCACGGCAGGCTGCCAGGCGGCGCTGGCGGGCGCCGGCGGCACGTACATGACCAGCCTCGCCAACAACTTTTACGACACCATTCAAACGAAGGCGCTCGACAAGGGGGCCCAGCAGGTCGCACTGCTCAACATGCCGGGGATCACCAATACGCCCTTGTTTCAAGGTGTGCTGAAGCAGATCGAGACCCAGGCAGGTGCGACGGTACGCGCCCAGTCCGAGGCGCTCTTCAAGGGCTGGGTCGTGGCGTTCAATACGCAATTGGCCACGCGTGCGGCAGGCAACGCCAAGGTCGCCCTGGTTGACTTCTATACCGAATTCAACAATCAGATCGCCTCGCCTGCGCAATTTGCACTGACCAACGTCACCACACCGGCCTGTGCAGACAAGGGGTCTGTCGCCGCTACCTTGGGCACCTGCACCGATGCGTTCCTGGCGGCCAACCCGCCGGCTGGCGCCACCGGCGGAGCCAACTGGTACAAGACCTGGGCGTTTGCGGATGGGTTTCACCCCACGGCCTTTGGCCACCAGCTGCTCAGTCAGCTGATCTCACGTTCGCTCGCCGTCGCAGGCTGGCTCTGATCCCACGAGGCAGGAGACCCTTTATCATGGCAAAGCCCCTTCTTTTCGGCGCAGCGGTGTGTGCCGCGCTCTTTGCAGTCGCCAGCGTCCAAGCCCAGCCTGCTGGTTCGGTCATCGTCCGCGGGGGCGCCACACGCATCTCCCCGGATGTGACCAGCGGCAACCTGTCCCCGCCCGCTTTCGCTGGCACAACGGCTGACGTCAAATCGGCCAACCAGATCTCGGGCGGCGTGACCTGGATGTGGACCGACCATATCGCCCTGGATCTGCCGCTCGCCCTCGGTTTCAAGCATGAGTTGGTGGGCGATGGCGCGATAGCCGGCGTGGGCAAGATTGGAGATGTCAGGGCCCTTCCGATCAGCCTGTTGGCGCAATATCGTTTTTTTGAACCCCAGGCCACGCTGCGGCCCTACGTGGGCGCAGGCCCGACGTATGCGAAGTTCTATGACGCGACCAGCACACCGGCGCTGTCGGGGTTGACCGGCGGCAGTGCCACCAACCCCACCACGCTGTCGATCGACTCGCGCTGGGGGTTCACTGCTCAGATAGGGGTGGTCTGGCAGTTCTCACCGAAATGGTCGCTGGAGGCGGCCATTTTGAAGACCTGGCTCAAGACCACCACGACACTCTCCACTGGTCAGACGATGGATACCAAGCTGGATCCCTGGACCTACACCTTCGGCATCGGCTACCGATTCTGATCAAGCGGCCTCACCAAAGAAAAACGCCGGGGAGTCCGGCGTTTTTCTTTTGAGCCCGCCAAGCGGATACCGTTTACTGTTGTCCGGTGATGTTGGAAGCCTGCTTGCCCTTGGGACCCTGAACGACGTCGAACTGCACTTTCTGACCTTCCTTGAGCGACTTGAAGCCGTTCATCTGGATCGAGCTGAAGTGCGCGAACAGATCCTCGCCACCATCGTCAGGGGTGATGAAACCGAACCCCTTGGCATCGTTGAACCACTTGACC
>JBIKKG010000235.1:0-5483 GCA_044360485.1 Burkholderiaceae bacterium | reverse complement strand
TGATTGTGCTGGGCAAAGGCATTGGAAATGGTTTTCCGATCGCAGCGGTGGTATGCCGACGCGACATCGCCGAGTCCTTCGCCCGCGCCAAATTTTTCAACACGTATGCCTGCAACCCCATGGCGTCGGCTGCAGCGCGCTCTGTCCTCAAGGTGGTCGATGACGAGGGCCTGCAGGCTCATGCCCAACGCTGCGGGGACCACCTGCTGGCAGGCCTGAATCGGCTGAAAAACAAACATGCATTGATCGGCGATGTACGCGGTCAGGGCCTGATGCTGGGCATCGAGGTGGTCCGGGATCGCACCACCCGAGAGCCAGCAGTGGAGGAAGGGGCCCGCGTGCAACACCGCCTGCGCGCATCGGGCTTTATCATGGTCAAGGGCAGCCCGACCCGCAACACGTTCCGCATCAACCCGCCCATGTGCATCACGCTCGACGATTGTGATGCGCTGCTCGACGCTTTCGATCGTGCGCTCGCCGCCGACTAAGTCCCCCCTGACCCCAAGCGTGTGCTGCATGCCATTCCGGAACTCCAACCATGACCGCTGACTCAAACGGCATGAAGGCCGTCGCCACAGTTGATGCGACCACCCTGCGCGCCTGGCTCACCGACGGCGAGGAGGTCGCACTGGTCGATGTGCGCGATGGCGGCCCCTTCTCGCGCTCTCACCTGCTGGTTGCCTGCAATATTCCGCTGGCGCAACTCGAGCTCAAGGCACCGGAATTGCTGCCTCGGCGCGATGCCCGGATCGTCCTCATTGATGACGCCCCTGCGGATGGCCAGCACGCTGCGCAACGCGCTGCTGTACTGCTCTCTGAGCATGGGTATCGCCAGCTCGCCATCCTGCAGGGCGGCACCAGCGGCTGGGGGGCCTGTGGCTTTGAGCTCTTCTCAGGCACCAATGTGCCATCGAAGGCGTTCGGGGAACATGTCGAGCACACCTGCGAGACACCGCGCATCGATCCTGAAGTGCTCCATCAATGGCAGCAGGCAGGCGAGGACATTGTGCTGGTCGATTCCCGGCCTGCAGAAGAGTTTCGCACCGTCAGCCTGCCCGGCGCCTCCAACTGCCCCGGGGCCGAACTGGTGCTGCGGGTGCCTGGGCTGGTGCGCTCGGACAAGACGATCGTTGTGGTGAATTGCGCGGGTCGAACCCGATCGATCATCGGGACCCAGAGCCTGCGCAATGCTGGCTTGCCCAATCCGGTATACGCGCTGAAAAACGGCACCATGGGCTGGGAACTCGCCGGCTTCAAGGCCGATCACGGCCGCGAAGATCTGGTGCCCGTGCCGCACGGTGCCGCCCTGGCGCAGGCACGTCGCATGGCCGACGATGTGGCCGCGCGCTATGCGGTGTCCTTCATTGATCGCAACACGCTGCGCACCATGCTGGCTGAGTCACACCGTACCACGCATGTGTTCGATGTGCGTCAGCCGGCCGAGTTCGCGGCGGGTCACCTGCCTGGCAGCCTGAACGCCCCCGGCGGACAGCTCGTTCAGGCCACCGATACCTTTGTGGTCACGCGGGGCGCACGCATCGTTCTGGTGGACAGCCTGCAGGTGCAATCGGTCATGACGGCACACTGGCTGCTCCAGATGGGCTGGCGCGATGTGCATGTCCTGAAAGACGGCTTGGGCGCAGACGGGCAGCCCGGCCCGCTGCAAACAGGTTCGGTGCACACGACAGGATTAGGAGAGGCAGCTCTCCCCGATCAGGCCCTCAGCCCGCAAACCTTGCAGGCTCAACTGAAGGAGGCTGCCGTCACGGTCATTGATGTGGGGGACAGCTTTCGCTGGCGTCGCGGGCATGTGCCCGGGAGCGCCTATGCCATGCGATCGCATCTGCCGCAGGTCCTTGAGCGCCTCTCGCCACAACGCACGCTCGTGTTCGTCTGTGGGGACGGCCGGCTTTCCCGCTATGCGGCTCAGGATGCCCGCGCGCTGGGATATGCCGCAGTCAGCACACTTGCAGGTGGCCGTTCAGCCTGGTTGGCGGCGGGCTTGCCCACCGAAACCTGCACCACGGATGACGACCCGAAACTGCTGACCCCGACCGACGACATGTGGTATCCGCCCTATGCCCGCACCTCTGCCGTGCAGGAAGCGATGCAGCAGTACCTCACCTGGGAGGTCAATTTGCTCGAGCAACTGGCGCGCGAACCCTATCTGACCTTCAGCGCGCCCTGAGGTGGGTCGCTCAGTGCGTCGTTGCTCAGTGCGTGGTCGCTCAGTGCGTGGTCGCTCAGTGCGTGGTGACTGATGGCATGGTCACTCACTACGCCTTGCGCCTCAAAATCTGAGCTCCGACGACAGCATCAGCGAATAGCCGGAATAGTCGCCCAGGCCCCGGTAGCCGGTCTTGCGCCAGGTGCCTTCAATGGCCAGCGTGGTCTTGGGGCTTGGGTCCCAGAACAGATTCAGGAATGCTGTCCGATTGGATAAAAATCCGCCCACCGGCACGTCGTTGGCATCGGCCTTGTCCTGGCCATAGCCCAGGTGACTGTGCATGCGTGGCGTCCAGTACCACGCCGCCTCAGCCCAGCCACCTTTGCTCGAAATCGCCTGACCGGTGGCGCTGTTGGTACTCTGAAAAATGGTGGCCAGGTATTGCCCCAGCGCCCGCCCGGCATACAACTCCCCCTGCACGCCGAAACGCGGCGTAATGCGCCAGGCACCTTCAATGGCCACGCCGCTCAGACGCGTGTCGTAGGCTGAAAACGCATTGAGCAGCGAAAAGGTGCGGTAGTTGCCGGTCGCCCCGGATAACCCCAGGGTGTACTCAGCCCACGGCAGCCAGACATTCGCCTCGCCCGGCGCGCCGCGAGTCCAGGCGACGCGTGCTTCGAAGTTAGGCAAGCCGGTGTTCTCGATCGAGGACGCCAGTGGGTTGGCATTGGAAGGTGGCTTGATGTTGCTGGCCACCGCATCCGCCAACGCGCCCTGCAGGACGATGCGATCACGTCCTTGCGTGATCATGTGCTCAGCGCGCAATTGCGGCTTGAACGAATTGCCGGGGTTACCCGATCCGGCAAAGGCCGACATGCGATCCACCATCGTCGGAATCATCGGGCTGAAGATATCCATCTGCAGACCGGCGGCAAAACGCCAACGATCGCTCACGGCATCGATGTACGCGAATCCCGGATAAAACCCGTACTTGCCAGATAGCAGATCGCCGTCGAACAGGTACGCGTAGATGGATCCTCCGAGCTTGAAGTCACCGAGCTTGGCGCCGTCAATCGAAAAGAACAATGAGGACAGACGCGCATCGATCTTGGTCGTACCGTCCGCCACCCCATTGACCTTCGGCAGTACAAAAAACGGTGTGGCATCGGGCTGCATCCGCGCGGTCGTGGTGTTGACCGTCGTGCGCAGCGCGCCGCCCATGTACACCTTGATGTCCCCGAACCGACTGCTGACCGAGGGCGGCCCGATCTCGACGGGCTGCCCAAGACCCTGACGGGTAGCCTCCTGGCTGGGTGCAGGCGCCTGGGCCGCAGGGGACGGTGAGGTACTCGAGGTGGGCAAGGTCGGCGCGCCAACTGCAGCCCCTGCGCCCATACGCGTGGAGAGTTCATTGAGCGTGCGCTCCTGGGCGCGCAACTGCTCTTCCTGCGCGGCAAGCTGCCGACGCTGCTCATCCAGCTGGCGGCGTTGGGCCTCCAACCGAGCTTTTAAATCCGAGAGCTCCTTGGTGGCATCCGTCGCCCCCGCCCCAAGTGGAAGCCAGGCCACAGCACCGATGCACGCAGCGACCAGTCGTGACCGAAATGGCCGTCCGCCGGACGTTGCAGGTCGCAACACAGGACAGAACGGCGATGCGGCCATGCGTTGCGGCGTGATGCGCGGATCAGGTGCTTGCATGATGTGCTCGCCCGGAAACTCCGGGCGCCTGTGGCTCATGCAGTGATGGTAATCAATCGCGCCCTGGAAAAATTGGCACGCACGAGAGCTTCAGAAAATAATTTTCTTTTCTGAAACAGGGCTTCCTAGTGTCATGCACAACGCACGATGCGGGCCAGCACCACCGGCCGACCCACACCGCTGGGCACGATCAGTCCGGTTGGTTTTGCAGCTTCAGGATGCGCTCGATGCGATCCTCAACCGTCGCATCACTGCCACCCTTCCATTGCAGCACCTGCAGCACCACGCCGGAAGCATCCCGAGGCCGCAGCACCACTTCGCTGCGATTGCTGAATTCATCGCGCAGCGGAATCTTGTAGCCCTTGCCTTCAACGTCCTGAATAAACTCGGCCAGATTGTCCACTTCCAGACCCATGTGGTGCAGGCCCTCACCATGCTTGTCGATGTGCTGATTAATGAAGCCGTCGGGCTCAAGTGACTGCACCAGCGACAGCACGTTTTCGCCGATCTGCATGTAGGCGACTTTGACCATACCGGCTTTCTCGCGCAGCACTTCCGTGCGGATATGGACTGCGTTGAGCAGCTTCTTGTATTGCTCGGTTGCCTGATCGCAATCGCGCACTGCGATCGCAACGTGGTCGATCCGCTTGATCTGAGCCATCCCGGTCTCCTTGTGTCAGCACAGCCTCCCAGTATAGAAGGCCGGAACAGGATCCCGGACCGGGTCAACGGGTGCGCAGGGTCAGCCCCAGTTGATAACCCACCCCACGCACCGCGATCAGGCAGGCATCCCGCGCTGACACACGGTGAAGCTTGTTGCGCAGCCGGACCATCCGGACTTCCAGGGCAGCCTTGCGGTAGCGCTCCGGATCCTTGCCCAGCAATTCGATGAGTTGCCAGTTCTCGAGCCGCTGCCCGGCCGCACTCGCGAGCGCACGCAAAATCAGCGCCTCATCGGGTGTCAATTGGACCGTCGACACTTCACCAGTCAACCGCAGTCCCGACTGCTCCAGCAGCACAGACGACGCCGCATTGGCCGCATCGCCACCGGGCAGCCGCCTGGCCAGTGAATCTACCGCGGCCAGGACTTCATCCGGGTCAATTGGCTTGTTCAGGTAGACGTCAACGCCGCTCTGGAAGCCGGCAATGCGGTCTGCGGTCGAGCTTTGCGAGGTCACCATGATGACGCCGAGCTGCGGGTAGGCTGCACGCAGCCTGCGCGTCAGGCTCAATCCGCTTTCCCCTGGCAGGTTCAAATCGACGATCAGCAGATCAGCGGTGGCCTGCGCGCCTTCATCATCGACCGCCTCTGCGCAATCGACTCCAATCACCTGATGGCCTGCATGCTGAAGCAAAGCAACCAAGGCCTGCCGCGACAGGTCGTGGTCCTCCACAACAACAATAATCAGGCTTCGAGACATGTTCCGACAACGATAAAACCGAGTCGGAACCTAGTACCTAACCCTGCTCAAATACCTACCAACCCCTACCTTATTTAGCGCACCGCTCTGACATGCCTGTCGCCCTGTTCCTGCAACGGCGAGCTTGCGTCAGATCACATTGCGCCCAGGCATCATCCGGCAATATTGCGGGGCACGTCCCGATACGGCTTGTCGGT
>JBIKKG010000397.1:0-5489 GCA_044360485.1 Burkholderiaceae bacterium | reverse complement strand
AGCGGCACCGAGATGGCGGCAAGCCCAGAGGGCATGATGGCTGCGCGACAGGCATGCCCGCCGCCCTCGATGTCGGCGAGCGCATCGGTCAGCGCAAAGGTAGTCGGTGTACCCGATGTGGCGTAAGTAGTGCGGTGGCGCTCACCGGCCACCGCGGCGGCACCTTCGGCCTCTGCATCGGCAAGTGTCTTGAACAGCACGCTCGAGGCGCGTGTCAGCGGCAGGTTGACCGTAGTCACCGGGCGGTCGAATTGGCGGCCTGCATCCACCAGCGCCGTGGTCTGCGCATGGTGGTCTGTCTGCTTTGGTGGCAGCGCCGACGCCGCTTGGGCCGGTGGGTCAGCAGGCGCGCTGCCGGGGGCAGCGACTAAGGGCCGAGAAGGTGTTCCGGGGGTAGGCGATGTGCTCATCGCGCGATTATAGGTGCGGCCTCTCCCGGGGGCATCCGCATTCGCATCAGCGTCTGCAGCAGGCTGGCGGGTTCCATCCGTTGCCCGTCAGCTCGCCCAGATGGGTCTGCGTCAGTCTCGAGCGGTCCGGTGTGCAGTCAGGCAGCCAGTGCGGAGCGATAACGCGCACGCGAACGCAGCAAACGCGCATGCAGCAGGATATACGCCGCTGCAAAGAGGCCCATCACAGCCGCTTGTGCACCGGTGCTGTCAAATGTGGCGACACCTGCCACCACCGCCGTGGCGTGCAGACCCCAAAGCAGCGGGCTGCACAGGCCATTAGGCGCCTTCACCACCACCTGCTTGGCAGGTTGCACCGCCGGGGTCCAGTCTGCATCCACGGCACCCGCCTGACGCAGTGCCCGAAACTTGATCGACCAGTGCAGTCGGGTCCGCACCAACTGATGCAGGTGAGACTGATCGGGTTCCATGGTCTTCAGGCCGCTGCGCGAGCGACGCCAGATGCTGTAGAGCGTTTCCCAGATCGGCAGCGCTGCAGCGGTCAGGCCAAACCAGGGGCTCACTTGCGGGTTGCGCTGAATGAGCAGCAGCAAGAGTGCCGCCGTGAGAAAGCCGATCGAATACGCACCGCCGTCGCCGGCAAAGAGCCGGGCCTTGGGCCAGTTGAAGGGCAGCCATCCGATCATGGCTACACCCAGAAGCACAGCCAGGGCAAAGATCTTCTGGTCGCCGAGTGTCGCAGCCACCCAGGCAATCGCGGCCAGGGTGATCAGCGAGACGCCCGCCAGCAGTCCGTTCAGACCATCGATGAGGTTGTAGGCGTTGGTTGCGCCGATGCAGGCGAACACCGAGAACGCCATGGCAATGCCCCAGTTTGAAAAGATCGGATCAAGGAACGGCACGCCAATGCGGTCGAGCCAAAGATGATTCGAGGTCAACAGAATCAGGCTGCCCAGCGCCATCCAGCCCAGTCGCATGTGCGGGCCCACCCGCTTGGTGATGTCTTCGCCGAAACCCGCCAGGGCAATCGGGGCCAGGCCTGCCAGCAGCAGCGTAGCGGTAGTGGCTGAGACCGCAGGCGGGTTGGCACCGAACCATACGAGGTGGACCAGGCTGATGACGAACCCGCCCACGATGGCCAGGCCACCAATGCGCGGGATGTCTTCACGGTGAATTTTCTGCGGCAGGTTCAGCTGCGAATCGCCGGTGAATCGCAGATGCCATCGGCGCGTGAGCACAAGGATCAGCGAGAGTGCGAACGACACGGCAAGCGCGATGCCGGCACTGGTCAGGATGGGAAGCAAGGCAGCGGATACGGGCATGGCAGTTGCCGTCAGTTCAGTCGATTCGGTCGGCCAAGCGTGTGCAGTCGGGCCTTTGCCCTGAGGCGCGCGCTCTCGGTTCGACCTATTTTTCGGCGGCATTTGGCGGGCATGTCTGCCTGGCTTCCCGATGGCGCGGTACGCCGGACAAGCGGCAAAACTTGTTTCGTCGCGGTTTACGATCCGTTGCGCGTGTCACCGTGACAAAAATCACGAGACCGACCTTCGGGCGAAAAGTGCCGCTGGACGGGCGGGGCGCAAAAAGAGACTCGAGGTCTTGATCAGCAATCTCAGCGGTGGATTGAAATCTGAAGGACGCGGTCTAGAACACGCCCCGCAAGGCGCCTGAGGCGCTGCGAGCGCGGTTGGCGCAGCCAATGACGGCGATGATCGCGAGGAATCCGTCATGCGGATAACGAACGGTGGCCGATCGCCTATGCGGATTCGGCTGAGTCAATAGAACAGCTGCCGAAAACTCGCTGATGCGCACGTTTCGGCGAACATTCGAGCAGTGAAAATGCTGCCTAAAATGACCATGCGTTCGCAGATTGGGGGCGACGCAATCAAAGATCAGAGCGCAGTGAAAGGTCTCGAAGGGGTGAGTTCGACTGGTACCCCACTGACCTCATCGTCCTTCGGTTGGGCCAGGCGGTCACCGCACCTGCAACGACCGCTTTTCGGCCAAGCCGTGCCTTCGAACGGATGACGCGACGATCCACGCACAGACGGCGCTAGGATCGCCGAATGATTCGCTTCGATTCCTTCTTTGACGCCCGCGCATCCCGCCCAGGAAGGCCATTTAACCTTGGGGTGCCTCGTGACCTTGATGTGCCTTGCCCTCTTGAGCAAATGGCAGGGCGGCATGCGCGTGCCGAGTTGCCAAAGCCCTCCACCAAGGGCCAGCAGCGCCAATGCTGAACAGCACCCGCCTCCTGAATATGGCGCTGCGCTCGGGCACGCTGGGCGCACGGTTCCTGTTCGTTTTTTTTCTGGCTAAGTATTTAGACCCCGAATCCGTGGGTTATTACGGCCTGTTTACCGCTACGGTTGGCTATTTTTTGTATTTGGTCGGGCTAGACTTTTATACCTACACCACCCGCGAAATCTTGAGGGCCCCACTCGACCAGCGCGGGCAGATGCTTAAAGGGCAGGCGGCCCTTTCGGCGCTCTTGTATGCCATCGTTGTCCCCCTGGGAGTGTGGGTCTTGCCTCAGACGGGCTGGCCGAGCGAGCTGCTGTTGTGGTTCTTTCCGATCCTGGTGCTTGAACACCTCAATCAGGAAATCTCCCGTTTACTGACCGCCCTCTCTGAGCAAATCACCGCCAGCCTGATCTTGTTCATGCGGCAAGGTAGCTGGGCGCTGGCCATTGTGGCCCTGATGGTCATCGATCCAAACATGCGTCAATTGCAAGCCGTTATGGCATGTTGGTTGGCAGCTGGCGTGGTCGCAGCCTTGTTGGGCTTACGCAAAATCCGTCAGCTGCGCCTAGGTGGCTGGCATTTCCCAGTAGATTGGAGTTGGGTCAAAAACGGCGCAAAGCTAAGCCTGGCTTTCTTGTTGGCGACGCTGGCACTGCGTGGCGTTCAAACCATTGACCGCTATTGGCTGCAGTCTTTGACTAACATTGAAACCGTCGGAGCTTACGTACTGTTCTTGAGCATTGCTGGCACCCTGATGGTGTTTCTGGACGCTGGCGTGTTTGCCTTTGCCTACCCAGAACTCATCGACCTGCACCACAAACAGCAACATGCTCAAGCGCATCGCAAAGTCAAACTTCTGTGGTTCCACATACTCCTAGCTGCTACAGCCTTCAGCGTGATCAGCTGGCTACTTTTGCCTTACTTGCTACAGTGGATCAACAAGCCGCTCTATCAGGAAAGCATTTGGCTTTACCCTTGGCTGTTGCTGGCCACCGTGATCAACGCACTGGGTATGGCACCTCACTACGCGCTGTATGCCCAACAGCGGGATAAAGCCATCATCGGCAGCCATGTCGGTGCCATGCTGGTGTTTGCGATCGCTGTCTGGCTAGTTGCGCAGACGCTGCCCGCTCTAGCGGTGCCGCTGGGCTTAGTCATTTTCTTTACTGTCATTTTGGTGAGCAAGGCAGCGGCTTATTGGGCCAGCGACCATGGCACCGATGGCATGCCCCCATCGCCGCAGCGCAGCTGACGCTTTTTTCGAATAGGTTAACCACATGATCCGCTACGGCCAACAAGACATTACCCAAGCCGACATCGACGCCGTCATTGGCGTTCTAAAGTCTGTCAACCTTACCCAAGGTCCAACCATCACGCAGTTTGAACAAAGCGTGATGCAACACACGGGTGCGCAACATGCCATTGCAGTCAGCAATGCCACCGCAGCCTTGCATATTGCTTGTCTGGCGTTAGAGCTTGGCCCGGGTGATTGGCTTTGGACAACACCCAATACCTTTGTGGCGTCGGCCAATTGCGCCTTGTATTGCGGGGCAAAAGTTGACTTTGTCGATATCGACCCTGTTACCTACAACCTGAGCCCCAAACTGCTCGAGGCTAAGTTGGTGCAGGCTCAAAAAGACAACAGGTTGCCAAAGATTGTGGTGCCGGTGCACCTGACCGGCCAGCCTTGCGACATGGCCGCCATCCATGCGCTAAGCAAGAAATTCGGCTTCAAGATCATTGAAGACGCCTCGCATGCCATTGGCGGCCGATATAAAGGCGAACCCATCGGCAATGGCCGCTATAGCGACATCACCGTTTTCAGCTTTCACCCCGTCAAGATCATTACCACTGCTGAAGGCGGCATGGCCATGACTAACAACGCCGAGTTGGCCACCCGCCTGGGGCTGCTGCGCAGCCACGGTATTACCCGCGACCCGGCTCTCATGACCCAGCCCATGGATGGCCCCTGGTACTACCAACAAGTGGCATTGGGCTTTAACTACCGAATGACCGACATGCAAGCGGCGCTAGGCGTAAGCCAAATGACGCGCCTGACCGACTACGTCAAACGCCGCCAAGAGATCGCCCAACGCTACAACCAATTGCTCGCCGATTTGCCGATCACACTGCCCTGGCAGCACCCCGACAGTTACAGCGCCTACCACCTTTACGTGATTCGCCTGCAACTCAACAAAATCAGTGCCACACATCTTCAAGTGTTTGAAGCGCTGCGCGCCAAAGACATCATGGTCAACCTGCACTACATTCCGGTGCACACCCAGCCCTACTACCAGCAAATGGGCTTCAAGCAGGGTGACTACCCCGAGGCCGAGCAGTACTACCGCGAAGCGATCAGCATCCCGATGCATGCAACGCTCACCCCAGATGAGCAGGATTTTGTGGTGGGCTGCCTGCGCGAGGCCATGGGCGTATGAGGCTAGCCGTCATCCCAGCTCGGGGCGGCAGCAAACGCATCCCGCGCAAAAACATCAAACCTTTTGGCGGGCTGCCCATGATCGCGTGGTCTATCCGTGCCGCCAACGAAAGCGAATGCTTCGATCGAATCATCGTCAGCACCGACGACCCTGAAATTGCTGAAGTGGCCAAGGCGCACGGTGCTGATGTGCCGTTCACACGCCCAGTCGAACTGTCCGACGACCACACCGGGACCATCCCTGTCATTGCTCATGCTGCCGCTTGGCAAAACCAGCACGGCGAGCAGGCCACAGAAATTTGCTGCATTTACGCTACTGCACCCTTTGTGCGAGCGGCTGATTTGCGGACGGGGTTGGAAGTATTGCAAAACACCGGGGCTCAATATGCTTTTTCGGT
>JBIKKG010000234.1:0-5516 GCA_044360485.1 Burkholderiaceae bacterium | reverse complement strand
AACTGGTTTTGCGACCATGTCAAACTGGGACAGCGCCTGACCATCAGAGGCCCCTCAGGAAAGTTCAGTTGCTTCGAGTATCCCAACAGCAAGATGCTGTTCATTGGAGCAGGCAGCGGCATCACACCGATCGTTTCGATGAGTCGGTGGATGAGCGACACAGGCGCAGATGTCGACGTCAAACTGCTGGCCTCCTTCAAGTCACCCAACGACATCATCTTTCGGAAGGAACTCGAAGTGCTTTCTGCTCGCAGCAGACGCTTCGATGTCGCGATCACGCTGACTTCAGATTGGCTCGGGACTGACTCCTGGCACGGATTCCGTGGCCGCATTCGCAGCGAGATGCTGCAAATGTTTGTCCCTGACCTGGACGAGCGCGATGTGTTTCTGTGTGGTCCTGAGCCGTTTTTCAAGACGGTGCGGCAGACCCTCTACGAACTCGGGTTTGATCTGTCGCGCCTGCACTCGGAAAGCTTTGGTTCCGGCCGCTCGGCGCAGGGCGGCGGCAGTGTCGAAAAGACCTTGCAGCTGAGCGGACCAACCCATCAGGTGACCTTCGTACGATCAGGCGTGACGGTGCAAACAGACGAACATGTTTCGCTGCTCGAGCTGGCCGAAGCGCACGGCATCGAAATCGACTACAGCTGTCGAGTGGGCAGTTGCGGCGCGTGCGAAGTCAAGTGTGCAGGTCAAGTCAATATCGACAGCGAATGCGGTATCGATGTGCAATCGAGACAAGCGGGATTTGTCTATGCCTGCTGCACCTGGGCAACAGGAGATCTTGCACTGCAGGCCTGAGCAGTCAGGTCCGGATCCGCACAGGTCATCGAGGCCTTCCTCATTCGGTTCCGAAGGTTCGGTCGCCAGCGTCTCCCAGGCCCGGCAGGATGTAGCCATGGTCATTCAGTTCGCGGTCAATCGCTGCGGTGAATACCGGCACATCTGGATGCGCTTGATACAGCGCATTGATGCCTTCAGGGCAGCCCAGGAGGCACATGAACTTGATGGATCGCGGCTGGCACTGCTTGATCCGTGTCACTGCGGCAATGGCGGTATTGCCGGTGGCCAGCATCGGGTCCACCACAATGACGTCGCGCTGGGTCATGTCTTTGGGCATCTTGAAGTAGTACTCGACGGCCTGAAGGGTCTGCGCATCGCGATACACGCCCACATGGCCGACCCGGGCGCCTGGCACCATCGAGAGCATCCCATCGAGAAAACCATTTCCGGCTCGAAGAATGCTTGCAAAGACGAGCTTCTTGCCATCGAGCACCCGTGAGCTCATCGGCTCCAGCGGCGTCTCGATCAGTACATCGCGCAAAGGCAAGTCGCGGCAAAGCTCATAGACCATGAGGCTGGCCACCTCGCTGAGCAACTGACGAAAGCAGCTCGTGCTGGTTTGCTTTGTACGCAGCAGGGTCAGCTTGTGCTGCACCAGCGGATGGTCGATGAGGATCACGTTGTCGCGCGCGCGCGGGTTGATGGACATCATGCTTGCGTTGCCCTTAAAAAAATGCGCTTGATGGCAGCGATCATGCAGCAGTTCGCCGTCGTGTACGACGTTACTATGAGCCCACGGTCGCGATGACGAGGGGCCTTGTCATCCTGTTTATCGAGCGCAAAGGAAATGACGATGTTCCGCTGGACCCAAAAAAGCGCTGAGGTACTTCAACAGGGTGGTGTGATTGCGCCCGACGAGCGTCTGTCCTGGCCGGTGACTGCCGTGATGGGTGTACAGCATGTGATTGCCATGTTCGGTGCGACCGTACTGGCCCCGATCCTGATGGGTTTCGATCCGAACATCGCCGTCCTCATGAGCGGCATCGGCACCCTGATCTTTTTCCTGATCACAGGTGGCAAGGTGCCGAGTTACTTGGGCTCGAGCTTCGCTTTCATCGGTGTGGTGGTTGCGGCCACGGGTTATGCGGGAAAGGGCGTCAATGAGCAGATCGGCCTGGCCCTGGGCGGCATCATCGCCTGCGGGGCGCTCTGCGCGTTGATCGGTGTCGTCGTGCAGGCGATCGGGACCGACTGGATCGAGCGCTTCATGCCTCCGGTGGTCACCGGTGCCGTGGTGGCTGTGATTGGCCTGAATCTCGCAGGCATTCCAGTCAAGAATATGGCTGCGAACAATTTCGACGCCTGGATGCAAGCGGCCACTTTTGTCTGCGTGGGTTTGGCGGCGGTGATGACGCGAGGGATTGCTCAACGCATGCTGATCCTCGTCGGACTGATCGCTGCCAGCATGCTGTATGCACTGTTCGCCAACGGTTTGGGCATGGGTCAGCCTGTTGATTTTTCAGGCCTTGCCCGGGCTGCGTGGTTCGGGCTGCCTGCGTTCACTGCGCCAGTCTTCGATGCGAATGCGCTCTTGCTGATCGCGCCGGTGAGCATCATTTTGGTGGCCGAAAACCTCGGGCATATCAAGGCCGTCAGCGCCATGACCGGTCGCAACCTGGACCGGCACATGGGCCGCGCCTTTATGGGCGACGGCGTTGCAACCCTGGTCAGTGGTGCAGTGGGCGGGACGGGCATGACGACCTACGCAGAGAATATCGGCGTGATGGCCGCGACCAAGGTCTACTCAACCGCCATTTTTCTGGTGGCAGCTGCTGTGGCCATGCTGATGGGCTTCAGTCCGAAATTTGGCGCCCTGATTCAGGCGGTTCCCTTGCCTGTGATGGGCGGCATTTCAATCGTGGTGTTCGGGCTGATTGCCGTGGCCGGCGCCAAGATCTGGGTGGACAACCAGGTGGATTTCACCGACAACAAGAATCTGATCGTTGCGGCGGTCACCCTGGTCCTGGGTGCCGGCGATTTCACCTTGAAATTTGGCCAATTTTCGCTGGGCGGGATCGGAACGGCGACATTCGGGGCGATTTTTCTGTACGCATTGCTGAATCGAAGCAAGTAGGCGCTGCGCACAACGGCCCCAGGCGTCGGCTTCACTGCTCCTGCGCTTGGAATCATGATTCCAAGCATTCCACTGTAGAAACTCAATGAATGGGCTTGAGTGCTGTGATCAGAGGTGAACGCTCCATGAGCCGTCGCGGGTTCATCACTCACGCCGTGGGCCTTGCCGGCGGCGTGGCTGCTGCCTCTTTTCCGTATCGCGCCGCGCAGGCGAGCGCCTCGCCCTTAGCCGGTCATCGCGTCATGGACCTCGATCTGCTCGACACTGACCGGCGCAGGCCCGTGCCTTCGCGGCTGTACCTGCCTCTACAGGCAAGCACCGCACAGCCTGTGCCGCTTGTCGTGTTTTCCCATGGTTTGGGCGGATCGCGCATGGGTTACCGCTATCTCGGAAGCCACTGGGCCGACGAAGGGATTGCCAGCCTGCATCCGCAGCATGTAGGCAGCGACAGCCGCGTGTGGCAGGGCAATCCACTGGAGCTGGTGCAACGCTTGCAGGCGGCAGCGAGTGAGTCCGAGGCCTTGGCACGGGTGCTGGACCTGCGTTATTCCATAGACAAGGTATTGGCGTCGGAATCGGCTGCGTTGATTGATGTCGCCCGAATGGCCGTCGCCGGCCACTCCTACGGTGCAAACACGGCGATGCTTGTCGCAGGTTCACGGGTCTCTACGGCCAACGCCGGTGTGACCGATCTTCGGGATCCGCGTATTCGCGCGGCCATCCTGATTTCGGCTCCGCCGTTTGTGGGTCAAGGGCCAGCGGAACTGGTGCTCGGGTCTATCAGCATGCCTACTCTGCATGTCACCAGCCTGGGGGACACCGTCAATATCCCCGGATACCGCAGTACGGTGGACGACCGCATTGCCGTCTTCCATGCCATGCGGGCGTCGCCAAGGACGTTGGCGGTGTTCAATACCGGCGGGCACAGCATCTTCACCGACCGCACCACGCTCAGTGGCCCCGACATTGCCTCCCGCATCAAGGGCGCCACGCGCGAACTCAGTACGCTCTTTCTGCAGCAGGCACTGCCGAAAGCAGGGCGAATGACCGGCTTCGATGGCGATGGTGCACGAGCGACTGCACTGCAAGCGCCTTCTGAGGCGCAGCTCACGCACGATGGCAGTCAGGGCATTGGTCAATGGCTACTGCGGCATCAGGACCTGCTGGACCGGTTCATCATGCCGGGTGGCGCGACCGTGGCGCAGTGGCCCAGACCCGGCACGCGTTAAGCGCGACGCGCTCGGGTCAGCGTGCGGACAACCGACTCTCTCAATCGAGTCTGCACCCATCCACCCGAGGTGAAGACGCCGTTATCCGACAGTCGCAGACGCGTTCTCTGTATACCGGTCAGGCTCTGTGGTGCAGAGGATTTCGTTCAGAACAGACGTAGCGTAATTCCCTGCGGGCAAAGAAAACGTGAGCACCAGTTCATTGGCTGGCAGCCATTCCCACGACATGTCTGCCGGGCTCGCCACCAGGGCGCGGCGCTCCTGATCCAGTCCGGCGTATTCCATGCCCTCGCACACCGTGGCGTGACGTTGCGCCACGCCGTTCTCCAGGGCCTGCGCCTGATCGGTGGTGCTCACGCGGCCGCGTCCCCAGAGCGGTCCGGTGGGCCGGCCTGCCTCGTCCATCACATCACCGGGCAGGGTCTTGCCCCAGAGCCCCTGCTGAATGCGCAGCGCCAGCACTTCATTGAAGACGAAGGAGCGCACCGCCGACAGGTAGATGCCCTTCTTCTTCGGGTTGCGCACGCGGATGTCGCGCGCCAACATGGCCCGGCCCTGCTCGACGTTACCGCCGCCGTGGCCGAAACGCTGAGCACCGAAGTAGTTGGGCACGCCCTGTGACGCAACGGCCTTGAGATTGTTCTCGATGGCGTCGCGCTCGCCGGTCACGTCACGCAGCACGATGCGGAATCGGTTGCCCTGCAGATCGCCAGGGCGCAGCTTCTTCACATGGCGGCTCTGGCTCAGGACCTTGAACTCCGGGTGCTGAAGCTGGGTCAAGTCGGGCGTCTCGCCTTTGGGCAGATAGATGCTGAACCACTGACGGGTGATGGCGTAGCGGTCCTTGAGGCCGGCATAGCCCACGTTCACTTCCTGCACCCTGGCGGCCTCGGCCAGCTGCTGCGCGACGAAGGCGGTGTTGGCCCCGTTCTTTTCGATGTCCAGCCAGATGTGCTCGCCCTCACCGCAGGGCAGCTGCAGCGGCAGTTCGGTCACGATGAAATCCTCATTGAGGCGTTTCAGGGTGGCACTGGCGCCGCTGGCCGGATAAGCATTGGGCCACTGCGGCAAGGTCGTGTATTGAGCGTCGTTCATGCGCGGTCTGTCGGCACCAGCTGTGGATCGGGACAGGCTGTCCGGCCGAACAGGGGCAGTGCAGCCAGCGATTATCTCTCCGCACACGCACGCAACCGGTGTCATGACCCGGTGAATCCTGCTCAGGTGCTATCTTCGAAATAGGAAGGGCACATGAGTGAATTGATGGACAAGCAGATCGAGAACTGGGTGGACATGAAGTCCGCTGTTGCAGGAGACGCCAACGTGGCGTTGTTGCAGGGCTTCGTCACGGCCGTGTCGTCAGGCGTGGCCAATAG
>JBIKKG010000048.1:0-18447 GCA_044360485.1 Burkholderiaceae bacterium | reverse complement strand
GAACCGGTCTTCACCCGTGACGAAGGGCCAGGTCTCGGGGCCGGCATTGCAGAAAATATGCAGGTAGGACGCCAGCACCCCCTTGGAAGGGCCGGTGGTGCCCGAGGTGTAGATGATGGCCATCGGGTCCCAGGGTTCGATGGCACGTGCAGGCGGCTGCAAAATGCCACCAGCCGGCAGCAGCGTCTGCGCGTAGCCATGGACGGTCAGGGTGCCCACTGCGGGCAAGGTGCCCTCGGCGCCCACCACCACCACGTCGGTGAGCGCTGCAAGCGGCACCTCCTCCAGACGCGCCAGCAGATCGGTATGCACGATCGCCAGACGCGCATCGGAGTTGTCGATCACATGGGCCAGCACCGTGCCCTTGTAGGCCGTGTTGATCGGCACGCAGACTGCACCCAGATAATTGAGCGCGTAGAACACGCGGATGTGCTCACGGCTGTTGGGCAGCCACACCATCACGTGATCACCCTGCGCCACCCCCAACTGCTGCAGACCGAGCGCGGTCTGGACGGTCTTGTCTCGCAGTTCGCGGTAGGTCCATTGCTCGCCAGTGTCGGCGAACTGGATGTAGACCTTGTCGGGGCACTCGCGCAGCCAGCGCTCCATCAGGTCGCGGGTCACCACCCGGTCGCGGGCCGGGATGCGTGCGTCATGAATCGGTGCGCCGACGGGCGCGGGACGAACGTCGAATGGACTGGTCATCTCTGGCATGGAGTCAGGCGGGCGCGGCCGTGGCGCCCAGAAGGTTCATCACATAGTCGGCCATGTGCGCGCCGATGTCGCTTGGGCTGAGTCGCCCGCCATCGCGGTACCAGATGTAAATCCAGCTGACCATCCCGCCCACGGCGAGCGATGCGGTCCGCGGGTCGCGCACATGGAATTCGCCTGCGCTCACACCGTCCTGGATGAGGGCGGAGAGCTGGGCATCGAAGCGGCCCTTGAGCTCGTTGATGTCGCGGGTCACCTCGGGCGGAATGGAGGCTTCCTCGCGAAAAAATACGGCGGAGCCGGCCTGGTTCTCGATGACAACGAGGGTGAAGCGCTCAACGAATCGGCGCATCTGGGCCGATGGTGTACCGCCCGCCGCACGCACCTCGGTCAGCGTATCGATCACCCGGTTCAGGGTGCGCAACGAAATATCCACCAGCAGATCGACCTTGCGGTCGTAGACCGCGTACACGAAGGGCTTGCTCACATTGAGCGACTCGGCAATCGCATCGAGGGTCGTGCCGCGATAGCCGCGTTCGTAGAACAGCTGCTGGGCCGCCTCGAGGACGCGCTCCTTCTTCAGGCTGCGCAGCTCATCGCGCACATTCATGGGGGTGAGCTCGCAACGAGGCCGGCGGCTTGCGCAGCCAGCTGCTCGCGTGCCTGCTGCTGCAGCACGAAGCGCTGGATCTTGCCGGTCGTGGTGCGCGGGAAATCGTCGACAAATTGCACGTGCCGCGGCACTTTGTAGTCGGCCATGGCTGCCCGGCAGCGCGACACCAGGGCTTCGCGCGCGATGGACTGCCCATCATGCAACTGCACGAAGGCAAAGCCCACTTCGCCCAGTCGCCGGTCGGGCACACCTACGACCACCGCCTGCTTCACCTCGGGCAGACCCTGGACGATGCGCTCGATCTCGGCCGGATAGGCATTAGAGCCGCCGACGATGAACATTTCCTTGAGGCGGCCGGTGATCTTCAGATAGCCCTGCGCATCGATCACGCCCAGATCACCGGTGCGAAACCATCCGTCGGGCGTGATGGCCTCGGCAGTGGCCAGCGGATTGCGGTAGTAGCCCTGCATGACGATATGGCCGCGCACGCGCACCTCACCCACTTCGTCCGTGCCCAGCGCCCGCCCGCTGGCCGGATCGACCACCGCGACCTCGAACTCGCCGATCGGGCGGCCCTTGTTCTCGCACAGGACTTCAAGGGGTGCATCAAACTCGCTGAATACCGTGGCCGCAGTGGTTTCGGTCATCCCGTAGACCGCCTGCAGCGCCTGCAACCCGAGTTCCTGTTTGGCGGCCAGGGCGACGTCGGGTGTGACCGGCGCACCGCCAATCCAGGCCGACTTCAGGCAAGACACGTCGCGCGGATGGCGTCGGATGGCGTCCAGGCAATCGATAAAGTGCGTGGGAATGCCGCCGAAAATGGTGACGCGCTCGCGCTCGATGGTTTCAAGCGCTTCGTCTGGCACCCAATGGGGCAGGGTCACCAGCGTGCAGCCCAGCAGGATCGTGGGAATGACTTCAGTGAATGCGCCAGCCACGTGATAGAAGGGCATGTGACCCAGGATGACGTCGCCCGGTTCAATGTGCATGACCCGCGCGACATTGGCGGCGTTGCGCATCACGATGTGTCCGTGCATGGCGCCTTTGGGATGCCCGGTGGTCCCCGAGGTGTACACGATGATGACCGCATCATTCGGATCGGCTGCCGGCAACTGTTCGCCTGCGGCCATGCGGCGTGCGCCTTCGGCACGCAGGGCATCGAGGTGCGTGGTGCCGGGAGCCTGCACGCTGTTCCACAGCACGACGGCGCGCAGCTCGGGCAGTCCGGGTGACTGCAGGCGACCGGGTTGCGCGTCGCGCAGCCCCGGCACGAAGGTGTCGATCATGCTCAGAAAATCGATACCCCAGTACGCGTCCATGGCGATGAGCACGCGCGCATCAGACTGGCGCAGGATGTACGCCACCTCTTCAGGCTTGAAGCGGGTATTGACCGGCACCAGCACGGCGCCAATGCGCGTGCAGGCCATCCAGCAGACCACCCAGTCGGGGCTGTTGGTGAGCCACAAAGCCACCTGATCGCCCCGCGCCACACCCAGTGCACGCAAGCCGTGGGCCACTTCGTCAGCCGCCCGATCCAACTGGGCAAAGCTCATGCGCGCACCCATGCCGACCAGCGCCGTTCGGTCAGGGTCGCGTTGGGCGGTCTGGCGCAGGGCCTCACCGATCGTCAGCGCATGCCAATCCATGGGTCTTTGCTCACAGGTTGCCTCGACGTTGCGGGTGTTGAATGAGGGGCATGAGGGTCGCCGTCACTTAACTGTCACGAACGTTTGCAGTCCGCTCAGTCGCGGATTATACTGATCAGTATTGAGCAGGTTGTTTTACTCGGAAACCGCCGCGCAGACGGGGGGAGGAGACGGAACAGAAAGATCGTCCGACACGTATCGGCGGCGCTGTTCCAAATCAAAGTACGGAACGCCAGAACAGCCCGGACCACCGGGCGGCAGGCATCGATCAGGGAGATCGTCGGCAACACGTGCAGGCGGCGTGCGCATCCGGCTCAGGGCACAACCCCGAGCAAGGTTGCACACCCGCCTTGATTTTTTTGAGCGGCCGATCAACCCGGCCGAGCAGTCAGCGCGGCAGTTCGCTCGCACCCATCAGGAACAGATCTACTGAGCGCGCGGCCTGACGGCCTTCACGGATCGCCCACACCACCAGCGATTGACCCCGGCGCATGTCACCCGCCGCAAACACCTTGTCGATGCTCGTGCGGTAGCTGCGCTCACCTTCGGTCTGCGCACGTGCATTGCCACGCGGGTCGCGCTCGACCCCAAACGCCTCGAGGACACTGGCGATCGGCGCCACGAACCCCATGGCGAAGAGCACGAGGTCAGCCGGCACCTCCACTTCACTGCCGGGCACCTCGGCCATCTTCATCTGGCCGGTGGTTTCGTCTTTTCTCCACTCCACCCGCGCCGTGACCAGGGCCTTGACCTGCCCTTTGCCATCGTCCCGAAACGCCTTGGTAGTGATCGACCAGTCGCGCTCGCAGCCTTCTTCGTGGGAAGACGAGGTCCGCATCTTGGTCGGCCAATATGGCCAGGTCAGCGCCTTGTTCTCCTCTTCGGGCGGCTGCGGCATGAGCTCATACTGCGTGACGCTGGCCGCACCCTGGCGGTTGCTGGTACCTACGCAATCACTGCCGGTATCACCACCACCGATCACCACCACATGCTTGCCGGTCGCCAGCAATTGGCCGGCGACCTGGTCGCCCGCCACCGTGCGGTTTTGCTGGGGCAGAAATTCCATGGCGAAATGCACGCCCTTGAGCTCGCGGCCCGGCACCGGCAGATCACGCGGCTGCTCGGCGCCACCGGTGAGCAGCACCGCATCGAACTGGGTCTTCAGAACATCCGGGTCGATGGTCTCGCGGGCCAGATTGGTGACCGAGGCGTCCAGGGGCTGCTTGCCAATGAACACACCGGTGCGAAACACCACGCCTTCGGCCTGCATCTGCTCGACGCGCCGGTCGATATGCGATTTCTCCATCTTGAAATCAGGGATGCCATAGCGCAGCAGACCGCCCACACGATCGTTCTTTTCGAAGACGGTGACGTCGTGGCCCGCGCGGGCCAGCTGCTGCGCAGCGGCCATTCCGGCCGGCCCCGAACCCACCACGGCCACTGACTTGCCGGTGCGGTGCGCAGCAGGCTGGGCATGCACCCAGCCCTGCTCCCAGCCCTTGTCGATGATGGCGTGCTCGATCGACTTGATGCCGACCGCATCGTTGTTGATGTTCAGCGTGCAGGCGGCTTCGCAGGGTGCCGGACACACACGGCCCGTGAACTCCGGAAAGTTGTTGGTCGAATGCAAAACGTCGAGCGCTTCACGCCAGTTCTGGCGAAAGACCAGGTCGTTCCAGTCGGGGATGATGTTGTTGATCGGGCAGCCGTTCTGACAGAACGGAATGCCACAGTCCATGCAGCGTGCGCCCTGGCGGGCGGCCTCGGCGTCGTCCAGGTGCAGCACGAACTCACGGTAGTGACGCAGTCGTGCGTCGGGCGCTTCGCTCGCTTCGGAAAGACGTTCGAACTCGAGAAATCCGGTGACCTTACCCATCTTGCGTCGTCCTGTGCGGAAGTGGTGTCAGGCAGGCTGGCGGGTGCCGGCTGCTGCGGCGCGCGCCGCAGCCATCTCACCCAGTGCACGCCGATACTCATTAGGGAACACCTTCACGAAGCGCGCGCGCTGCGCGGGCCAGTCGGAAAGGATTTCGCGTGCGCGCACGCTGCCTGTGTGGCGAAAGTGGGCCTCGACATGGCGCTTGAGCAAGGCCTCGTCGGTCTCGCCCGCCGCGCCACGCCGTGCCGCATGCCAAATGGCTGCCGGCACCTTGGCGGTTTGCTCGGCGCTCGTCATCAACGGCTCCAGGCTCACCATGGCCGGATTGCAGCGGCGCGCAAAGTCGCCATCTTCATCCCAGACATAGGCCACGCCGCCCGACATGCCGGCAGCGAAATTGCGGCCGGTCCGACCCAGCACCACCACCGTGCCGCCAGTCATGTACTCGCACCCATGGTCGCCGGTTCCTTCGACCACAGTCACTGCGCCGGAGTTGCGCACTGCGAAGCGCTCGCCGGCCACGCCGTTGAAGTAGGCCTCGCCCTCGATCGCGCCATAGAGCACGGTGTTGCCCACGATGATGTGCTCGGGGCCATAGCCCCTGAAGTCGTTGGCGCAGCGCACGATGACCCGGCCGCCCGACAGACCCTTACCGACATAGTCGTTGCCCTCGCCCACCAGATCAAAGGTGATGCCGTTGGCCAGGAATGCGCCAAAGCTCTGACCGGCCGTGCCATTGAACTGGATATGGATGGTGTCGTCCGGCAGACCAGCATGCGTGAGCTGGCGGGCAACCCGCCCGGACAGCATGGCACCCACCGTACGGTTCACATTGCGAATGGGCACGATGAAACTGGTTTTTTCGCCACGCTCCAGTGCAGCTGCGGACTTTTCAATCAGCAGGTGGTCCAGAGCGCGCTCCAGCCCATGGTCCTGGGTGGACACGGCAAAGCGCGGCACATCGGCCGGCATCTTCGGTGCGTGGAAAATCCGCGTGAAGTCCAGGCCGCGCGCCTTCCAGTGCTCGATGCCTGAACGCGTGTCCAGCAGGTGCGTGGCGCCGATCAGCTCATTGAAGCTTCGGATACCCAGTTGCGCCATCAGCGCACGGGCTTCCTCGGCCACGAAGAAGAAGTAGTTGACGACGTATTCGGGCTTGCCCGCGAACTTGCGGCGCAGCACCGGATCTTGCGTGGCCACGCCCACCGGACAGGTGTTGAGATGACACTTGCGCATCATGATGCAGCCTTCGACCACCAGCGGCGCCGTGGCGAAGCCAAATTCATCTGCACCCAGCAGCGCGCCCACCACCACGTCACGGCCGGTCTTCATCTGGCCGTCCGCCTGAATGCGCACACGACCGCGCAAGCGGTTAAGCACCAGCGTCTGCTGGGTCTCGGCCAGGCCCAGCTCCCACGGGGTGCCGGCATGCTTGATGGACGACCACGGGGATGCGCCGGTGCCACCGTCATGACCTGCAATGGTGATGTGGTCGGCCTTGGCCTTGGCCACACCGGCAGCCACGGTGCCCACGCCCACTTCAGAGACCAGCTTCACCGAGATCGACGCGGTCGGGTTGCAGTTCTTCAGATCGTGAATGAGCTGTGCGAGGTCTTCGATCGAATAGATGTCATGGTGCGGAGGCGGGGAAATGAGGCCCACGCCCGGCACCGAAAAACGCAGCTTGGCGATGTACTCGGAAACCTTGTGGCCGGGGAGCTGTCCGCCTTCGCCGGGCTTGGCGCCCTGGGCCATCTTGATCTGGATCTGGTCGGCGCTGGCGAGGTACTCGGCGGTGACACCGAACCGGCCTGAGGCCACCTGCTTGATACGCGAGCGCAGGGAGTCACCGGGCTGCAGCATGATGTCGCGCTCAATCGTGCCGGCCCCCAGCAGGCTGGCCAGCGAATCGCCCGACTTGATCGGAATACCGCGCAATTCGTTGCGATAGCGCAGCTCGTCTTCGCCACCCTCGCCAGTATTCGATTTGCCGCCGATACGGTTCATCGCCACGGCCAGCGTGACATGGGCTTCGGTCGAGATGGAACCCAGCGACATCGCGCCGGTGGAAAAGCGCTTCACGATTTCGGCCGCCGGTTCGACTTCGTCGATCGGAATCGCGCGGGACGAATCAATGCGGAATTCGAACAGCCCGCGCAAGGTCATGTGGCGACGCGACTGGTCGTTGATGATCTGCGCGTATTCCTTGTAAGTCTGGAAGTTGCCGGCCTTGGTGGCGTGTTGCAGCTTGGCGATCGCGTCAGGCGTCCACATGTGCTCTTCGCCGCGGGTACGGTAGGCATATTCGCCGCCCGCATCCAGCGCATTGGCCAACACCGGGCTGTTGCCGAAGGCCTCGCGATGCATGCGCAGCGCCTCTTCGGCCACCTCGAACACACCAATGCCTTCGACATTGGACGCCGTGCCGGTGAAATACTTGTCGATGAGGTCGTGGTTCAGACCAATGGCCTCGAAGATCTGCGCACCCGTGTAGGACATGTAGGTGGAGATGCCCATCTTCGACATGATCTTCTGCAGACCTTTGCCGATGGCCTTCACGTAATTCTTGATCGCCTTGTCGGCCGACAGATCCGGGCCGAGGCCGGTATGCATCTGCGCGATGGTCTGCATGGCGAGGTAGGGATGGATCGCCTCGGCGCCATAGCCCGCCAGCAGCGCGTAGTGATGCACCTCGCGGGTCGAGCCGGTTTCCACCACCAGGCCGGTGGAGGTGCGCAGGCCCGTATTGATCAGATGCTGATGGATGGCCGAAGTGGCGAGCAGCGCAGGAATGGCAACATGGTCGGCATCGATGCGCCGATCGGAGATCACCAGAATGTTGAAGCCGCTGCGCACGGCGTCGACCGCGCTGGCGCACAGCGAGGCAATGCGCGCCTCGATGCCTTCCTGACCCCAGGCCACCGGATAGCAGACATCGAGCTCGTAGCTCTGGAACTTGCCGTCGGTGTAGCGGCCGATGTGGCGAATACGGTCCATGTCCTCTTCGGACAGGATCGGTTGGGCGACTTCCAGACGTAACGGCGGGTTGATGTTGTTGATGTCGAGCAGGTTCGGGCGCGGCCCGATGAACGACACCAAGGACATCACGAGCTGCTCGCGGATGGCATCGATCGGCGGATTGGTGACCTGTGCAAACAGCTGCTTGAAGTAGTGGTAGAGCGGCTTGTTCTTATCGGACAGCACGGCCAGCGGCGAATCATTGCCCATCGAGCCAATGGCTTCCTCGCCCTCGCGGGCCATGGGTGCCATCAGGAACTTGATGTCTTCCTGGGTGTAGCCGAAGGCCTGCTGACGGTCGAGCAGCGGCACTGCCTGCAGAGGGCGGCTGGTGTTGCTGGAGGATTCGTCGCTGCCTTGGGTAGCGGCAAGCTCGCTCGTCGCCACCTCTTCCAGACGCACCCGCAGCCGATCGATCCATTGGCGGTAGGGCTGGCTCGCAGACAACTGGTCCTTGAGTTCCTTGTCATCGATGATGCGGCCCTTCTCCAGGTCGATCAGGAACATCTTGCCGGGCTGCAGGCGCCACTTCTTGACGATGCGTGACTCGGGAATCTCGGGCAACACGCCCGACTCGGACGCCATGACCACGATGTCGTCGTCGGTGACGATATAGCGTGCGGGGCGCAGGCCGTTGCGATCGAGTGTTGCGCCGATCTGCCTGCCGTCCGTGAAGGCGATGGCTGCCGGCCCGTCCCACGGCTCCATCATGGCGGCGTGGTATTCATAGAACGCGCGACGGTGCTCGTCCATGAGCGTGTGCTGTTCCCAGGCTTCCGGGATCATCATCATGATCGCCTGCGCCATCGGGTAGCCGGCCATCACCATCAGCTCCAGACAGTTGTCGAAGCAGGCGGTATCGGACTGGCCGGGATAGATCAGCGGCCACAGCTTGGCCAGATCGTCGCCCAGGACGGCGGAGCTCATCACGCCTTCGCGAGCGCGCATCCAGTTGTAGTTGCCCTTGACCGTGTTGATCTCGCCGTTGTGAGCGAGCATGCGATATGGGTGGGCCAGTTCCCAGGCCGGAAAGGTGTTGGTGGAAAAGCGCTGGTGGACCAGTGCGAGCGCCGACACGGTGCGGGCATCCTGCAGGTCGCGGTAATAGCGACCCACCTGGTTGGCCAGCAGCAGACCCTTGTAGACCACGGTGCGGGTCGACATCGAGGGCACGAAATATTCCTTTCCGTGCTTGAGGCCCAAATTGCGGATGGCGTGGCTGGCGGCCTTGCGGATGATGTAGAGCTTGCGTTCGAGGGCGTCCGGCACCATGACGTCGCGTCCGCGGCCAATGAAGATCTGGCGGATGACCGGCTCGGACTCGCGCACCAGCGGGCTCATTTCCATGGTGTGGTCGACGGGCACATCGCGCCAGCCGAGCACGCGCTGGCCTTCGGCGCGCACGGTGCGCTCGAGCTCCTGTTCGCAGGCCAGGCGCGATGCGTGTTCCTTGGGCAGAAACACCATGCCTACGCCGTACTCGCCCGGTGGTGGCAGCGCGACGCCCGCCGCTGTCATTTCGGTGCGGTAGAGGTCATCGGGGATCTGGATGAGGATGCCGGCCCCGTCACCGAAGAGTTCGTCTGCGCCTGTGGCACCGCGATGGTCAAGGTTGATGAGGATCTGCAGACCCTGGCGCACGATGGCGTGGCTTTTAGCCCCCTTGATATGGGCGACAAAGCCAACGCCGCAGGCGTCGTGTTCGTTGTTCGGGTCGTACAGGCCTTGGGCCGCAGGCATCGCCATCGCGCATCTCCAAAAGAGCGAGCCAACCAGAATAGTGCAGCGCAGCACACCCAACAAGCCCTTTAAATTGGGGTCAGATCACAATTTATTTGCGCATGTCAAGGCAGATTGACTTATTAGGGTCAGATCACAATTTTATGTCATCCCCGACTAAGGCCCATCCAATGCAGGCATGGGGCGTCGCTCACCCCGCTCGGCCGTCGCGCCGGCTCGATACAGCAGTGGTTCTCGGTGTGCGGACGGCATAGGGTCAGACCCGCCCCGCAGACTCGACGGGTCACCGACGGGACGCGGCCGCGTGGGGTCGGATGCATGAGGCCAGCACGACCAGCCTTAAATTGTGATCTGACCCCAGTTAAATTTGAGGGCGGCGGCGAGGGCGACCCACCGGGGCGGGCAGCAGATGCACCTGATGGGACGACTCGAGCCCGCGCTGAAAGGCTTCGGTCGCCATCGGTTTGCCCGCCAGCGCACGGCGGGTCAGCCACGACTGCTCGGCTGCGGGCGGCAAGGACGTCTCGTCGAACATCTGCCGATAAGCCGACTCGCGCTCGAACGGGGTGTTCCCCAGCGCGAAGATGGTCGGATGCGTGCGCAGTCGCGCATCGGCCGCCACCCCGGCGTAGTGACGGTGGCTGGACCATGGCCAGTCGACGGCCTGCTCGACCATCCCGGCCCTCACCGGATTCAGCTCGATATAGCGCTGACAGGCGAGCAGATACCGATCTGCCTCGATGAGCGAAGAGCGAAACCGCCCCTCCCACAACGTGCCACTACGCCCATGACGCCGGTTGAACGCCCGCACATAGCGTCGCCCGACCGCCTGCATCGTCAACGCGAGCGACGTTTCCTGAGCGGGCGTGCACAGCAGATGCACATGGTTATCCATCAGCACATAGGCGTGGATCTCCAGCCCGTGAATCTGTGCCGCTTCATGCAGGCCCTCCAGGTAGCGCAGGCGGTCCGCATCGTCCATGAACACCGCGAGCCGGTTATGGCCGCGCTGGATCACGTGATAGGGATACCCGGGAACGACCTGACGCGGCAGCCTGGCCATGATCGATCAGGTCTCGTCCATCGAGAACAAGCGGCGATGCTCGCGGATCGCATACCGATCGGTCATGCCGGCGATGTAGTCGGCTACGGTTCGATGCAGGCGCTGCTCAGCCTTGCGGCGGTGATCGTCGGGCAGCAATCGGGCATCCTCGATGAAGGCCTGGAACAGCTCGGTCACGATGCGCGCCGCCTTGGAGGTCATCCTCACGACCTGCGAATGCCGATACAGGTTCTCGAAAAGGAATTGCTTGAGCGCACGTGCGCGTGCACCCACCTCCGGCGAGAAAGCGATCAGCGGCCCGGCCAGCCGCACCGCCTGCGCATCACGCGGATCGGCCGCCGCGATGCGCGCAGCGCTGCAGGCGGTGAGATCGACGACCAGCTCATTGATCATGCGCCGGATGGTTTCGTAGACCTGGCGGCGCTCGCTGGCATGGGGATACTGGTGGACGACAGCATGGTGATGCCGGCTGAAAAGCTCGACCTGCGACAGCTGCCTGACCGAAAGCAGGCCGGAGCGCAGACCATCATCCACATCATGGTTCACGTACGCGACCTCGTCGGCAAGGTTGGCCAGCTGCGCCTCGAGCGACGGTTGCGTGCGCTCGATAAACCGACGGCCCAGCTCCCCCAGGCGCGCGGCGTTGGCCGCGGAGCAGTGCTTGAGCACGCCCTCTCGGGTCTCGAAGCACAGATTCAGGCCATCGTAAGCCCCATACCGCTCTTCGAGTTCATCGACCACGCGCAACGATTGCAGGTTGTGCTCGAAACCGCCCCAGGGCTGCATGCAACGGTTCAGAGCGTCCTGCCCTGCATGTCCGAAAGGGGTGTGCCCCAAATCATGCGCCAGCGAAATCGCCTCGGTCAGATCTTCATTGAGCGCCAGCCCGCGTGCGACCGTGCGGGCAATCTGGGCCACTTCGATGGAGTGCGTCAGTCGGGTCCGAAACAGGTCCCCTTCGTGGTTGACGAAGACCTGGGTCTTGTATTCGAGCCGCCTGAACGCACCGCAATGCACGATGCGGTCACGGTCACGCTGAAAGGCGTCGCGCCCCTGCGGAGCAGCTTCTGCAAAGCGGCGCCCGCGGGTGTGCAGCGGATCGGCGGCCCAGGGTGCGCGGGCCTGCAAAGGGACGGTGCCTGCCGTCATCGGTGGGCGCTGCGGCCGACCTCAGGCGCTGCAGGCCGCGAGCGTGCCCGCCAGCGGCGCATCGGGCACCTTTTGCACCCTCGCCGCACCCAGGCGCTCGAGCAGCACAAACTTTGGCGTGCCCTGCTCAGCCTTCTTGTCCACCGACATGAGCTCGATGTATCGCTGCGCCGGCCAGTTCGGGCCGGTCACCGGCAGCCCGGCCTGAGCGACCGTTTCGCGCAGGCGCTGCAGGACATCAGGGGCAATCAGACCGAGGCGCACCGACAGATCGGTCGCCATCACCATGCCTGCCCCGACGGCTTCGCCATGCAGCCATTCGCCGTAGCCCATGCCGGCTTCGATGGCGTGGCCGAACGTATGGCCGAAATTCAGGATGGCACGCAGTCCGCCTTCGCGCTCATCGCGCTCGACCACCGATGCCTTGATCTCGCATGAACGGGCGATCGCCGCCATGAGGGCGGCCGGGTCGCGGGCACGCAGCCGGGCGAGATCGCGCGCCACCTCGTCGAAGTACGCCGCATCGGCAATCGCGCCATGCTTGATCACTTCAGCCAGTCCGGCCGACAGTTCGCGCGGCGGTAGCGTTTGCAGCGTATCGACATCGATCAGCACACTGCGCGGCTGATGAAAGGCGCCGATCATGTTCTTGCCAAGCGGATGATTGATGCCGGTCTTGCCGCCCACCGATGAGTCGACCTGCGCAAGCAAGGTGGTGGGCACCTGCACAAAATCGATCCCACGCTGATAGACCGCTGCCGCAAACCCGGCCATGTCGCCCACCACGCCACCACCCACTGCCACCACCAGCGAGCCGCGATCAAAACGCGCTTGCAGCATCGCGTCGAAGATCAGGTTGAGCGCGTCGAAACCCTTGTTGGCCTCGCCTGCGGGCAGCACCACCTGCACCAGCGACGCCGCCACCTCGCGCAGCGCCGTACAAACCTTCGCCGCATGCAGATCGACCACATGGCTGTCAGTGACCACCGCCACCATGCGACCGGCCGCCAACGGGCGCAGCAGTTCGCAGCGATCGAGCATTCCGCTGCCGATGTGAATGGGGTAGGAGCGCTCATCGAGCGCGACGTGCACATTACGCATCGGGGTTGGGAGGGGTTAAGGGTGACGGGGCTTCAGACAAAGAAGCTTCAGACGTGGGTGCCTCAGGCGCGAGGGTTCCTGACGACTCCGGGCGCACGCCTGCATCAAACGGTGCCGGCAGGCGGGCCACGATCGCATCGACCACTCGCTCGACCGGCTGGCGACCGGTATCGATGGTCAGGTGCGCCGTGTCGCGATACAGAGGCTCGCGCTGCGTGACGAGGGTTTCGATCCGCGCACGCGGGTCGGCCGTCCGCAACAGCGGGCGGGTGGTGTCTCGGCGCAATCGATGCCACAGATCGCCAACCGAGGCGCGCAGGTAGATGACCTGACTGCGCTCATGCAGGACCGCGCGATTCGTCGGGTCGAGCACTGCACCACCACCAGTTGCCAGCACAGTGGCCGTGCGCCGGGTCAGTTCGTCAATGAGTTCGCACTCGCGCCGACGAAACCCCGCCTCGCCTTCGAGTTCAAAGATGGTGGTGACCGGCACACCGAGCCGCGCTTCCATTTCGCGGTCGGCGTCGACAAAGGACCATCCCAGGCGACGTGCCAGGCGCCGACCGACCGTGGTCTTGCCGGCACCCATCATGCCGACCAGGCTGATCATCCGCGCAGAATTCAGGGCGTTCATGCCCCAAGGATACTGGATGACCTCAGGTGTGCAGGGCACACCCTCCGGGGATCAGGGGGCTGTGTTCAGCGCGCCATCGCGGTATCGGTGATCACCCGCGGCGTCAGGAACACCAGCAGCTCGGTCCGGTTGGTCGTGCGGGCCGTGTTGCGAAAGAGCCCGCCCACATAGGGCACATCGCCCAGGAACGGCACCTTGTTCACCCGGTTGATTTCGGTCTGCTCGTAAATGCCGCCAATCACGACGGTGCCGCCATTTTCGACCAGCACCTCGGTCTGCACGGCGCGGGTATTGATGGCAAAGCCCGCCGGGGTGAGCTGGCCCACGGCATCGCGGTTGACCGCCACCTTCATGATGACCGTGCCCTCAGGCGTGATCTGCGGCGTGACTTCGAGCTTGAGCACCGCCTTGCGGAACTGGATGACCGGGGCGGCCAGGCCACCCGCCTGCGTCTGGTAGGGCAGCTCGGTGCCCTGCTCGATCACTGCCTTGGTCTTGTCACCGGTCAGCACACGCGGGCTGGAAACCACCTTGCCGCGCTGATCGGCTTCGAGTGCGGATAGCTCCAGGTTGACGAACCGGGTCGCTGCCGAGCCAAACAGGCTGATGGCAATGCTGGTGGGCGAGATGCCGTTGATATTGGCCGCCGGCAAATTCACGAAGTTGGTGTTGTTGATGCCGGTGGGCCGACCCAGACCCGGCGCATTGATGCCCGCCAGATTGCTGCCCAACTGCGAGGACAGGTCGCCCACGCCTTGCAGATTGCCCGATACCGTGGAGTACAGATTGCTGCCCAAGACGGGAGTGCCGGCGCCATAGACCGGCACATTCACCGCCACGGGCTGACCACTGATCGGATCGATCTGCGAGCCGGTCCGCGCGATGGTGCTGCGGATATCGTTGAAGCCCCACTTCACACCCAGGTTGCGCGAGAAGCCGTCGTCGGCCTCGACAATGCGGGCCTCGATCAGGACCTGACGCACCGGCACGTCGAGCTGACCGATGATGCGGCGGATTTCGTCCAGACGCGAAGCCGTGTCGCGCACGAACACCGAGTTGGTCCGTTCGTCGGCCACCACGCTGCCGCCCTTGGACACGAGCTTTTGCTTGTCGTCACTGAGCAGCTTCTGAACCGCGTCGGCCTTCTGATAGTTGAGCCGGAAGGTCTCGACGCGCGTGGGCTCGATCTCGGCAATCTGCTGGCGCGATTCCAGATCGAGTTTTTCCTGTGTGGCCAGCTCATCACGAGGCGCCACCAGGATCACGTTGCCGTTGCGCCGCATATCGAGATTTTTCGACTGCAGGACGATATCGAGCGCCTGATCCCAGGGCACATCCTTCAGGCGCAGCGTGAGGTTGCCGCTGACCGACTCGCGCACGACGATGTTGAGGTTGGTGAAGTCGGCGATGACTTGCAGCAGGGCGCGCACGTCAATGTTCTGGAAATTGAGCGACAGCTTGTCGCCGCGATAACCAGGGCGCGAGCCCGCGCCGGACATGGCACGGCTCGGGTCTTCGCGTGTGGCCTTCACCTCGATAACGAACTGCGTATCGCTTTGATAGGCGTTGTGCTCGAAGGTGCCCGCCGGCTCAATCACCATACGGGTGTTGTCGCCCTGCTGGAAGGTGCGCACCGATTTCACCGGGGTGGCGAAATCGGCCACATCGAGTCGGCGACGCAGATTGTCGGGCAAGCGCGTCTTTTGAAAGTCGACGACGATCGTCTGGCCCTGCTGGCGAATGTCGACCCCGGTCTGGGCGTCGGACAACTCCACCACAATGCGCCCCTCGCCGTTGGTGCCCCGGCGAAAATCGACATCGCGCAAGGCATGGCTCACCGTGGCATCGCCCTTGGCGAACGTGAAGCCTGCCGCCGGCAAGGCCGCTGTACTGGCCGCGGTGGCGGCGGCGGTGGGGGCCACCGCTTGCAGCGTGATCAAGACCTCATTGCCTTCAACGCGAGCCTGCTGAACGACCGCACGCCGCAGGTTCAGCACCAGTCGCGTGCGGTCACCGGACTGCACCAGGTTGGCACTGCGTGCATCACCCTGCCCAAGCTCGACCGCATTTTGACCGACCGCATTGGCCGTGTCGGCGAAATCAAGCGCCAGACGCGGCGGATGAGCAATGGTGAAGCTGGCCGGCACGCTAGCCGGAGCCGCCTTCATCTGGACGCTCACCACCGTGACACTGCCCTGCTGGGTGGCACGCACCGCCTCGATGGCATTGGACTGCGCCTGCGCCGACACGGCCCAGCCGGTCAAGGCCACGAACCCCATCACCGACTGAACCACCCGCGCAATGGTGCGACGCGCGACTGCTCCCCGAAATACTGCGGTCGGCCGGGACGGCGTGCGCGCGAACCAAACTCTCATTTTCCGGATTCCTGAAGCTGCAGTTCGGTGATGCGTTCGACCCAATCGCCTGCGGCATCCTGGACCAGTTCGCGCACGAAGACCCCGGACTCCGAGATCCGGGTCACACGGCCGAAATTCTGCCCGATATGGTGACCCACTCGAACCTGATAGAGCGCAGTGTCGGCCTTGAGCAACGCCACCTGCGTGCTGCCCTGACGCAAGTTGCCCACCATGCGCAGCGTATCCAGCGGAAAGGCTTCCAGTGCCTCACGACGGCGCGCCAGATCCGGCTGAAGGCTGGCGCCTGGCGAAGACGAGGCACTCGCGACCATGATGCGCAAACGGCCCAGGCTGAACGGGTCCACCTGATCACTGGCGCGATATCGGAAGGGCTCGAAACGCTTGGGCTCGGAGACCTTCTCGACCACAGTCGGTGTGGCCTGGCGGGTTTCATCCATCCAGGTCTGAAGATCCTGATGACCGCTGTCGCAACCGGCGAGCACGGTGAGCGCAAGCGTCAGGCCGCTGATCTGGAGGGCGCGCAACATGCGAGGGGCTCGAGGTGTGCGACGCTGCAGCAGCCGTCCCGCCACGGGTGCGAAGGTGTTCATTTCTTGACGGCTCCTTCGGCAGCCTTTTTCTTGGCGGCTGCGGCACGAGCCTGCGCAATCTCTTCAGCATCGAGATAGCGGAAGGTGCGGGCCGTGGCATCCATGGAGAGCAGCGCCGTCTTGTCCTGCTGTTGAATCGACACGTTGTGCAGGGTCACGATCCGCGGCAGGTTGGCCAGATCGCTCGCAAACGCACCCAGGTCATGGTAGTTGCCCACCACGCGCACCGTGATCGGCAATTCCGCATAGTAGTCCTTGACCACCACCTGGCCCGGCTTGAAGAGCTGAAGTTGTGCACCCCGGCCCACACCCGCCTGATTGATGTCCGACAGCAGCGCATCCATCTCGGCCTTGCTGGGCAGCTGCTTTTCGAGCTGGCTGACATACTGCGACACTTGTTCCTTTTGCTTGCGCAGTACGGGCAGGTTGACCGCCTGACGGATCTTGTCGGTGTACTGTGCCTTGAGTTGCTGCTCTTCGTTGCGTCCCGCTTCAAGCTCATCGAACAGGCCGCGCCAATACAGGCCCCATCCCACCGCCAGCAGCGAGACAAAGAGCATCGAAAACACCGCCACGCGCGGCAACACCGGCCACAAACCAGGGTGACGGCCGTTGAGCCCCTGGAACTGACGGGTGACACGGGCCATGTCGAAAGACGGGCGGGCTTTGGATGAACGGGGCATGGCGCAGCCTGCAGGTCAGCGTGCCGCGCCGAGCTTGACAGGCTCGGTCGGCGGCGTCGAAGTGGTGGGCGTCGCACCGCGCGCGCCCGCTTCCGAGGGCGGTGTGGCCCGATGGACCATCGCATTCAGAGTGAATTCGTACACCTTGCGCACCTCCTTGTCCTTGGCACCCGGCGCAGGCTTGAGTTCGACCTCCTTGATCTCACCCAGCTCGGGGCGCCCCAGCCAGGGGCTGCGCTCGGACAGATTGCGCAGCAACTCGGCCACGCGCTCGTTGGTCTGAGCATGGCCCGTGAGCGTGACCCGCCGATCGTCCTGTTTGAGTGCACGCAGGTACAGCCCTTCGGGCGCGATCTTCAAGAGCTCGTCGAACAGATGCACAGGCACCGTGCGTTCACTTTGCAAGTCCTCGACCGCCTTTTGCCGTGCCCGCAAGGCAGCGATCTCTTCGCGCAGCGTTCGAATCTCGGCAATCTGGCGATCCAGGCGCACATTTTCCTCACGCACGAACTGATTGCGGTCGCGCTGCACATCGATGCCCTGACTGATCACCATGCCGCCCGCAAACACCGCCGCGGCACCCGCCAGCGCCACAACGCCCAGCATCGACAGAAATTCGCGCCTGCGCCGCTCGCGAGCGACCTCTCGATGGGGGAGCAAATTGATGCGGATGGCCGCTGCCCGAGGCAAGGCGGGAGGCGCCGGCTCGCGTGTCCCGGTCGGGTTGGCGGTCGCCGTGCGTTGGCCAAACAGCGTGCGCCGGCTCATGCGTCGAACCTCCTCATGGCCAAGCCGCAACTCACCATGAGCGCGGGGGCATCGACCTGCAGCTGACGTTCACGGATGCTCGGAGCAATCTCCATGCCCTGAAACGGGCTCATGATTTCAGTGGCCACCTGCGTGCGTTCAGCGATCGCCTCGGCCAGCCCGGGCGTCACGGCGGCCCCGCCCGCCAGAAAGATCCGATCAACCTTCGAGTAAGGCGTGGACGTGAACAGGAACTGCAGGGCGCGCGCCACTTCGGTGGCACCCTGCTCAAGAAACGGGGTCAGCACGTCGCTTGCGTAGTTGGCAGGCAGTTCACCACTGCGCTTTTTCGACTCGGCCTCATCGGCGCCCAATCCATAGCAGCGCACGATGTCCTGGGTCAGAACGCCACCACCAAACGGCTGTTCACGCTCAAACACGGTCTTGCCGTTGAGCACCACCGTCAGACTGGTGGTCGACTGACCCATATCGAAG
>JBIKKG010000047.1:0-18548 GCA_044360485.1 Burkholderiaceae bacterium | reverse complement strand
CAACCAAAACCGGCATTCATGCGCGCTATGTCGAAGAGTGGCTGTCGGCGATGGTGTGCTCGGGCTATGTCGAGTTCGACCCCGATAGCCAGTCCTACCTGCTGCCCGATGAACATGCGGTGTTTTTCGATAATCCTTCCGCCGAGACCTATCTGGGCGGCATGTTTGCCGGACTGCCCGGGCTCATGGGCATGGCACCACGTTTGGTCGACGCCTTCGAGCGCGGCGAAGGTGTGTCCTTCGCAGAGTTTGGCGAAGGGCTCCCCGTCGCCCTGGAGCAGATGACCCGCACCGGCTACGAGAACCGACTGGTGCGCAGCTGGTTGCCCACCATGCCCGAGGTCGTACTCAGGCTGCAAGCAGGTGGACGCGCCATTGACGTCGGGTGTGGCACAGGCATCGTGCCGATCACCCTGGCCAAAGGGTTTCCCTCTGCACAGATCGAAGGTCTGGATCTGGATGGCCGCTCCATCAGCATTGCGCGCCAATATGCGGAGCAGGCCGGGCTCACCGACCGGATCCGATTCATCCAGGCCGGCGCTGAGGCCCTGGAGACGTCACCGGGCTACGACTTCATCTCCACCTTCGATGTCATTCATGACCTGCCCGATCCACTGGGTGCGCTCAAGCGCATCCGTGCGGCCTTGCGTGAAGGAGGCAGTTATCTGATGGTCGAGCCCCGTGTCGAGGATCGTCTGGAAGCCAATCAGGGCAACCCGTTTGCGCGCATGCTCTACGCGATCAGTTGCCTGCACTGCGTGCCGCAGTCCCTAGCACAGGGCGGCAGTGGTCTGGGCGCATGCTGGGGGCCTGCGCAAGCACGCGATCTGGCGGCGCGCGCAGGCTTTTCCTACTTCGGCATCCTACCCATCCAGCGTCCTGCGCTGTCGTTCTATGAACTGAGGGCCTGAGCCAGCGCGTCAATCGAGCTGAATGTTTTCGCGCCGAATCACTTCGCCCCACAGTGCCGTCTCAGACTTGATGCGGGCAGCAAAGGCCTGTGGCTCGGTCAGTTCGACCGTGCCTTGCGCATTGAGCCCCTGCAGCGCAGCCGGATCATCGCGAGATGAACGAATGGCGGCATACAACGTCTGCAACACCGCAGGCGGTGTCTGGGCTGGCGCGAAGACGCCCAGCCAGAACGACACGTCAAAACCCGGGTAGCCAGCTTCGACCATCGTGGGTACATCCGGCAGATCTCGCCAGCGGGTGGCTGTGGTGACCGCCAGCGCCTTGAGCTTGCCCGACTTCACATTGGGTACGGTATTCGGGGTGTCGAGCAGCACATCAATTTCCTTGCCCAGTACACCAATCTGCGCGAGCACGCCGCTCTTGTAGGGCACATGCGTGGTCTTGATCCCGACCCGGTTGTTGATCATCTCGAAGCTCAGGTGGGCGAGATTGCCCGGACCACCTGATCCGAAGGTGATCTGCCCCGGCTTAGCCCGCGCAATGGCCACCAGATCGGCCACTGAATTGACACCCGCCAGCCGTTCATTGGCGGGATTGATGGTCATGATGAAAGGGGCCTGAATCGCCATGGTGATCGGAATGAAATCGCGCTCGGGCAAATAGCCGATCTTCTTGTAGAGCTGCGGATTGACCACGATGCTGCTGGAGTTGGTCACAAGTAGCGTATGACCGTCGGGTGCGGCGCGAGCCACTTCAGCGGCCCCCAATGCGCCGTTGGCACCCGCGCGGTTTTCAACAATGACTGGCTGCCCCAGCTTTTGTCGCATGGGTTCGGCAATGGCGCGGCAAATGCCGTCGGTGGCGCTGCCCGCAGGAAATCCTGTGATCAGACGAATGGGCTTGGTTGGAAAGGCTGCCTGCGCGCGGGCGCTCGGTGATGCCGCGGCGGCGAGCGTTGCCAGTGATGCGCCCAGCAGCGCGCGGCGATGATTGATCCCGGATGTGCTCATGAGTGTCTCCCTGTGGTGCCATAGCAGACCGCTGTTGTGCGCAGCCTTTGATGACAAGCCTAACACCGGAGCCGGCCGGCTGCTTCGCTTGGTGATCGATCGCCCTGCCACAGCGCAGCCACGTTGAGCTTGAGCCCATCGCCCTGCGCGACGGGCGGGGTTTCGAATTGGCAGTGGCGGACGGACGCTGCCGTACCCCGATGATAAGGTTCAAGCCCATTGGAACGAGGAGACGACATGGCCCTGCAGAACATCAGCCCGATCAATGATCAGCTCGCCGACATCATCGTTCGTGCGGGTGAGCCCTGGATCGAAACCGCGCCCGGCATGGCCTGGACCAAGGTCCTCTGGACAGGGCCCGAGAGCGGGCGCTGGGTGGCGCTGTACCGATGGAAAAAGGGTTATGTGGCACCCCCGCACAAGCATCTGTCGGCCGCCCACACCTATGTGCTCAAGGGCCGCCTGCAAGTGCGCGATGGTGTGCTCGAAGCAGGCGATTACGACTATGAGCCCAATGGTGTGCTGCACGGCGAAACCACCGCACTCGAAGACACCGAGTACCTCTTCATCTGCGACGGACCGGTTGTGTTTTACAACGCGGACGGCATCGTGGCGTACAAGGGCTGGGAAGAGCTGCAGCGGCTGAAGGACAAATCACAGGCGACCACAGCCGCGCACCCCGGATCGGTCCGCTGACGCGAACGGTCTGGTGGCGCTCACGCAAGGTGAGCATATGCGCCTGGCCAGAGAAGCACCCCAGTCTCTTTGCATCAGCGCAAGCGACAAGGGGTCTGCATCGGACATCAGACTGGCCGCGATGTGGCGACCAGTACGACGGCCATCAGTCCTGAGGTGATCAGGCCGCAGCAAAACCCTCGTAGCCGTTGGCCGCCACCTGCTCGCAGGTCTGTGCATACGGGGGGAAACCCAGCAACGGCATGAACACCCGAGTCTTCCCGGGCACGTTGGCCCCCAGGTACCAGGAGTTGCAGGTCGGATACAAGGTCATGCCGGCCACCGCATTCACGTGATCGACCCATTGATCCTGAGCGGAGACGGTGGCCTCAATGGTGCGTTTGCCGTGTTCGCGCATCCAGCCGATGCACCCCGAGATCCAGTCCACATGCTGCTCGATCGAGATGATCATGTTGGTCAGCACCGACGGGCTGCCCGGCCCGGAAATCGTGAACAGGTTCGGAAAACCCGCCACGTTCAGGCCCAGGTAGGTGCGCGGCCCGGCACTCCAGGCGTCTTTGAGCGCCAACCCGTCCCGGCCACGGATATCGACCTTCAGGATCGATCCGGTCATGGCATCGAACCCGGTGGCGAACACGAGCGCATCGAAGTCGAATGTGCGGCCTGCTGCACGCACACCGGTGGGCGTGATCGCCTCGATCCCGCCCTGGCTGATATCCACCAGCTCGACATGCGGCTCATTGAACGTGGCGTAGTAGCCAGTATCGACGCAAATGCGTTTGCAGCCCAGCACCTGACGAGGCGCGAGCAGATCAGCCACCGCAGGGTCCTGGACGATGCCGCGGATCTTCTGCGCCACATAGTCCCGACCAATGTCATTGGCCTGCTGGTTGATCATCAGGTCATTGAAGGCGCCATTGAATCCCAGCCCGCCCCGCTCCCAGCGCTTGTCGAATTCACGACGATGGTCCTCCGGGTCGGAGGTCAGTGCAGGCACTTCGTTGCGAGGATTGGCCGAACCGAATGCGCCCGGCATCTGCCGATTGCGGGCACGAAAATCCGAGTACTCGGCCTTGATGCGCGCTTCGTACTCTGAGTCGAGCGGGGCATTGCGCGCCGGGATCGAATAGTTCGCGGTCCGCTGAAACACCACCAGCTGACTCGCCTGTCGGGCAATGATGGGAATCGACTGAATCGCCGATGAGCCGGTGCCAATGACGCCCACACGCTTGCCAGTGAAATCCACCGGCTCATGCGGCCACTCGCCGGTGTGATAACGCTCACCCTGATACGCATCCAACCCCGGGAAAGCGGGCATGTTCGTCGAAGATAAACAGCCCGTAGCCATGATCACGAACTGTGCGCTCACCACATCGCCACGATCGGTGCGCACGGTCCAGCGGGCATTCGACGCATCGAAATGCGCGGCGCTCACACGGGTCGAGAACTGAATATCTCTTCGCAGATCGAAGCGGTCCGCCACATGGTTGGCGTATCGCAGGATTTCGGGCTGAGGCGCGAAGCGCTCAGTCCACTTCCAGCTTTGCTGCAGCTCCTCGGAAAAGCTGTAGGAGTACTCCATGCTCTCGATGTCGCAGCGGGCGCCGGGGTACCGGTTCCAGTACCAGGTGCCGCCCACGCCATCGCCGGCCTCGAACACGCGAGCCGACAGCCCCATGCCCCGCGTCTTGTGGAGCATGTACATGCCGGCAAAGCCCGCACCCACGATCACCACATCGAAGTCATTCATCTTCGCGTCCTCAGTTGTAGCGCAAACCGTCGTCCAGACTCACTGTGGGCAGTTCGTCCTTTTCGGTCCAGTAATCCTGCGTGTGACGCCAGGGCTGCTGATCCCCCTGACTCGGCAACAGGTGCAGGCCACGCATGATGTAGCCAGGATTGAAGTCGTCGGTGTCGACCCAGGGCTTGTAGCTCATGGAAGCGTCTTGCGGTCGCAATTCCGGCACGACCATCTGAGCGCCCTTGGCCTGCATCTGAGCGAGCAGACGACAGACCAGATCGCCGATGACGTCAGCGCGCAGTGTCCAGCTTGCCCGGAAATAGCCGAAGACCCAGGCCATATTGGGCACGCCCGTGAACATCACGCCACGCCACGTGACGGTCTTGGCAAAATCCAGCGGCTTGCCATCAATGCTGAAGGCAATGTCGCCCAGCACATTGAGATCGAAGCCTGTCGCGGTCACGATCACATCGGCATCAAGTTGCGCGCCTGACTTCAGCGTCAAGCCCGTGGCGTTGAAGGTCTCGATCTCGTCGGTCACCACCGATGCCTGACCCTTGCGCACACTCTGAAACAGATCGCCATCCGGGATGAAGGCGATCCGCTGCTTCCAGGGTTTGTAATGCGGGGTGAAGTGCTTGGCGACGTCGAAGTCTTCACCCAGGAAGGCCTTGACGCCGCCCAGTAATTCGCGCGTGACCACTTCGGGCTCAGCAATGCAACGGCGGGTGAAGAGGGCCTGATCGTGCAGGATTTTTCGACGCACGATTTCGTGGATCCATTCTTCCTTGATGTCGAGCTCGCGCAGCGTATCAGCCAACACATTGGCATTGCGCCCGGTGATGAAGAAGGTGGGAGAGCGCTGCAGCATCGTGACATGCTCACAGTGCCCTGCAATAGCCGGCACCACCGTGGCAGCCGTAGCGCCTGAGCCGATCACCACCACTTTCTTGCCCGTGAGGTCCAGCCCCTCAGGCCAGGTCTGCGGATGAATGATGCGCCCCTTGAAGCGCTCCATGCCTGGCCACTCGGGCGTATACCCTTGGCTGTGGCGGTAGTAGCCCTGGCACATCCACAAGAACCGCGTCTGGATCTGCACGGTGTCGTGGGTCTGTTCACGCTGCACGGTCAGCGTCCACAAGCGTTCCGCACTCGACCAGGACGCCGAGACGATGGTGTGGCCATAGCGGATATGCCGCCCCAGACCATTTTCGTCGATCACCTCGGCCATGTACTGGCGAATTTTTTCCGCCGTGGCAATCGGTGAGCCTGTCCAGGGTTTGAACCGATAGCCGAAGGTATACAGATCGCTGTCCGAACGGATGCCAGGATATTTGTGCGTCAGCCAGGTGCCGCCAAAACTCGTCTGGCTCTCCAGGACCACGAAGCGTGTGCCGGGGCGTTGCGTCTGAATGTGATAAGCGCCGCCGATACCGGAAATGCCAGCGCCTACGATCAGCACGTCAAAGCATTCGGTCGCGGGGTGCACAGCGATGAGTGGCTGATCGGCCACCCCAGCATCTGTTGTCATCTGGAGTCTCCCTGTCTCAGCCAGCAGTTTACTGCGCCCGCTCACCTCATAGCCGCCAATTGGACCAGGTGTCGTCCCGGTCGGGCCACTTCGCACCGGTAACATTGCGGCATGTCCGCTCGTCGATCCTTGGCCCTGCTGGTCATGCTGTGCGCCGTCATGGCGTCTTCTGCGCTGTTTGAGCAGCCCTTGCCGGCTTCTCAACCTGTCCGGCCGCCCCTGGGTGAAGTGGCACTCGGGCGCTTGGCCTTTGAAGACCCGCTGCTGTCGCAGTCTGGTCTGCAGTCGTGCGCGAGCTGTCATGCTGCCTCGGCCGGGCATGCAGCACCCAACGGCTTAGCCGTTCAGCCAGGCGGTGTCCATCTTGAGCGCCGAGGTTTGCGCGCGGCGCAAACACTTGGCTATCTGGCCACCAACGGGCCTTTTCACTTTGACGCCGAGGGCAAGGCCATGGGCGGCTTCTTTTGGGACGGGCGCGCCGATTCACTCGCCGCGCAAGCAGCAGGCCCCCTGTTAGGCGATACGGAGATGGCCCATCCGAGTCCCGCCAGCGTGGCTCAGGCGATCGCGCGCACCCACTGGGTCGATGCATTCAAGGCGCTTTATGGCCAGCGCATCCTGGACAACCCTCACGCCGCATTCGAGCGCCTGACGCAGGCGCTGGCCCGGTATCAGTCAGACGATCCTGCGTTCCAAAGTTTCAGCAGCAAGTTCGATGCGGTTCTACGCGGCCAGGCCACGCTGACAGCACAGGAAGCCCGCGGTCTGGAGCTCTTCAATGCACCAGACAAAGGCAACTGCGCCGAATGTCATCCTTCAGCGAAACAGCCTGACGGCAGTCATCCTCTGTTCACAGATTTTTCCTATGACACGCTGGGCGTACCGCGAAACCCAGCGATCCCGGCCAACAGCAACCCCGCGCACTTCGATCTGGGGCTGTGTGCACGCCCCGAACTGCGACAGCGCCTGGACCTGTGTGGTGCCTTCAAGGTACCCACCCTGCGCAATGTGGCACGTCGCCCTGTCTACTTTCACAACGGCCGATTCGACTCCCTGCGCGAGGCGACCCTCTTTTACGTGCAGCGCGATACACATCCCCAGAAGTGGTACCCGCGCGGCGCCGACGGTCGGGTGAAGGTCTTCGATGACCTGCCGCAGTCGCTGCACGGAAACGTGAACCGCGAAGCACCCTACGATCGAAAGCGTGGCCAGATGCCTGCGCTAAGCGACGCCCAGGTCGACGACGTCGTGGCGTTCCTGCACACCCTCACGGACGGCTGGAACGCCCCCTGAGATCTCGCCGTCAGGCGACCCGCATGCGGTCCAATCTGGCGGAGATGATCGCTTCGGCTTCGCGCACGATGCGCGAGACCAGCTCGGCACAGGTAGGGATGTCATGGATCAGACCCTGCACCATGCCAGCCGACCAAATCCCAAACTCCGGATCACCCGTCTCGTACACCACCCTGCCACGCTGACCGGCCACCAGATGCTTCAGATCGTCGATGGTGGCGCCGCCTTTTTTCTCGATGGCCACCACTTCACGGCTGACCGCATTGCTGGCCACGCGGGACGTATTGCGCAGCGTGCGAAAAATCAGTTCGGTGGCGCGCTCATCATTGGCGACGATCTGCTCTTTGACGCGCTGATGAATCGGGCTTTCCACGGTCGCCATGAAGCGCGTTCCCATGTTGATGCCCTCTGCGCCCAGCGCCAGCGCCGCCACCAAGCCACGGGCATCACCAAAGCCGCCCGAGGCAATCATCGGGATCTTCACTTTGTCAGCGGCGGCAGGAATCAGGACCAGGCCCGGAGTGTCATCTTCACCGGGATGGCCGGCGCACTCGAAACCATCGATGGAGATCGCATCGGCGCCAATGCTCTCGGCCTTGAGGGCATGCCGAACCGCGGTGCACTTGTGGATCACCTTCACGCCATGCTTTTTCAGCTCGGCAATATGCTCCTGCGGATTATTGCCAGCGGTCTCCACAATCTTGACGCCCGACTCCACGATCGCCTGACGGTACTCGGCATACGGCGGAGGCTTGAGCGCGGGCAAAATGGTGAGGTTCACGCCGAACGGTTTGTCAGTCATCTCACGGCAGCGGGCAATCTCTTTGCGCAGATCATCCGGGGTGGGCTGGGTGAGCGCCGTGATGAACCCCAGTGCGCCAGCATTGGCCACAGCGGCTACCAGTTCGGCCCGCCCCACCCATTGCATGCCGCCCTGCACGATCGGGTGTTGAATCCCGAACATCTCGGTGAATCGCGTCTTCAACATCGTCTTCTCCTGGTGTAATGAGTGATCGGGTGCGCGCTCAGGCCGGGTAGGCACGCAGGTGCTCGAGCAGCAGTTCGCTCACGCGCTGTGGCTGTTGGTCGGTTGAAAAATGCCCCACGCCCGGCAGCACTTCAAAGCGCCAGGGCCCGCTGACGAACTCGGCCGTACCTTGTGCGGCCATGGGCGTCACGGTGTAGTCGGCATCGCCCCAGATGTACATGACCGGTACGCGAATACGGCCCAACTCGACCCTGAGTTCGCGCTGCGCGCGATACCAGCCCAGCGCCGCTTCCAAGGCGTCGGGATGCCCCAGTACGGAAACATAGAGGTCCACAGCATCGGGCGGCACGCCGGATTCCGACAATCGTTCGCGCAGGCGACGGGCACCGTCTTCCAGCATCATCGGCCCGGTCTTGGGATCGAGGAAGGCGCGGTGGTGGCGCGAGCGATGCTTCTGTTCACCGTCGGGCGCCTGCAGTGCGCGCACGAAGGCACTGGGATGGGGGCGTGACAGGATGGACAAGGACACCACCCGGTCGGGATGGCGATCGGCCACACCCCACGACACTTGCCCGCCCCAGTCGTGACCCACCAGATGAAACCGACAACCCTCGCCCACTGCGGCATCCATGATGTCCAGCGCGTCAGCGACGAGTCGGTCGTAGTGATAGTGGGAAAGATCCGCAGGGTCCGGACGTGCGCCGGGAGAATAGCCCCGCTGATCGGGGGCCACCACCCGGTAACCCGCCGCAACCAGCGCCGGGATCTGGTCACGCCAGGTATGTCGAGACTGCGGATACCCGTGCAACATCAGCACGGGCTCACCATTCTGCGGTCCGTCGATCCAGGCATCGAACACCAGCCCGGTTCGGGTGGTGATGTGCTGCAGCGGCAGGGGCATGTCAGTTCAGTGTCAGGGTGCCGAAATCGAGCACGGTCGCGCCGCCGGCGCCCAGGGTGCGAAAGCGGATCACACCACCCTCGACCCAGGCCTGCACGGTGAGCTCGTCGCCGGGAATGACCGGCTTAGTGAAGCGCGCCGACATGCCCTTCACTTTGCGCGGATCGCCTGCGCACATGGCCTGAATCAGCAGGCGGCTGGTGATGCCATAGGTGCACATCCCATGCAGGATCGGCTTGTCAAAACCACCGCGGCGCGCAAATTCCGGGTCGCTGTGCAGCGGGTTGCGATCGCCGCTCAGCCGATAGAGCAAGGCCTGGTCGTCGCGTGTGGGACTGGAGACCTGCACATCTGGTGCGCGCGTAGGCACCGGCGCCGGACCCGCCGGGCCCTTGTCGCCACCCCAGCCGCCCTCACCGCGAATGAAGGCCGCAGAGTTGGTCGAGACCAGCAACTCGCCGGTGGCGGCGTCGACCACGTCTGCGGTGGTGGTCACCAGCGCACCGGACCCTTTGTCGAAGATGCCCGTGATCTTGCCGGTGACCCGCGCCGTGCCTTGCAGTGGCAAAGGCTTGTGCAGCGTGAACCCCTGCTCGGCGTGGACGAGTTTGGTGCGATCGACGGCCCCCATGTCGGGGCGTGCCGAGGCGCGCTGGGTAATCACCACACCGTAGACCGGCAGCATGACCTGCTCGTGGCCGGCTGAGTTTTCGGTGGTGAGGTTGAGTTCCTTGAACGGATCGGCCTGCCCTGCGCCAACGCCCAGCGCATACAGCATGGCATCGCGCGAATCCCAGCTGACTTCGGTCGGGCCCGCGGTGCGGCCCACTGCTTGATGGTCAAGTGCCATGGTGTCGTCTCCTTGTGTGTGTAGAAAGGTTCAAAACTGCAGAGTGTGACTTAGGCGGCCGTGGCGGCCCAAGTCCAGATCAATAGCGTGTTCGATTGGGTTGGACCAGCGCCGAGTAGACAAGGGTGCGCAGCTCGCGACGCACAGGATAGGTGCTCGACCCCAGCAGTTGGGTCATGAACACCACCGCGATGTCTTCCACCGGATCGATCCAGAAGGCTGTGGACGCAGCGCCTCCCCAGTAATACTCGCCCGGGCTCGACGGCACCATGGCGCTGACCGGATCGAAGACCACGGCAAATCCGAGACCAAATCCCACGCCGGCATTAGTCGACTCCGAAAACAGCGAGCGCGACAACGCGGTCAGATCCTTGCCGCCCGGCAAATGGTTGGCCGTCATCAGGCGCAGGGTGGCGGGAGAAATCAGCCGATGACCATTGGCTTCGCCACCCGCCAGCAGCATGCGGCAGAACTTCATGTAGTCATCCGCGGTGGACACCAGACCACCACCGCCCGAGTAAAAGGTCGGCGACTTCAGGAACGCGCTCTTTTGCGGATCATCGAGCAGGTTCATGCCTCCCTGAGGCGTGGGCAGATAGCAGGCGGCAAAGCGATCGGCCTGATCCTCGCGCACCACGAAGCTGGTCTCGTGCATCTGCAAGGGATCAAAAATGCGTGACTTCAAGTCGTCCTGAAAGGGGCGGCCCGTGATGCGTTCGATCAGCACGCCCAGCACATCGGTGGAGATGGAATAGTTCCAGGCATCGCCAGGCGAAAACTCGAGCGGCAGGCGCGACAGCTCATCCACGAAACGGGTGACGTCCAACGAGCGGTCACGATCCGCCACTTTCAACGTGCGGTAGGCGGCATCCACATTGGTGCGCATCTGGAACCCATAGGTCAGCCCCGAGGTGTGGCGCAGCAGATCGACCATCTGCATGGGGCGCGCAGTGGGCGTGGTCACCCACGGTCCGGTACCGGCCGAATAAACGCCCAGATGTTTCCATTCGGGGATGAAACGGGTGACCGGATCATCGAGTGCCACCTTGCCTTCTTCGACCAGCATCATGAACGCCAGGCTCGTGATCGGCTTGGTCATGGAATAGATGCGGTAGACGGCATCACGCGTGAGCGCGACCTGGCGCTCGCGGTCGGCCTGACCCATGACCGCTTCGTGCACCACTTCGCCCTTGCGCAAGACCTGCACCTGGGCACACGGCAGCTTGCCCGTCTCGATGTATTTCTCGGCAAGAAACCGGTCGATGCGGGCAAGCCGCTCGCGTGAAAAACCTTGGACCAGAGTGTCAGACATATCGCGTCCTGTCGGGGTCAGAAGGCTGCTGCCATGCCGTCGCCGGCGGGATCGGCGCCACCATCCAGCTGGCCGTCAGCCAGGCGAATAGCGTGCACAAGCGGAAACATGTGACTGTAGGCATGCCGCATCACCGGATAGCCCCGCGATTCCAGCGTGCGCTGCGTGGCATGCAGGATGCGGTTGGTCAACTCGATGGTATCGGAGGTCGCGCAAAAACGTGGCGCCTGTACAGCCTCCTGCGCATTCATGCCGAAATCGACGGCATTGAGGATCGCCTGCAGATTGCCCATGGTGATCGTGGTGCCGCCCGGCGAACCCACTGCAAAGAATGGCGTATCACCGCGAAAGACGATGGTGGGCGACAGCGCCGTGAAGCGCGCTTTGCCAGGTGCCAAAGACCCTGCGCGACCAGGACGCGGGTCGAACACCATCATGGCGTTGTTGTACATGAAGCCCAGGCCTTCGGTCACCACACCGGAACTGGATCCCAGCGAATGCGTCATGGTCACGCAGGCGCCGCTGGCATCGGCCACGCACAGATGGGTGGTGTCTTTGCTCTCGGGTGCGCCCGCGTTCATGCGTGGCACGGAGGTCTTGATGCCACTGCGAATGCGTTGCGCCATGCGCTGTGCAAACGCCTTGGACGTGAGTTCAGCCATCGGAATGTCGACGAATCGGGGATCACCCATACGGGCATCCTTTTCGGCCGTCGCGATCTTCATGGCTTCACTCACCGTGGCGATGTAATCGGGTGAGTTGTGACCCATTGCCGCCAGATCGAACTGCTCGAGGATGTTGAGCATCAGAACAATCATCAGACCACCGCCGGGTGGCTGGTTGGTCGCCACACGATGCCCCCGGTACGTCGTCCACAGCGGGGCGTTGGTCTCGGTGCTGCATTGCTCGAGGTCGCGTGCAGACAGCAATCCGCCATGAGCGCGCATGTCGGCATCCATGCGGTGCGCAATCTCTCCGTGATAAAAATCGTCCACGCCCTGCGACGCCAGACGCGCGAAGGTGCGGGCCATATCGGGGTTGTGCACCCGCTCGCCGACCGACCGGGGTGCGCCGTTCGGTTTCAGATAGATCTTGGCTGCCGCAGGATGGTCACGGAGCACGCGGATACGCTCGATGCGCCCGGACAAGGCCGGCTGCATCCAGAAATGATGCACGTGCGGGCGCACCGGAAACCCGTTCTCACACCAGTCAATGGCGGGACCGATGACGTCGGACAGCTTTCGCGTACCGAAGCGCTTGAGCGCCTCGTCAAAAGCCTTGATGGTGAGCGGTGTGGTCATCGACTGATAACCGATTTCGTTGACTTCACCACGCAGCACAAAACCAAATCCATCATCGCACTCACGCACGATGAGGTCCTGCCACATGTCAGGGCGGGTCGCGAGCGGCGCCCGGCCATGAAAATCGATGATCGTATGCACGCCCTGCGCAGGCAGGTGAATATGCATCGAACCAAAGCCTGCAATGCCACACATTTGCGGATCAACCGCGGCTTGCACCAACCCCGCGCAGATCGCGGCATCCACCACATTGCCACCGGCTGCCAGCATGTCCAGCCCGGCTTCAACCGCCTCGGGCTGAGGCGCGCTCACCATCGCACGGGCCATGTCAGACCTCCATACGGAAGGCGTCGCCGTCCGGCTTGATATGGCCTGCGGTGGGGCCCGCAAAATGCGTACCGATCACCAGCGTCGACGTCCCGGCCAGGCGCCCGAAGACCTCGCGCCGGGTGCGCGTGGACTGCACGGAGTCGTAGTCGACCGTCGCCGCCCAGGCGGGCATGGCCATCTGGCAGGGATGATGGACAAAGTCGCCGGTGATCAGCGCCTCGTGCCCGCCGCTTGAAATGGACACGCTGCAATGGCCCGGTGTGTGGCCCACTGTAGGGACCAGTCGCACCTCGTCACAGATCTGATGAGTCGTCTCGACCAGGTCGACCAGCCCCGCCTCGAAGACCGGCTTGACCGAATCATCGAAGATCGCGTTGTGCTCGGCCGAATCGCGTTTAGCCTGCCAGTATTCAAACTCGGTGCGCGCCATGAGATAACGCGCATTCGGAAAGGTGGGCACCCACTTGCCATCCACCAGCATGGTGTTCCAGCCCACATGGTCGACATGCAGATGCGTGCACATCACCGTGTCAATGGACTCACGTGGGAAACCCGCTGCAGCCAGGTCGCGCAGAAAGGGGCCCTGAAGCTTGTTCCAGCCTGGCACTCCTCGGCCTTCCTTGTCGTTGCCCAGACAGGTGTCCACGATGATCCGGCGCGTCGGGGTTTGAATGACCAGGGCATGCACGCTCATCTTCAGGCGCCCTTCTTCGTCCATGAAGTGCGGCTGCAGCCAGGGAATCGCGAGGCAGGCTTCACGGGTGGCCTGGGGCAGGAGGAACTTCGAGCCACCGGTGGCCTCGAGTTCGACGATCTTGGTCACCGTGACCGAACCGATACGCCAGGATTGCATGGGAAGGCTTCCGAATGCTGGGGGAACGAAAACCGTAACACAGGCCCAGGCCTGGCACCGCTCAGACAGGCAGAATACGGATCGCCTACAAAAGGGAGACCCGTCATGAGATTGAATGCGCCACGCATTGCGCCCGTACCCCAGGATCAGTGGACCGACGAGCAAAAGGCGCTCGCCGAGCCCATGCTGGCCCGCGGCAAGATGTTCAACATTTTTCGCACGCTGCTTGGGCACCCCGACGGCATGCGCGCTTTTCTGTCCTGGGGCAATTACATCCTCAGCAAGCGCAACTCACTGGCCGCCCGCGAGCGCGAAATCGTGATCCTGCGGATCGGGTTCCTCTGCCGCTCTGGCTACGAATGGGCGCAACACGTCGAAATCGGCAAGCGCGCCGGACTGACCGACGCCGAAATCAGTGCCATCAAAGCGGGCGCCGATACGGACGGCTGGAGTGAGGCCGATGCCGCCCTGATTCGAGCCTGTGACGACCTGAACCGGGAGCACTTCATCACCGAACCGAACTGGCAGGGCTTGCGCGCGCACTTCAGTGAAAGACAGTGCATGGACGTAGTGTTCACTGCAGGCCAGTACACTCAAGTTTCAATGCTGCTCAACACGTTCGGCGTGCAGCTGGATGAGGGTCTGAAGGGCGACCCCGACCTCAAGCGGGTCTAAGCCTGTGGGCCATCAGATCTGCGTCGGCCCCGCGGCGCAGATCGGCCAGGATGCGCCGCACCTCCTCCAACCGGAACGGTTTGGCCAGGAAGTCGTCCATGCCCGCAGCCAGGCAGGCGGCGCGGTCCTCCTTGAATACATTCGCCGTCATGGCCACCACCTTCGGCTGTCGATCCAGCGCAAGCGCCCGCAAGCGCCGCGTGGCGGTCAGGCCATCCATGACCGGCATCTGAATGTCCATCAGGACCAGGTCGAATGTCTGACGCTGGATCTGTTCAAGCGCTTGGGCCCCGTCCGACACCATCACCGGCTCAACGCCTTCACGCTCCAGCACCAAGCGAATCAGGGTGCTGTTGACCGCATTATCCTCGGCCACCAAGACGCGCAGGATCGCAGATCGAACGGGGGCAGGCGCTACGACAAGCCCGGCAGCCGCTCTGGGGAACGTGCGGAAGACAGACACCCTATCCTGAGGCACTTCATCACTGGGTAGCGCCAACCTTGCGCGCCAGGTCAGGCAAAACTCAGAGCCTTGCCCCAGCATGCTGTGAAGTTCGATCTGCCCGTCCATCAGCAGCGCAATACGACTGACGATCGCCAGACCCAGTCCGGTGCCGCCGAAAGACCGCGTCGTCGAGACGTGGGCTTGTTCGAACGGCTCGAAAATGGCTTGCTGACGCTCCGCAGCGATCCCGATCCCGGAGTCTTTGACGCACAGTCGCAGGCGGATGTGGTCCTCTTCGGGCGTGCCCTGTGTCGAGAGGTCGATGTCGACGTGACCAGTTGCGGTGAACTTGACTGCGTTGGACAACAGGTTCAACAGGATCTGGCGCAGCCGCATATCGTCGCCGATCAGACGTTGCGGCACCTCTGGCCCGATCCGCACCCGATAAGTCAGCCCCTTTTCATGCGCCAACGGTCGCACCAGTTCGGACACCGCGGCGATGGATGCTCTAGGCGAATAGGGCAGCGCCTCGAGTCGCATACGATCCGCCTCGACTTTCGAGAAGTCGAGGACATCGTCGATCAGTGACAACAGCAACTCGCCACTGGATACGATGATTCCCACACAGTGGCGCTGCAGGTCGCTGAGCGGTTCGTCCTGCAACAACTGCGCCATGCCCAGCACGCCATTCATGGGCGTGCGCAATTCATGGCTCATCGTGGCCAGGAATAACGTCTTGGCCTGTGTCGCGGTTTCAGCACGCTGAAGCGCCTGTTCCAACTCCAGGGTTCGCACCGCCACCTGCTGCTCCAGCGATGCCGTCAAGCGCATCAGAGCTTCGTTGGTGACAAAGAGCTCGCGGCTACGCTCCTCGAGCAAGGCTTCGGCCCGCTTGCGGGCCAGTCGCTCACGTTGCGCGCGGCGCTCCAGTCGTTGGAGTGCGTCGTCGGTCACGGATCAACCAGCGTGAACCGGGTCCCGTCAGCCTGGGTGCGGCCCAGGGGACGCCGCGTGAGCGAAACCGGTCGATCAAAGTGCGCAAGACAGCCATCGATCAAACCATGCGCCACATCGTCCATGCAGCGGGGCGAGCGATAGTCGAGTTGCAGGGTGTCAGGCGCTGGCCTGAGCACGGTGAACTCAGGCAGCTCGGCGTCTGGATACAGCTTGCGTACCTCGGTATGAATCACTGTCTCGATACCGCTGAGCACATCAAAGGGATGGGACTTGCCTTCAAAAAATACAGGAAAACCTGCCGCCAGAGTCGTGAAGAGATTCAGACCGAACCAGTGCAGCAGCTCATCGACCGGCCGATCTGTACGTCGGTGCAAGGCCATGACCAGCGCGACCATCTCGCGGTGGTCATAGTTTCCAACCGAGGTGTAGGCGCCACCCGAAGGCAGATCGCTTGCATCGATCAGTTCATCTGCCATCTCGGGGGAATAAGTGCGTTCGACGAGTTCGAGGAACTCAGTGAAGATCATGCCCTTCATTGGACTACTCGCTAGGTGCGCGTCGGCAACGCCGACCTTTGAGCGTCAAGTGTAGCGGGCGCAACGGCCATGGTGAGTCGTGTCCACACAACCCTGACGCCAAGCCACTCAGCCACCCAGGAGCATCAAGGCAACAGCGACCATCCCTACGATCAACGCAGGCAGCGCAAGAGGCCAGGCCTTGCGATAGAGCATGCCTTCCGAGCCGGCAAAGCCCAGCACGGCTGCGCCCATCGAGACCCGCATCGGCGAGAGCATGCTCAGATTGGCGCACACCGTGTTCTGAATCGCAGCCAGCCAGGCACTGTCGAGCTGCAATGCCCGCGCCAATGCGCTGAGCATGGGCATCAACATGGCGTTGGAGGCGGCACCGCTCCCGGTCAGAAACCCAGCCACTGCCGCAAAGAGCGGCACGCCAGCCACCGACCAGCGACCCACTGAGAGATGCAGCGCCTCGGCAATTTGCCGCGCCATACCGGTCCCGACGTACAACTGCGCCATCACCACGAACGCCAAGGTCACCAGGCATGCACGCCAGGCGCCTTTCGCCGTGTCGGCAAGCACTCGGGGCAGGGACGCTCGCGTTTGCAGCAGTACCAGCCCACCCATGGCGGCCAACCAGAATCCAGGTGCGTAAAAGGGAGAAAACGCAGGCTGCCCGTCGAATGGCGCGAGGCGGCCAATCGGCTTGAGCGCCTGACTCAATGGTGCGATGAGCCGGGTCGCACACAACGCCAGCGTCAACATGACGTAGGGCGCCTGGTCGCGCAACGCTTCAAGCAACTGCTGCCGATTGGGGCGCTCATCACGCCAGTAACGCAGCGCCATCAGGAGTGCGGTCGGCGCGGCACCTGCAATTTCGACTTCCGCGTATGCGTTCGTCAGACAGACCCCTGCGATCAGTGCAAGCGTCCAGGCCAGATCATCGAGCTTTTGCGCTGGCCCCACAGGAAAGCCTGCACTGCGTGCAATCCGCCAGTAGAGCACCAGGTACAGCGCGTGAATCGGACCCTGCAGCAGGGCCGATCGCACGCCCATGTCGCTCAACGGTATTCCGGCCAGGCCCGCACCCACCGTGGTGCCGACCGCCAAGGCCCCCCAGGGCACGAGCGTTTGACTGAACAGCCCGAACAGCAGCGCCGGCAAACCAACGACGCCCAGGCGCTTGAGCGCAGCCAGGGCAATGATGAACCCTACGCCAAAGCCAGTCACCGATTCGGCAAAGGGCGCTAGCAAAAAGCAGACTGCCCAGAGTCGGCGAGGCGTCGCGGCCATCACCTCCCCGCGTTCGGCGGGACTGCGGGTCTGGATGCAGCGATAAAAGAACAGGCCAGTCGCAATGATGGACACGACAAGCCATGCAAGCCACCCACCAACCAGAACGTCATGCCATAGACGTGCACCGGGGGTCGCGGTGGTTGCAGCCGCGACCAGGAACGTCGACAGCAACCCCATCAAGCCCGCCGTCAGCGCACTGACACGTCCAGAGGCCAGCAAGCCGACCACCACCAGCAGCGGCGCGAGTACAAGGAAGGTTTTGATGGCAACCTCGGATCAGCGACCAGCCGTGGTCATCCCACTCACCAGATGTAGCCAAGACCCGCGATGGCGAATCCCTCGCCTTTGTGCTGAACCAGCGGACTGTTGCGGGTGCCGGAGTGATACCACTCGTAGCCGAAGGAGAGTGTTGCGATCCACTCTGTGCTCAGGCGGTACGTGGTGACCACGGCCGCCATGGGCGAAAAGGTGGAGCCGGTGTTGTAGGCAGGCCGGCCGGGGGCGGCTTCGTCGACCCCGACACCACCGAAGTAGTAATTGGCCAGACGGGAAGATCGCCACATGACCCCAAGACCAGGCATGACCAGCGCGCGCTCAAACAGCACGGGAAAATCCACCCAGGCCAGCGCCTCCTGACCCTTGCTGGTGCCCGTGATGTCACTGGACGCCCGTAAAGTGAACAGGCCGAAATCGGTGATGAGGTTGCCGCCAATTCCGGCTTCAGCCTCCCATTTGCGCTTGTGCATGCCCTGAAACGCCGCATTTTTCTCCGGGTTGAGATTGCCTGTTCTCACCCTGCCAAAGGCAAACAAGGCCAATCGCCCCTCACGGTGGAGGTAATAGCGGGCACGATCACCGAGGTAGATGAATTTGTCGTCGACGTAAATGAAGCCCGGCACAACGTAGAGTGAGTCATCCTGGGCGGCATAGCGATTCTGA
>JBIKKG010000046.1:0-18688 GCA_044360485.1 Burkholderiaceae bacterium | reverse complement strand
CTTTGGGCGGCGGGCGCAATGATTGCCGTCTCGCTCATCAGCGTGGGCTGGGTGCGCCTGACCGGCAACGGGCCGGACCAGCTGCGTGCGGCCGGGCGCGATCCGCTGACCGGTGAGCGGGTAGCTGAGCGCGCGCTGCGATTTGAGGACAGGCCCGATGGCGCAATTGCGGTCATTGATGCGGGCAGCGGTCAGCAGCTTGTGGAGATTCGCGGTGAGCAGGGCTTTGTGCGTGGCTCCTTGCGGGCACTGACGCGGGAGCGCAAGCAGCGCGAGATGGGCTCCGAGGCCCCCTTTGAGTTGATCGCGCAAGCCGATGGTCGACTCACCCTGCATGACCCCGCGACCGGCAAGCGGGTGGAGCTCGAGTCATTCGGACCCACCAACGCGGCTAACTTTTCACGTTTGCTCGCGCTGCCCGCGCGCAGCACGCCCTGACCCAGGACATCGCCATGGCCACTACCCACGCCATCAGTTCTCCCCAAGCCGCAGCCGAGAAGGCACGCGAAGAAACGCTGCTTAGCCCGCGCTTCTACACCACCGATTTCGCCGCCATGGACCGGCTTGATGTGTCATCGGTGCGCTCCGAGTGGGACGCGATGATGGCCGAGTACGAAGGCGACAACAATCACGACCATTTTCAGCGCGGCCCGGATTTCATCGAGGAAGTGCAAGAGCGGTTCATGCAGCTGAGCCCCGAGCTGCGACAGGAGTTCATCGACTTCCTGATCACCTCGGTGACCTCGGAGTTTTCGGGCTGCATTCTGTACAACGAGATTCAGAAAAACGTGACCAATCCCGACATCAAGACGCTGATGCGCTTCATGGCGCGCGATGAGTCGCGCCATGCCGGCTTCATCAATCAATCGCTCAAGGATCTGGGCATTGGTCTGGATCTGGGTGGCCTCAAGCGCACCAAGGCCTATACGTACTTCAAGCCTAAGTACATTTTCTACGCCACCTATCTGTCGGAGAAGATCGGCTACGCGCGTTACATCACGATCTATCGGCAACTGGAGCGCAATCCCGACAAGCGCTTTCATCCGATCTTCAAATGGTTTCACCGGTGGTGCAACGATGAATTTCGCCATGGCGAGTCCTTTGCGCTGATCATGCGCGCCAATCCGCACCTGCTGCGCGGCGGCAATCTGCTCTGGATCCGCTTTTTCCTGCTGGCGGTTTACGCCACGATGTACGTGCGTGATCACACGCGTCCGATGTTGCATCGGGCCATGGGCCTGGAGTCGACCGATTACGACTACACGGTCTTTCGCATCACCTCCGAGATCTCCAAGCAGGTCTTTCCTATTTCACTGGACATTGATCATCCAGCGTTTCGTGCTGGCATGACGCGACTGGTCAAGGCGCAGGAAGGCATCAATGCAGCCCGCGCCCAGGGCGGTGTGATGGGCCTGGTCAAGCGCGCCGGTTGGGCGGTGGCCGGTGCTGCCACCTTCGCGCGCCTTTTCGTGTTGCCGGTGCAGCGCCACGCATTGCCCACGCAGGTGCGCACCGCGCCCGCCTGGTAATTCGCCCACGCTTGCGCTGCGCGTCCCCATGGCCGACTTGCTCATCGCTGCGTCGTTTGCAGTCTTTGTCTGGTGGTTCAGTACCGGCCTGGTGCTGCTGCTCGACGGACTGCCGCGTGGCACCTTTCGCTGGAGCCTGCTCATCTCGAGCTTGTTGGCGGTAGCGGCGCTGATCGGGCTGGTTCGCGCGTCGGGTCAGACCACGGTCCAGGCGAGCTATTGCGGCTTTGCCTGCGCCCTGCTGGTGTGGGGCTGGCACGAACTCAGCTTTTTGACCGGCTGGATCACGGGGCCGCGCAAGCAGCCGTCGCCTGACGATGCGCCGCGCAGCGAACGGTTCGGCCACGCCGTGGGCGCGATCTTGTGGCACGAACTGGCGATCGCGGCAGTCGGCTTGGCGATCCTGATCCTGACCTACGATGCGCCCAATCAAGTGGGGACCTGGACTTTTCTGGTCCTGTGGGTCATGCGCATCAGTGCCAAGCTCAACCTCTTCCTGGGTGTGCGCAACACCGGCAAGGAGCTGCTGCCGGAGCACCTGGCCTACATGGGGAGCTTCTTCAGACGCCGCACGATGAACGGGCTGTTTCCCTTCTGCGTGGCCGCCTCCAGCGTCATCCTCGTGGCCATGGCGCTGCGCTTGCAGGAGGTGGACCGACCCTGGGCGGCGGTGGGTCTGGTGCTGGTGGGAACCCTGCTGGCGCTGGCCATTCTCGAACACCTGCTGCTGATGCTGCCACTGCCCTCGACGGCGTTGTGGCGCTGGGCATTACGTGAGCGCGGCCAGGCATCCGGCATGGCTGCACCCCCCGCCTTGCCTGCTATCCCTTCCAATCGATCTCCCGCCCCGCAGGGTGGAAGCCGAGTCCACTAGCGACCCTTTCAGGTCTTACCCTGACGCGCAAGCCGAGTGACCCATCATGCAGCCTTCGAACCTTTCCGATCGCGATCCAGGCGCCGCTCAAGCGCAGCCCGCCACTGAGGGTGTGGACGCAGACGCCCTGCGCACGCTGATGCGTGGTGGCTCCAAGACGTTCTTTGCCGCCTCGCTGTTGTTGCCTGCTCGAGTGCGGGCTCCGGCAACGGCGCTCTATGCCTTTTGCCGATTGGCGGACGATGCGATCGACCTCGGTGAAGACAAGCATGCTGCCGTAGCGCTGCTGCAGCGCCGGCTCGACGCGATTTACCGAGGCCAGCCCGAAGCGTTCGACGCGGACCGTGCGCTGGCACCGGTGGTGGCGCGCTATGCGATCCCGCGCGCCCTGCTCGATGCGCTGATTGAAGGATTCGTGTGGGATGCGAACGGGCGCCACTACGAAACGCTGGCCGACCTGCAGGCTTATGGTGCGCGCGTGGCTGGCACGGTTGGCGCCATGATGGCGCTGATCATGGACACGCGATCGGCCGGTGCCCTGGCGCGGGCCTGTGAACTGGGCGTGGCCATGCAACTCACCAACATCGCACGCGATGTGGGAGAAGACGCGCGGGCAGGGCGGCTCTTCGTGCCGCTGCAGTGGCTGCGCGAGGCTGGCGTCGATCCGCAGTCCTGGCTGAGCGACCCGGTGTTCGACAGCACCATCGCGGCGGTGGTTGACCGCCTGCTGCGCGCGGCGGACGATCTTTATCGCCGCGCCGAAGGCGGCATTGCCGCGCTGCCCCGGGACTGCCGTCCTGCGATACGCGCCGCGCAGTTGGTCTATGCCGAGATCGGGCAGCAGTTGCGCCGCGACGGCCTGGATTCGGTGAACCATCGTGCGGTGGTCTCGGGCGGGCGCAAGCTCGCCCTGATCACTCAGGCGGCAGGGGCCTGGATCAGTCCGCCCAGGGCGTCCGTGCCCGAGCCCGGCCCGTTGCCAGCGATCCAGTTCCTGGTGGACGCCGCGTCGGGCACGTCTTGTGCAGAACCGTCCGCGCAGCGCTCCGGCCCGTTGCGGGTGCCCACGCGCTCCTTCGACGAAAAGATGACCTGGGCGACTGATCTCTTTGCACGCCTGGCCGAGCACGACCGCGCGCCCCGCTAAGGCGAGCGATGGTGTGATGAGTCGATACGTTTGAATATCTGCCTGTTGCCATGCAAACCGCAGACAAGCTCATCGAGGCGCTGCTCTTTGTGGCGCTGGGCATCGGTTTTTATTGGTGGCAAATGAGGCAGATCCGAACGGATCGGCGCAAGGCGGCCGAGCAGGCGACTCAGCAAGCACGCGAAGAAGCACCGCCTTCGCGTGAATCCACACCTGGCGGACCCCAGGCATGAGCGCCACCCTCAAGACCGTGCATGTCATGAGCGCTTGCCTGTTCCTGGGCAATGTGATCGTGAGCGGCACCTGGGCGGCGCTTGCTGAACGCACGCGCGATCACAAGATCATTTCGTTCAGCAACCGGATGGTGCTCATCACCGACCTGCTGTTTACTCTGACGGGCGCGCTCGGCGTGGTGCTGACCGGCACGATGATGGCCCACCCGCTGGGCGGCGAGTCGGCGCACCCCTGGATTCGCTGGTCTTACATTCTCTTTGGCCTGTCTGGCTTGATCTGGGCCATCGTTCTGGTGCCGATTCAACTCAAGCAACGCGCGTTGCTGGCCCGCACCGATCGCATCACACCTGAGTATCTGCAGCTGTCACGCATCTGGCAGATCACCGGTGCGGTGGCGACCCTGCTGCCGCTGCCCATCCTGTACTTCATGGTTTCCAAGGCTGTCTGAGGCCATGGCCCGCGCCGTGCCATCCATGGCCGGGCAGGTGGTGTTGCTGACGGGCGCCGGTTCGGGCATCGGTGCCGCCGCCGCACATGAACTGAAGGCGCGCGGCGCCTGTCCGATTCTGGTCGACATCGACCGCCACATGATCGAACCCCTGGCGCACGCGCTGGGAGGCGACACCCTCTGCGTGGTAGCCGATGTCACCGACATGGCTGCCTGCGAAGCCGCGGTGCAGGCTGCGCTCGGGCGTCATGGTCGGATCGATGTGGTCTGGGCTAACGCCGGGGTGGCGGCCTTCGGGCAACTGGCGCATATCGACCCGGTGGCCTGGAAGCGGGTGATCGACGTCAACGTGATGGGCGTGTTCAACACCGTGCGTGCCGCGTTGCCGCATGTCGTGGCACAGCGCGGCTTTATCGCGGTCACGGCGTCGTCGTCCTCTTTTGCGCATCCCCCCGCACTCTCAGCCTATGCCGCCTCCAAAGCCGCGGTCGAGGCCATGTGCAACGCCTGGCGCATCGAGCTGGCCGAGCATCATGTGGGTGTGGGCGCCATCCATGCCGCGTGGGTGCGCACGCCCCTGGTCACCGAAGGCGCCTTGCATCCCGGGTTCGTTCGGCTGCGCCAGACGATGCCGAAGCAGATGAACGTGGAAGTCGATGCGGCCCAGGCAGCGTGCCTCATGGTCGATGGCATTGCGCGGCGCGATCGGCGCATCTGGGTGCCGGGCTGGGTACGGTGGCTGCACTGGTTGCGCGTGTTGCTGCATACCCCGATGGGCGAGCGCGAGTTGCTGCGCGCCGCACCGGACATCGAGCGTCATTACCTAGAAGGGCTGGCGGCCGAGGGCCGACTGGCCTCGTCATTCGGGCCGCGCGAACTGCAGCGAGCTCAGGAGCGGGCCCGGCAGGGCAGTGAATAGAAGCCGGGAGACCGCACCCGCTCAGGCCAGGCGCGGCATCTTCCAGGGCAGCATCAGGCGCACCGGCAGCGAGGTCAGCCGCGGCATGCTGATCGATTCATGAATGGCCGTGACAGGCTCTCCCATCAGGCTGCAGTCCAGCGTCGAGCGCACGTAAAACGGCGTGTCTTCCAGGGTGTCCACCACGCGTGGCCGATACCCCGGGTCGCTGCGCACGCCGCGCGCGATGCGCCACATCGAGGACGGCAGCAGCTGGCGCTCAGGGAATGAGAAGGGCGTAAACCGCCCGTTCGGTTCGAACCGCTCCGCAATCACCCGTGCAGCGCCTGCCCTGGGGCGCACGTCATAGATCACAGCAGTGGTGCCGTCGCGCATGCGGGCCCGCGACCAGTCCCAGTCATGAAAGGCGCGATCGATCGGCTCATCGCCTTCATTGGAGTCGAAATAGGCCGCGCCGCTCCAGCGTACCGATGGATGCTCGAGCTCAACCTCGATGCGTGCGCACGGCGCAATGGGTCCCCAACGATGACGGCCTGCCGCATCAAGCCCGGCAACGAAGCGGCACAGACCTTCGGTATGCAGTCGGATCTGACCGCGTACCCGTCGAGGAATGGGGGCTGCGCGTTCGTCGAACCGAACGGTCAGTGCATCCTGTTCCCACGCCATCTGGCTTGGCCCCACGACAAAAGCACTGCGCTCGCGATGCATGCTGCGCCGACCCCGCTCGGTCATGGCCCAGCGACGGCCACCGGCGCCATAGAGTGCCACGTTGATGGCGCAGAAGTTATCGGGGTCGCCGCGGCCATTGGCACGCGCCCAGGCGTAATAGGGCGAAAACACGCTGCCCACGAAGGCGATGATGCTCAGCCCATGGCGGCCGTCATCGCTCAGCGCATCGATGTACCACCAGAGGTAGCCGCCTTGCGGGACGTGCTGATCGAACCGCGGGACGCCATGGGCGTCGCGGCCGCCGATCACCTTGGGGGGAGCGCCCATATCGGGCGCAGCAACGGTTGACTTAAGAGAGGTCGCTTCGGGCGCCGGCCCGGTGGGCGAGGCGCCCCAGGGCCGGGCACCTTGGTGTGCAGGATCGGGGCCCGGATGCGACCGGTGCGTGCCTTGCGGCCCACCGGCCGATCCGCCGATCACTTACTTCGAGCCGGCTGCGGTCGCTCCCGCATTGCCTGTGGTGCTGGCCGCCACCACCGCGGTGGCCACCGGTGCTGCAGCCGTCGGTGCGCTGGCTGGGATCGGACCCAACAACTCGGGGTGATGCTTGGCCATCTGCGCGCCGTTCAAGGGCTTGTTCGCACCCTGGTGGCACGTGCCGCACCCGACCTTCGCGACATCACCCGTGGGCCCCTTCCTGTTGTCAGGGAAGGTGCCGGTCAGCGGCGTCATGTAGTCGGTGTTCAGATCGCGTGCCATCCGGATGCCATGCCACGCCGTCGCCCGCTGCGGTGGGGAGATTTCCCACGACTGGAACGATTGCGTGTTGTGGCAGAAGGTGCAATTGACGCCCAGCGACTGCGACATGTGCATCATCAGGCCGTAGGTGTGTTCAGCCTGCTTCGTCGAGATGTTGTTGCCTGCTGAGCCAAACCGCGCCAGCGCCTCGTTGCCATTGACCCGGATCGGCTTGGCGTCTTTCAGATAGTCGCTGAGCACATCGTTGGGCAATGACGACAAGGCCACAGTGGGTGAGGGTGCGTTCTGACCGGCCAGGTCGCCCAGCAGCGAGGTCGCGTTCGGGCGGTCAGGCTGCTTGAACCACACCTGGTTGGGCACAGGCTCGCCGCGGTGGCAGGTGTAGCACGTGACGCCTGTGCCGCCGACGTGAGACTTCCAGTCGGCGTTGATGTGCTGGTTCATCTCCACCATGCGCCGCGCCACGACTTTGGTGTACTTCGAGTCGTCGGCGAGGTTCTGCGGGTTGTGGCAGTAGTTGCAGCCGTCATTTGGCGAGACCCAGGCGGTCATGGCCACCATCAGGCGTGTGAACTGCCCCACGCTGAGGTCGCCCAGCACCTTGACGTTCTGATACACCTCGCGTGCCTTGGGTCCCTCGCTACCCACTGCGGGCAGCGCATCGGGCACCTTATTGAGGCCGGCTTGTGCCGCCAAGATCCGCGGGTTGTACAGCTGTTCCATGCCGGTGCCGCGGTAACCGCTTTGTACCGACTCGATGGGCGGCCGCTCGCAGCCTGACAGCACGGCGGCTGCAAGGACCGGCAGAAGGAGTGCACGCAGTGAAAGAGCCTGTCTCATCAGTTGCCTCCTGCGACTTTGATTTCGACGCGACGTGCGACCGGATCTTCACCAGAGATGTTGGCTTCGGTCTGCAGCGGCTTTTCGAGGACCAGACGGTCTTCGCCAATGCCTGCCTTGCCCAGGAAGTCACGCACCGCGAAGGCACGTCCTTTGGCCAGTTCCTGGTTCTGAGCCAGATCGCCCGTGGCCGAGTGGTAGCCGGAAATCGTGGCCTTGAACTGAGGCTTGCCTTTCAGTTCGTTGGCCAGTTCCGTGAGCACTTCGGCTTGCGTCGGGGTGATTTCAGTCGAGGCGACCTTGAAGAACACCGTCGCGCCGTCCGGCGTGCGGGTCACGTCGGCTTTTGCCGCAACAGGTGCTGCAGCGGGTGCCGCCGCAGTCAGCACAGCCGGGGTGGCGCGGGCAGCCTGCAGAGCCGGATCCACCACCACTTTGTAGGTGGTCGGGTAGGAAGGCACCACGCCATGCTTGGCAGCCCACAGATACCAGTTGTCGACGACCGGGCCGGTGAGCAGGATCCCGATGCCACCAGTCAGCGGACACAGCACTGCGAACCACCAAGCCCAACGGTGGATCGACTCCATCGTGGCGTTGAAGCCCATCGTCCAGCGCCAGAAGAGCGCAGCACGCTCCGAGGCCGTGCCACGGTCGATGATCTGTTCGATCTCGCGGTCACCACCGAAGCGGCTGACAGCCAGGATGGTCGCGCCGTGCATCGCAAACAGCAGGACTGAGCCGTACAGAAAAACGATCGACAGCGCGTGGAACGGGTTGTAGAAGAGATTGCCATGGCGCAAGGACAGCGCCGACACCCAGTCCAGGTGCGGCCACACACCGAAGGGCACCGCTTCAGACCAGCTGCCCATCATGATGGGGCGGAAGAAGCCGCACACCAGATAGAGCCAGATGGCCGCAGCAAACGCCCAGGCGATATGCGTGCCCATGCCGAGCTGGCGTGCACGCCGATAAGTGCGTGCCCACCACAGCATCATTGACACGGTGAGCAGAAAGCCGACGATGAGCCACCAGCCGCCCTGTTGCAGGGGCGGGATGCTCAGACCATAGGCGGGTGCGGGCGGCTCCAATGCGAGCCAGAACAGCTGACGCACCAGTTCGATCGGATTCCAGCCGACCGAGGCCAGCATGTTGAAGCCGATGATGTTGAAGGCAGCGATGCCAAACACCAGCGACGCCACGCCCAAACCGCCGAGGTACACCGGCCCGATCTGGGCATTGCCCAGGCGACCCAGCAGATGCACGAGAAAAGGCTTGCCAGTGCGTTCCCAGTCTTCCCGGGGCAGGGGCACGCCGCCATGTAGCGGTCCAGTCGGTTGGACCGCAGTAAACAGATTCTGATATTCAGCCACGATGGATCTCCTCGACGCGGGCCTGGTTCAGGAACGCCAGATCGGCAGGTTCAGCCACCAGCCCCACCATTCAGGCCAGCCGCGGGTCCAGAACGGACCGCTGATCACGATGCACAGGGCGGCAAACCACACCGCGGCCAGTGCCAGGAACAGACCCAGGCGGTGAATGCCGAGCGTGCCGACCGAGTAGCCGATGAAGTCACGGAAGAACGTGTCTTCGTGCTCCGGTGTCTTCACGACCTGACCCTTCTTGGGGTTGGTCGCCGACAGCACCAGCCCGCCGTGCATCGACAGTGCCAGCGTCGTCGCGAAGAACAGACTCGCTGCAATCGCATGCGCAGGGTTGTAGTGGAAGTGCAGGTACTGGTAGGCGACGTTGCTCACCCAGTCCAGGTGGCTGAAGATGCCGTAAGGGAACGCATGGCCCCACGCGCCCATCAGCACCGGTCGGATCACCTGCAAGGTGAAGTACGCGAAGATCGCGAAGCCGAAGGCCACGGGCACGTGGTAACCCATGCCCAGCTTTCTGGCGATCTCCACCTCGCGCAGCATCCAGGACACGAACGCCCCGAGTGCACACACGGTGATGATCTGCCACAACCCGCCTTCCATCATCGGTGCCATGCGCAACCCGTAGGCGAGGTCCGGCGGCGCGATGCTGATCTGCCAGAGATTCCAGGTCGGGCCCATGGCCGCACCCCACAGAATCATTGCGGTGCCCACAAGCGTGAAGAACGCGGTGGTGATACCGAAGAAGCCCACGAAGAACGGGCCCACCCAGAAGTCGAACAGGTCGCCTCCGACGAGGGTGCCGCCGCGAACCCGGTACTTTCTTTCAAAACTCAGCATGGCCATGTCTGGATCCTCCGCCCTGCGTGCACCCTGTTCCCGGGCGACACGAAGAGCCTATTTTTTTCCTGACAGGCGCAGCCGGTGCTGAAGACCCGGCCGCGCCAGTCCGTTCGCTTGGAACGCTCCCGTTACTTGCTCGGGTTGGCTGCGTTTTGCGATGCAGCCGCCCGGGCCGTCGCCGCTTTCACGGTGTCGGGATGCCAGGAGTTGATGTTGTAACGATCGCCACTGATTTGGATCAAGTGGATGCTCGTCGACACGAAAGCGATCAGAAGCCCCGTGAGGATGATCGCTTTGCGCGGATCGACGATTCGCCAGTAACGCCACATGTTTTAGTCCTTTCTAACTGAGGTGGGAAATGACCGTGTAGACGGCAGACTTCACGCCGTGCCACAACGATCCCGCGCCTTCTGCCCCCGGCAGCCAGGTGCGCCAGTTCCAGGTGAGCAGCTGCCCGCACAGGGCAAGCACCAGAAAAGCCGCGAACAGCACGATGAACACCAGATGGAGTCCTTCAAGCGGTTTGCTGAATTCGCCGGTGTGTTGATTGATATGCGCCTGCGCCATCACTGCCTCCTTAGTCGCTGGTTACTTCGTCAGAACCAGGGGCGCCAGATCCACACCAGACTGTGGGCAATGAATGCGCCCACGGCCCACAGGATGTAACCCTGCAGGTAGTACTGATGGAATTCCTGGCACTCCGCGTCCGTAAGACCGGACGGATTCACTTTGTCAGCCATCTTTGATGCCTTTCAAAGAATTGCCTTTCGGCAAGCCTCACACCGCTGTCACGTCTCCGTGGCAGCGCCCCAATGCCGGGCAAGCCCGGACTCCTGCTTGCGCGATCGAGGGCATGGACCAGTCGCGGATCACGCGGCCTGTCCCACCTTCGATCGAGCAAACAACCGCTCAAGCCGCTCCAGGTCCACCTGCTGCGCACCGGCAGCACGGGCATCCTGTTCGGCCCTGTCTCTCATTCGCTTGGCAGCCGAGATGCGCACCAGCACCGGCTCGGCCTCAATCAGTTCTTCCAGCTTGCGATGTGCCTGCGCATCCCATGGCATGGATGCAGAACCCGAGGCACGGCTGGGCGTGGCATCGATGCGATCCATCTCGGTGCCCAGCGGCAGGATGTGAAAGAGCGCATCGAACAGCGCGTTGCAGACTTCCTGCAGCAGATACGTGGCGCCCGCGTAGCCCATGAAGGGCGTACCGGTGTGGCGCCGGATGATCGCGCCCGGAAACGACGCCGGGATGTAGGTGGCGCGGCTGCCGGCTTCGGCCAGATACATGCGCTCGTTGAAACTGCCGAACATCACGAGCGGTGGCTTGTCGTACACCAGCTGACGGACGGCTTCGTTGTCGGTCTTTTCGCCTGGCTTGCGCGCAATGGCGAAGTTGCAGGGCAGCCCCATCTCGTCTTCGAGGAAGTGACGCAGGCCGCGCGAATAGGTTTCATTGGCCACCACCGCGAAGCTGGCCGTACCGAAGAAATCTTGTGTGACCGAGCGCCACAGATCCCAGATCGGCTTGATCGTGGTGTGCTTTTCGCGCTGGATGAAGGGCTCCGGATCCAGGTCCAGAAGCTCGCCTAGCTTGCGCAGGAATTTGGTGGTGCTGTGCAGGCCAATCGGTGCCTGCAAATACGGGCGGTCGAGCGCTTCACACAGCATGCGGCCGAACTCGCGGTACATGCAGATGTTGACGTCGGCCTCCACCAGCCTGGACACATCGGCCAGATGCGAGCCCAGCGGAAAGACCATGTTGATCTCGGCGCCGATGCCTTGCACCAGGCGACGGATCTCGGCCAGGTCGCTGGGCGAATTGAACGTGCCGTAGCTTGGGCCGATGATGTTGACGCGGGGTTTTTCGCCGGGCGCGCGGGGCTTGCGGGCGGGCACCTTGCGCAGACCGTATTCCGACCACAGCCAGTACATGGCACGGTTGGCACATTGCCACTGGTCTTCGTCGATGGTGCGCGGCAAGAAGCGCTGCAGATTGGTGCCTTCGGGTGTGACGCCCCCACCAATCATTTCGGCGATGGAACCGGTGACCACCACAGACGGCAGATCAGGATCGAGCACGGCATGTGCGCGCTTCATCGCCCCTTCAGTGCCCTCTCGCCCGAGCTGCTCTTCGGCCAGGCCCGTGACCACGATGGGTAACTCGTGCGGCGGCAGCGCATCGGTGTAGTGCAGCACCGAGGTGACCGGCAGATTTTCGCAGCCCACCGGGCCGTCGATCACCACCTGCAATCCCTTGATCGCGGTAAAGACATACACCGCGCCCCAGTAGCCGCCTGCGCGATCGTGGTCGAGGACGAACATCAGATCATCTCCTCGGCTTTGCGCTTCTTCATGAGCTTGATGACCTGTCGACGCGTGTGTTCGCGAAACTCGGGCCGGTCTTGTGGCACGCCTTCCCACACCCCCGAGGCGTGGCCGGTGCCGACGTCCTCGAAGAAGTCCTGCATGGTGTCGAAGCGCGCCTTGTTGGCGATGGCGGTGTTGATGACCGTGGCAAGTGACCCGGCTCCGGCCGGTCCCATCAGTGGCCGCGCCGAAATCAGGTTGGTGAAATACAGCGAAGGCGTGCGCGCCTGCTTGGCCGCCTGGACCACCGGGGTCGTGCCGATGGCGAGATCGGGTTTGAACTCGCGCATGGCCGCGATGTCCTGCTCGAGCGAGGCGCGAAACTGCACATGCACGCCGCGCGCTTCAAGCCACTGGCGATCGGCATCATTCCAGGCAGTGCGCGGGCAGGCACTGCCCACGTAACGCAGGTCGGCACCGCTTTCGACCAGCAGCCGCGCCACCAGCAGCTCGGAGCCTTCATAGCCGCTCATCGTGATGCGCCCGGTGATGGGTGTTTTGGACAGCGCGCCGCGAATGGCCGGCAGGATGCGATTTTTCGCAGCATCGATGCGCTCTTGCGCCACGCCTGCCGCCTGACCCACCGCCTGCAGCCAGGCTTCGGTGCCGTCATGACCGACCGGCGCAGATCCGACGACCGGTCGGCCCGCGGCTTCGAATTCGCGGATGCTGGCTGTGTAGAAGGGATGCAGTGCGGCGACGGCTGCGCAGTCCAGCGCGCTGTAGAGTTCGCGCCATTCGCGTGTGGGCACCACTGGGCCTGCGGCCAGGCCCATCGGCTCGAGCATCATGCCGATGATCATCGGATCGGCCGGGAAGATTTCGCCCAGCAGCGTGATGGTGGGTTTGTCTGTGCGACCGGCGCGGGGCGCCTGCACCGGACCGGCCGCTACTTCGGCGCGTGCGAACTTCAGCATGGCGCCGGCCAGCACGTCCTTGGCCTCGGCATGGGTGGGCACGCCAAAGCCCGGCACATCAATGCCGATGACCCGCACGCCGTTGATCTCTTTGGGCAGCAGCTGCAGCGGGACGCCGCTGGCCGTCGGCACGCACAGATTGATGACCACGATCGCATCGAGCTTCTCGGGATCGGCCTGGGCATGCACCGATTCGCGGATATCTTCGAAGAGCTTGCCGGTGACCAGCGTCTCGGAGTTAAAGGGCACGTAGCCCACGCTTCGCCGCGCGCCGTAAAAGTGCGAGGTGAAGGTCAGGCCATACACGCAGCAGGCGGAACCCGACAGGATGGTCTGCGTGCGTCGCATGCGCAGACCCACCCGCAGCGAACCGAAGGCCGGACACATGCTTTGCGGCTGGTCGTGCGGGCCTTGCGGATAGTCGGCCGCATATTGCTGCAGGGTATCGGCCTTGCCAGCACCGGCGGCGGCTTCGAGCATCGCATCGCGGCCCGAGTGGCAGCCGAGCCCGTCGCCCTTGAGGGCTTCGGGGTTCGGCACGTCGGGGGCCGTTGCGGGAGCGGATGGCATGCTGGGTTCGCCTTGCAGGGTGCGGTCGGTCAGGCGGCGTCGTCGTAGACGACTTCGAGCGTCGGCTTGACCGACTCGTCGCGGCCCACCATATCGAACACGGTGGCGGGCTCGAGCACGACATCGCGCCCGACCGCAGAACCCGAGAACAGGCCGAGCAGTTCGTCTTGTGTGAGCGGCTTGGGCCGCACGGGTGGGGCTTCGCCTACGTTGGTGGCGAGCGTCTCGAAGAGCGGGCCCCACTGCGTGCCGGGCCGGCCGATGATGTCGTAGGCCGCGCTCTTGCGACGGATGTCTTCATGCGCAGGAATGGCGGCCAGCACCGGGATGCCTGCGCGCTCAGCGAAGGCTGCGGCCTCGCCCGTGCCGTCGTCCTTGTTGATCACCATGCCGGCCACACCAACGTTGCCACCGAGCTTGCGGAAGTACTCCACGGCCGAGCACACGTTGTTGGCCACATAGAGCGACTGCAGGTCGTTGCTGCCGACCACGATGACCTTCTGGCACATGTCGCGGGCAATGGGCAGTCCAAAGCCGCCGCACACCACGTCGCCCAGGAAGTCGAGCAGCACGTAGTCAAAGCCCCAGTCGTGAAATCCGAGTTTTTCCAGCGTCTCGAAGCCGTGGATGATCCCGCGCCCGCCGCAGCCGCGGCCCACTTCGGGGCCGCCCAGTTCCATGGCGAATACGCCATCGCGCTTGAAGCAGACGTCGCCGATGGACACTGCTTCGCCCGAGAGCTTCTTTTTCGAGGAGGTTTCGATGATGGTCGGGCAGGCCTTGCCGCCGAACAGCAGCGAGGTGGTGTCGCTCTTGGGATCGCAGCCGATCAGCAGCACTTTCTTGCCCTGCTGGGCCATCATGTAGGAGAGGTTGGCAAGCGTGAAGCTCTTGCCGATACCGCCCTTGCCATAGATGGCAATGATTTGCGTTTCCTTGGTGGCAGGCGAGGTGCTGACCGGGTCCGGCTCGATGGCCGCCTCTGCCCGCAACCGGTCCATCTGCATGAACTGCATGGTGGCCACAGCGGGAATGCTTGCGGACGTGGTCATGAGCACTGTCTCCAATCGAGAACCATCTTCAGGCAGTCGGCATCGTTGAATGCGACTGGATAAGCACGCGAAGCCCGGTCTGCCTGCTCGCGATGCGTGATCAGTCCGTCCAGCGAGAGGTGGCCGGTTTCGAGCAGCCACTTCACCGCCATGAGGTCGGGTTTTTTCCACTCGGCGGCGACGCGTACATGGGCTTCGCGCATGAAGGCCGGGGCAAAGGCAAACGACAGCGGTTGGGTGTAGAAGCCGGCGAGGACGATCTCGCCGCCCGGTGCCAGGCGCTGGATCAGCGCATCGAGCAGGGAGGCATCTCCGCTCACGTCGTAAATCGCGCGGTAGTCGCGGCGGTCGTCGTCTTCCGGGCGCACGACGCTGTAGCCGCTCGCGCCACCCATGCGCTCGGGGTTGCGTTCCCACACCACCGGGGCAGGATGCCCGCCCAGGACGGTCAGACGGGCCAGCAAGCGGCCCAAGACGCCATGCCCGACGATCAGCTCCGGGGGCACGATGGTTTCGCGCTTGCCGCCCATTGAGACCGCGTGATACGCCGTGGCCGCCAGCGCCAGCAGCACGCCTTGTTCGCCGATTCCGTCGTGGATGGGTGTGACGCGTTCGGCGCCCACGACCACGCGTGAGGCCGAGCCACCGAACAGACCGCGTATTTCGCCGTAGCAGCGCGCGCCCGGCACGAAGACCGTCTGGCCTTCCTGAAGCCCTGAGCTTTTGCCGGCCTGCACAATGCGGCCCACCGATTCATAGCCGGGCACCAGTGGGTAGCCCATGCCGGGGAACATCGGCATCTGGCCGTTCCAGAGCAGTTTTTCAGTGCCCGTGCTGATGCCGCTGTAGTCGATGTCCACGACGACGTCGGTGTCGCTCGCAGGGGTCAACCCGACGCGACTGAGCGATACCTGCCCAGGCTGTTCGAGTACGACGGCCATCGACTTCATAAATTGGCTCCTCGCTGAGGTGCCGGCCCTGTGCAGAAAGATGCGTGAGTCGGCGATGCTTCGGAGGCCTGACGGCCCCGATAGTGCTCCAGAGATGTCATCTTAGTCGGACACTTGTCTATGTCAATCTAAATTGACAACAAAGTTGTGTCGAATTTGGATCGGTTGTACGAAACCATGGCGATCAGCCCGCACGGGCAGACAAAACGCGGGTCTGCAGTGGCAGTCGGGTAGGCAGCAGCGCCACGCGGTTGAAGCCGGCCTGCTCGAGCAGTGCCTGCAATTGCTCTGGCGTGCGCGAGCGCCCGCGACCCATCGCGGCCAGGTACAGGCCGTAGTACGCATCACCGATGGCTTCGGCGCCTGGTGTGCCGGACATCGGCTCCGACACCAGCACCGTCCCGCCTGCAGGCAGGGCGGCATGCACCGCGCGCAGAATCAGCAGCACGCGCTCATCGGGATGGTCGAAAAGCACGCGTACGAGCGTGATCACGTCGGCGCCCTGGGGCAGGGGATCAGCAAAAAAGCTGCCGCCAAAAACGCGCGTACGGGCCGCCAGTCCTTGCTCGCCCAGACGCACGCGGGCCCGCTCGGCGACGGCGGGCAGGTCGAAGAGCATCAGATCCAACTGAGGCGCGCGTTGGGCCACTGCTGCAAGGAAGGTCCCTTCGCCACCGCCCACGTCGAGCAGGCAGCGATGCCGGGCCAGGGAATAGGCGTCGAGAACCTGTTCCGAGACCAGGGGTTGCGAGGCTGACATCAGCGTCGAGTAGTCGGCGACATGGTCAGCTGCAAGCGATTGGGGGACGGCTTCGGGGGCGGTGTCGGCATAAGGCCAATAGCCCGACATGGCGGTGCCGGGCCGCTCTCCACGCAGCAGCGCCACCGGATCGCTCAGGTCCTGGTACAGGGTGGCATGGTGTTCCACCATGGCAGCGATCGCCGGATGGACCACCATGGGTGCACCGAGACGGCCCAGACCCCAGCGGCCGTCGTCGTGGCGCTCGAGCAGGCGCAGGGAGGCGGCAGCGGCCAGCAGCCGCTGCGCGCCGTCCTCGGGCATGGCGAGCTTGCGTGCCAGCGACGCGGTGTCGAGCGGGCCTGACGCCAGCAGGTCGAAGAGCTTTAGCCGCACGCAGGCCAGCAGCACCTGCGAATACGTGAAGCCGGCCACGATGTCGAAAAGGGCGCGCGATTCACGCCGAGCGATCGGCCGCGTCAAGGGAAACGCGGTCGCCCACCGGTGAAAACGTGGGTCGAGCAGGAGGCGATCGCGCCAGCCGCGCCATCGGTCCCGCAGACTGATCCGCGCAGGCAAGGCAGGCATTCCGGATGGAATCGACGCAGGGGGCATGGAGCCAGGCAAGGTCATGCGGGCCGCCTGTGACTCAGGCGGTGACCCTGCGCGCGGCGTCTTCGCACCATGCCTTGGGGACGAGCCGCTCGGATTCCATTCTGACCAGTGCGCGCAAGGCCGGTGCGCCGGCGCACTCCGGAATGGCCGCTAAAGCCCCGGCGACCAGACCCTCGAAGTGTTCGATCGCGCCGCTCAAACCCAATTGGTGTGCAGCGCTCGGGCGTCCATGGCAGGCGTCCTGTCCGACTGGTTTGCCGAGCACCTCGGGATCAGCCAGCACATCCCGAATGTCGTCTGCGATCTGATAGGCCTCGCCCAGACGATCACCCAGCGCGCGCCAGCGGACAGGGTCCCCGCCTGCGGCCTGTGCGCCGGCTGCGGTGGCAGCGGCAAAGAGTGCGCCGGTCTTGGCGCGCTGGTAGTCCGACAGCGTCACGCGCGGTTCGCATTCCCAGGCCTGGCCGGCCACGATGCCGAAGGGCATGCCAGTGGCCGATGCCACCGTGGTGATCAGCGCTGCCATGCGCCCGGGTGATTGCGCCCCGGCCGCGGCCAGTGTCTGGAAGGCCAGCACGATCAGCGCATCGCCCGCCAGCACGGCGAGCGGCTCGCCGAATGCGGCCTGCACCGACGGTCGGCCGCGACGCGTGGCGGCGTTGTCGAAGCAGGGCAGGTCATCGTGCACCAGGGATGCACAGTGCAGCAGCTCAAGGGCCACGGCTGTGGCGTCGGCCAGCGCCGGATCATCGTCGCCGCAGGCCCGCGCCACGGCCAGGCACAGATGCGGGCGAATGCGTGCGCCCCCGGGAAACACCGCATGCCGAATGGCTGCGGCGAGCTTGGGTGGCGCCCCGGGAACTTCGTGCGTGGCGAGTGCAGCGAAGAGCGCGCGCTCGATGCGGGTGGTGGTGTCCATGACGCTCCTTCGCCTGCCGACGCGGCGTTCCGCGCACGGGCTGTGCACGACGAGCGTCAACCTAAGTTGTCAGTTTTCTGTGTCAATCAGAACGGACAGTAGACCCAGTCACGCTGGGCGTCAACCGGTTCGGGGCGTTGGGTGCGGTGGTGCCAGGTTTGCCAGGATGCGTTCGGCCACCAGGTTGGGACGCTCCTCGTGGGCCAGATGACCCAGGCCAGCCAGCGATTCCAGCTGCGCGCCGGGGATGCGGCGTGCCAGTTCAACTGACTGGCTGGGGGGCACCGTGAGGTCCCGTGATCCGACGATCAGCAGCAGGCGCGTGGCCGCCGCGGGCAGCGTGCGGGTCAGATCCGGGACCAGGGTGCGCAGGTCCCATCGGGCCATCATGCCCAATGCAGCAGCGACGTGACCGGGGCTGGAGACCAGGGCGGCATACCCCCGACGGCCTGCGGCGTCGATGACCGAACCGGTGCCTGCCAGCAGGCGATCGAGCACGATCGGGCTGGACGCCACCCCGGAGAAGAGTCGCGCTGCCGTGCCGCTGCCGGCCAGCCAGCGCGTGGCAGGCGCCAGCCACGGTGCAGCCGGACCACCGAACGGCAGCCACGCGCCATTGAGTCCCACCAGCAGATCCGGGCGTATCCCGCCGCTGGTGGTCAGCCAGGCGCCGATCGCTGCGCCAGCGGAATGACCCACCACGGCTGCCGGGGTCTCCCCGAGCGCGGTCAGCAGTTCGATGATCGCTGCCCCCATCCCCGGCAGCGACAGCCGATCGGCTTCGGGGAGGTCGGTAAACCCATGACCAGGCAGGTCCGGTGCGATCACTCTGAATTCGCCTGATAAGGCTGGAGCTAAATCTCGCCAGGAGTGAGTGGACGCTCCGGTACCATGAAGCAGCAACAGGCTTGGG
>JBIKKG010000233.1:0-5625 GCA_044360485.1 Burkholderiaceae bacterium | reverse complement strand
AGCATGCGGGCAGCGGATTCAACCCGCCGGGGAATCCCGGCCTTGTACGATTCGAGGTCGATCGCTTCGTCCTGTGACCCTTGCTGACCACCCAGATAACGCGCGTAGACGCCCTCGCCGATGCTGGCCAGACGCCATTGCGCAAAGGCGCGGTAATAGCTGACATCGGCCAGCGAGACGCCCATGCGATCGGCGTACAGGCCGGCCATCTCGTCCTGACTCAAAAAGCCTGGCAGGGCGGTAGTACCCGGGTCGCCTGCATCCTTTGGATCGGCAGGGTCGTGCCAGTACCCCAGCAGGCCCCCGAGATCGGCCATCGGCTCACCGAGCGTGCACAGTTCCCAGTCCAGTACGCCGGCGACCGGACCATCGGGCTTCATCATGCAATTTGACAGTCGATAGTCGCCATGCGCGATGGTGGCGGGCGATTCCTTCGGCATGCGGGCGGCCAATGCGTCGCGCACGGTCTCGAACAGCGCAATCTCGCGGGTCTTGGACTGCTCCCACTGGCTGGACCAGCGCTTCAGTTGACGCTGGATGTAGCCCTCGCGCTTGGCCAGATTGCCCAGGCCTACCGCATCGACATCCACGCGATGCAGCGCGCACAGGGTATCGATCAGCTCGCGGCTCATGCGCTCGCGCACTGCAGGCGTCAGAGTGCGACCGATCTCCACATCACGCACGACGATCCCGTCCAGAAAGTGCATGACGTAGAAGTCGCGCTCATTGACCGCTTCATCCTGGCACAGACCGACCATGCGCGGCACGGGCACGGCGGAATCGTTCAGGGCCGCCATCAGCCGATGTTCGCGGGCCATGTCGTGTGCACTGGGCAAGAGCTTGCCTAATGGCGGGCGGCGCAGCACGAAGCGTCGACCCGCTGCGTCGCTGACCATGAAGGTCATGTTGGAGCGGCCGCCTGCGATCAGCTTGAAGCTCAGTGGTGGGGTGATCTCGGTGCGCTCGGCCAGCCATGCGGTGACCCGCGGTACATGGATGCCTTCGATCGCAGCGGTGGGGGATTCACTCATGGCTCAGAGTCGTCCTTTGCCCAGGTCCAGAAAGCCGCGCGAGACATTGACGCGCAGCGTGTCGTTTTCGCCTTCGACCAGACGCGTGGCGCGCAGGCGCCGTACTGCTGATTCCAGCGGATGTCCGGTCACAAGGGCTTCACCACCCACGAGTTGAATGGCAGCATCGACGATCTCATCGGCGGCCTCGGAGGCGAAGACCTTCGCAGCGATACTCTCGTTCACCACGTCCTGCCCGGCATCAGCCAGTCGCGCCACGCGGTACACCATCGAACGTGCTGCAAAGGCGGTGATGCGCATCTGACCGAACCGCAGACGGACCCGTTCGTGTTCGGCCAGCGCGCCGCTGCGACGTGGACGTTTGAGTACCTCGGCGACCAGGTTGATCAGCCACGCTGAGGTGCCCACACAGTCAGCCGCCACGGTCCGACGCACCGAACTGATCTTGGCCAGCGCGCGCGAGCGACCGTCGCCGGGCTTGCCCACGGCATGGGTCATCGGCACACGCACGGCGTCAAATCGATAGGCCGCATGACGGCTGCCATCCAGCGAGCCGAAGACGCGCTCGACCGACACGCCAGGGCGGTCGGTGTCGATCACGACCATCGAGGGGCCGGTACCCTCCACTTCCACTAGCGCGGTCATGAAGGACAGGTCGGGCCCGCCTGTGACGTACGACTTGCGACCTGTGATCACCAGCTCGTGACCTTCGACGCGGGCCCAGGTGTGCCGCTCGGCATCGCCCGGTTCGGTAAACGCAAAGCCTGCGCGCTTGTCGCCCGCCAGCAAGGGCAGCAGGTGGCTGGTGCGCAGCGGTTCGCCGACTGCGCTGATGATCCCCGGATCGGCGCCGAAGCATCCCTCCAGATGGCCCACGCCATGAGAGGCCAAGGTTTCACGGGCCACCAGCAGGCTGAGGGCGGACACCTGTTCGGATTGCGTCAACCCATACAGGCCTGCGGCCTGCGAGGCATGACGCACACGATCGCGGCGTTCCTGCGCTGTGAGCGCCGGGTCGTCGCGCAGGGCGATCAGCGTCCCGGTGGCCAACTGCTCGGCGCGCTCACGCAGCGCCAGCAGCTCGGGCGACAGAAAGTCAGGCATGGTGCCGGGGCTCAGCCCAGCTCGGTCATGCGCAACACCGCCGGCGGGCCATCCATGAAGGCCCCCATCTCGCGGCCCAGCGTACGGAAATGGTCGCTGGCACGATGTGCCTTGACGGCGTCTTCGTCCTTGTAGCGCTCCATGAACACATAGGTGCTCGCCTCTTCGCCTTTGTTCAGGGTGTAGAGCAGGCAGCCGGGTTCATTGGCGTTCACGGCGGCGGCGAGCTTGAGTGCCACCGCTTCGAATGGCGCTTCCTGACCGGGTTTGACCTTGATGGTCGCAACAGTGGCTCGGGTCATGTGATGTCTCCCTGATGTGTGTAGGCCGCACGGCGGCTGAATGTGAGTACGGACGGCAGTCCGTGTGTAGGGCTCGTGCGGTGTTTTGTGTGGGACGTGCCGCTCGGATGCCTGCTCGGGAGTCTACATCCCGTACGGGCCGCGCGGCGCGCGGGGTGTGCAGTGGCTGTTTCAATCCCAAGCTTCCCGTGCCGGCTCCTGATGTCGGGGCCGTTAAGATCGGACTCAGTCCCATGTCGCGAGGAGCGTCCCGATGAGCGCAAGCCCACAGCCCGCCAAGGCGGTTCCGGTAGCCACTCCGGTCACCAAGCCCTTCTGGGAAGGCACGGCCGCAGGTGAGCTGCGCTTGCAGCATTGCGGCGCCTGCCAGCACCGTTTCCTGTATCCCCGCATTCGCTGCCCCAAGTGCGGGTCAGACCGCCTCGATTGGGTCAAAGCCAGCGGCCGCGGGCGCTTGTATTCGTATGTCATCAACCACATGGCGGCACCGGGCTGGCAGGGCGAGGTGCCGTATGTGATCGCGGTGGTGCAGCTGGAGGAGGGCGTGCGCATGCTCTCCAACCTGGTGGGCATCGCCCCCGACCCGGCTGCGCTTGAACTGGACATGCCGCTGGAAGTGGTCTTCGAGGCTCGCGGGAATATGACCCTGCCGCTCTTCAAGTCGGCTGCGGCGTCAAAGGGAGCCTCCAAATGAAGCGCATCAATATTGCCATCGCTGGTGCGGCCGAAACCGAACTGGGCGCGCTGCCCAATATGTCTGAGCTCGATCTGCGGGCAGATGCAGCCCACCGTGCTCTGGCCGATGCAGGTCTGACCATCGCCGATGTGGACGGCATCACGAGCGCCACCGAGTCGCCGATCGACGTGGCGCACTATCTGGGTATCACGCCTAGCTGGTACGACGGCACGTCCGTGGGCGGGTGCTCATTCCTCGTGCATGTGCGCCATGCCGCGGCGGCGATTCGCGCGGGTCTGTGCACCACGGTGCTTGTGCTGCATGGGGAGTCGGGCCGCTCGCAGGTGGGCCGCCCGCCGCGGGTGCGTCCTGCGTCGGGCATGCTGGGTCAGTTCGAGTTGCCTTATGGCGCGTTTGCACCGCCCAACATGTTCACCTTGCCTGTCATGCGTTATCTGAAGGACACCGGCACCACGCTGGAGCAACTGGCTGAAGTGGTCGTGGCGCAAAGCCATTGGGCGGCGGGTAATCCGCGTGCCAGCCGCAACAAGCTGCTCACGGTAAATGATGTGATGTCGGCCCCGATGATCGCCTATCCCTTCACCAAATTGCAGTGCTGTGTGGTCACCGACGGGGGCGGGGCATTGGTCATCACCAGTGCCGATCGTGCCAAAGACCTGAAGACGGCCGGCAAGACGGTGTATTTGCTGGGCTCGGGCGAGGCCTGCGACAGCCCGATGGTGTCGATGATGGACGACATGACCTCATCGAAGGGCTTCAAACTCGCCAGCCGTCAGGCGTTTGCAGAGTCGGGCATCCAGCATGCGGATGTGGATCATCTGATGATCTATGACGCCTTCGCTCATCTGCCCCTGTACGGACTGGAAGACCTGGGCTTTGTGGGTCGCGGTGAAGCCGGCGCGTTCATTCAGGCCGGACACACGCGCCCAGGTGGCAAGTTGCCGCTCAATACCAGTGGCGGCGGCATTCTGTACACGCACACTGGCATGTACGGCATGTTCGCCATTCTGGAGGCCGTGCGCCAGTTGCGGGGCGAAGCCTTCCGACAGGTGAAGGACGTGAAGACCAGCCTGGTGCAGGGCGTGGGCGGCATGTTCACGGCGGCAGCCACGCTGGTGCTGTCCAACCAGGAGCCTTGAGCAAAGGGAGTGTGGGCAGGAATGTTCGACAAGACGACTGCCCAGCCGACCCACGGTCATTATCCTGAGCGTATGGCCTGTAGGCATGCGCTCAGGGGGTGAGATCGGAGACAGTGCGCGTAGACCGTGCGCCCGCCGCAAGTGCGTTCAACACATGCGTTCAGCGAGCGGGCTTAGTGAGTGGGCTTAGTGAGTGGGCTTAGTAGGCCACCACGCTGCCGTCTGAGCGCGGATCGAACCCGCCTTGCAGGACCCCATTGGGCAAGCGCAGCAGCATCCCGGCATGCCCCACGCCTTCATCCCAGGCCCCGATAGTTTCGACCTCGTGCCCCATGGCGCGCAACGCCTGCACGACAGCAGGATCGAATCGGCTTTCGAGTTTGAGCGAATCGTTGGCCTGGCCCCAGGTGCGGCCCAAGAGCCAGCGCGGTCGGCTGATGGCCTGCTGCGGCGAATCGCCGAAGACCGTGACGCGGTGAAAAAGTGTGGCCTGAGTCTGGGGCTGACCGTCGCCACCCATCGTGCCGTAGACCATGGTGGCGCCATCACGGCGCTGTGCCATGGCTGGGTTCAGTGTATGGAAAGGTTTTTTTCCGGGTTCGAGTGTGTTCACATGCGCAGGATCGAGCGAAAAACTGCAGCCGCGGTTTTGCCAGTTCACACCACTCGAGGGCAGCACGACCCCCGAGCCGAACTCGTGATAGATGCTTTGAATGAATGACACCGCAAGCCCGGAGCCATCCATCACACCCATCCAGATGGTGTCGCCCGCCTGTGCGTTCTGGCCCCAGGGCAAAGCGCGATCGGGTCGGTAGTCTTTGGCCAGCGCATCAATCGCAGCAGGCCGCAGAAGCGATTCGGGCGCCACGCGCATGAACGCGCGATCGGTGAGATGACGGTCGCGCACACGAAAGGCAAGCTTGGTGGCTTCCACTTGCGCATGGATGAAGGCAGCACTCTCAGGCCCCTGCTTCCAGCCTTCGAAGCGATCCATCAACCCCAGAATTAGCAGCGACACCAGCCCCTGCGAGGGTGGCACCATGTTGTACAGCCGGGCCTGACTGTGGCGCAACACCAGCGGGTCGACCCATTGTGCGTCATGCGCCTGCAGATCGGCGAGCGTCAGCGGGCTGCCGACCGCCTGCAGTTCCCGCGCGATGCTGCGGGCAAGATCGCCGCGGTAAAAGTCGTCGGTGCCGCGACGTGCGATCTGCTCGAGCGTCGCGGCCAACTCTTTCTGGAAAAACAAGCTGCCGGGTTCAGGGACCTTGCCGCGCGGCAGAAAGCGGGTGGCGAAGCCTGGCTTGTCTTCGAGTTCGCCCCGTTTGGCGGCGGTGGTGTTCGCCTGGCTG
>JBIKKG010000232.1:0-5686 GCA_044360485.1 Burkholderiaceae bacterium | reverse complement strand
GGCATCGTGGAGAAAGTGGGCCGCGATGTCACCTACGTGAAGCCGGGCGACCCGGTGATCACCTGCTTGTCCGTGTTCTGCGGCCATTGCGAGTTCTGCCTGACCGGCCACATGTCGATCTGCCAGACGCCCGAAGTGAAGATGGCCCCGGGCAAGGCCAAGCGGCTGCGCTGGAAGGGCGAGCAGCTCAACCAGTTCGCCAATCTGTCGTCGTTTGCCGAGCAAATGCTGGTCCACGAGCATGCGATCGTGAAAGTCGATCGCGACATGCCGATGGATCTGGCGGCCCTCATCGGTTGCGGCGTGATCACGGGGTACGGGGCTGCGGTGCACACGGCGAAAGTCGAGCCCGGTTCCACCGTGGCGGTCGTGGGCTGTGGCGGCATCGGCCTGGCGGCAGTCAATGGCGCGCGGCTGGCGGGTGCCGGGCGCATCATTGCGGTCGACAAGGATCCGGCCAAGCTTGAACTGGCCAAGACCTTCGGTGCCACCGATGGCGTGCTCGCGGGTGAGGACGCGGTCAAGCAGATCATCGAACTCACCGCAGGCGGCGTGCACTATTCGTTCGAGTGCATCGGCCTGAAGCAGACCACCGAGATGTGCTTTGCCATGCTGCGCCCGGGCGGCACGGCCACGATCATCGGGATGATCCCGGTGGGCACCAAGATCGAACTGCATGGGCCCGACTTCCTGCGCGAGCGTCGCATTCAGGGCTCGATGATGGGCTCCAACCGCTTCCGTGTGGACATGCCCCGGCTGGTTGAGTTCTACAAGCAGGGCCGCCTGCCCATTCAGAACCTGATTTCAGGTCGCCTGAAGCTCGATCAGATCAACGACGGCTTTGCTGCGCTGGCCAAGGGTGGCGTGGCGCGCAATGTCATTGTGTTCGATCAGTAAGCTTCAGTAGATCAACCCGACCAGGGCTGCGGTCAGGCAACTGGCAAGCAGCCCGGCGGGCAGCGATTTCAACGCCAATTCGCTCAGCTCCCCGCGTCGCTCAGGCGGCATGATCGGGCGCAGTCCGCCGATCATGATGCCCACGCTGCCGAAGTTGGCGAATCCTGCCAAAGCGTAGGTCATCAGCAGGCGGCTTCGCGCAGACAGGTCGGTGGCCGGCACATTGGCCAGATCGGCAAACGCCACGAACTCATTGAGTACGGTCTTCTTGCCCAGCAGCGTGCCTGCGGTGGCCGCTTCGGACCAGGGCACACCGACCAGCCAGGCCAGGGGTGCGAAGCACACACCGAAGATCCGTTCGGCAGACAGCGGCGCACCGGCGACGTCGGGCAGGGCCTTGAGGCCGATGTTGATCATGGCCACCAGCCCCACAAACACGATCAGCATGGCGATGATGTTGATCACCAGTTCCACACCTTCGGAGGTGCCGCGTGCCAGGGCACTGATGGCGCTGTCATGTTCGGCATCGCGCGCAAGCGGCGCTGCTTGCGTGGACAGCGCCGTGGGAATCATGAGCGCCGACACCACCAGCGACACCGGAATGGCAATCACCGAGGCGGCCATCAGGTGAGCGAAGGCATCGGGCAGCAGCGGTTTGAGCAGCGTGGCATAAAGCACCAGGATGCTGCCCGAGATGGTGGCCATGCCGCAGACCATGGTCATGAACAGTTCGCCGCGCGACAGATGTGGCAGAAAGGGCCGCACCACCACCGGGCCCTCGACCATGCCCACGAATGCATTGGCTGCTGCCGAGACGCCGACCACACCGTTCAGACCCATCGTACGGCTGAGCACCCAGCCAAAGACCTGGACGATGCGTCCGATGATGCCCAGATGAAAGAGCAGGGCCGACAGAGCAGAAATCAGCAACACCACGGGCAGTGCCTGCGTGGCCAGCACGAACAGCGACTGGGGTTGCGACACGGTGTAGGGCGTGGGGCCGCCGCCCAGATGACCAAAGACCATGGAGGTGCCGGCCCGGGTCGCTTCGAGCATCACGTCAAGCAGATGATTGGCCCACAGCAGCAGCGTCTGCGCACCAGGTGTCCAACGAAAGAGCAGCACCAGGGCGAGCGCCAGGAGCATGCCGCTCCAGACCGTTCGCCACACCACGTCGCCGCGCCGTTCGCTGACAGCCCACGCCAGGGCGAGCAGGGCGGCGATACCCAGGGCGCTTTGAGCAGTCTGCATGGTCTGGGGTCTGTGGTCGGTCAGGTGATAATCCAACATCGTACCCGCTGCTGGAGTGAGTCTTGAACATCGAAAAAGTGGTTTTCGGGTTCTTCGTGATCCTGTCGTGCACCCTGAATGTCGGGTTTTTTCTCGGGGATATGGCCAACCCTGAGATGCACGCAGCGGGCGAATTATTTGCGGCGGTCGTCGTCAATCTCATCACGCTGGTGCTGAAGTTCGGCGACCGGACGCATCTGGGCGCCACCCATCTGGCGACCAGTCTGGCGGCCTGCCTGCAGTTGCTGGCGGCCTCGGCGCTGTGGATGTGGCGTGTGCATGGTCAGGGGATCGTCCTGGATAGCGCGACCATCTCCACCATCACCTCGTTATCGGGAGGTGCACTGGTGGCGAACCTGATTGCCGTGGTGCTCCTGATCGGCGACACCCTGCGACAGGCACGTTGAGCCAGCTCCTGCGCATGTCGTTGGGCCTGCTCAAGCCGCTACGCTGAGTTCACTCCATGGGTGACATTCTGTTCATCGTGCTGCGCCGCCTGCGCGCACCGCTCATTGCACTCATCGTGATCTACGCGGTGGCCATTGCAGGCATGGTGGCCATCCCTGGAGTGGATGCCCAGGGGCGTGTGTGGCATGTGTCCTTCTTTCATGCGTTCTATGTGGTCAGCTACACCGCCACCACGATCGGTTTCGGTGAGATTCCGTATCCGTTCACCGATGCGCAGCGTCTGTGGGTGATCGTGGTGATTTATCTGTCGGTGATTGGCTGGGCGTATGCGCTGGGCACCGTCTTTGCGCTGTCGCGTGATCCTGTCTTTCGTGCAGCCGCTGCGCGTTCGTTCTTCGTGCGGCGCGTCGCGCACTTGAGTGAGCCGTATTGCGTCGTGTGCGGGTACGGGCGCAGTGGACAGGAGATCGTCAAGGCGCTCGACGCGTTGCGGGTACGGGTCGTGATCGTCGACATCGACGCCAGCCGTCTGGACCCGGTGGCGGTGCAGCCCTTCTTGCGTGTGCCGCTGACCCGCACCGGCGATGCACGCCGCCCGGAAGTCCTGCGCGATGCCGGAATTGCGCGCCCCGAGTGCCGGGCGGTTATCGCGATCACCGGTGATGACGAGGCCAATCAGGCCATTGCGTTGGGTGCGCGAGCGCTCGATCCGTCCACGCTCATCATTGCGCGGGTCACCGATCCGGTCATCCTTGCGAACCTTGGCGAGTTCGGTGGCATCCAGGTCATTGATCCTTACCGCACCTTCGCCGACAACCTTCGCCTGGGCGTGGCTGCGCCTGAAGTGTTGCAGCTGGAGGAATGGCTTACCGGTTCGCCCGGGTCTGACCGCCCTGACACGCTGCGATTACCCAGTGGTCATTGGGTGCTGGCGGGCAACGAGCGCTTCATCGCTCCGATTGCGCAGGCACTGGCCGCGTGCGGTCAAACCTCGCAGACATTGACCGAACTGGGGCTGCCTCATGCTGTGACGGCATCGACTCCCGCGGTACCTGGCACTGAAGACAAGTTGCTTGGAGCAGGCATCGATCGGGCCGTGGGCCTGGTGGCGGCCACCGACAGCGATACCGCGAACCTTGCGGTGGTGGCCATGGCCCGGCGTGTCAATCCTGTGCTGACCGTGGTCATGCGCCAGAACAAGGCCTTCAACCGGTTACTGGTGGATGCTTCCCAACCGGCTCTGACCTTCGTTCAAAGCAACGTCATGGTCCATGAGGTGCTGCAGGCCTTGACCACGCCGTTGCTCGATCGATTTCTGGACCAGTTGCGGCATGCTGATCCTGCTCTGGCGCGCGAAGCGTCCGTCAGGCTCGAGGCCGCCGTGGGGACGCTTGCGCCTGCCGTGTGGACCTTCGAGTGTCGTGCCGACAGGCCGGGCTTGGCGGGCGCGCTGCAGGAGGCCGGACGCACGCTCACGATCGCCGAGTTGATGATCGATCCGCGCGATGGCCAGACGCCGCTTCAGGTTGTGCCCCTGATGCGGGTGCGCCGAACGGTCTCGGCCTGGCCGCCGCAAGCTGTTGCGTCGCGTCGGGGCAGGGGCTGGAGTGCGGGTGAGCCCTTGTTGCGCCATGCCTCGCCCGTTCCTGGAAGCAGACTTGGATGGCCGGTCAGCGATACGGACCTGCTTCAGATCCTGCCCGATCCTGCGACTGCATTGGCAGCGGGCGATGCGGTCCTGTTCGCAGGGGCTGAAGAGGTGGAGCACCTGCAGGAGCGCTTCGCGTGGGATTCTGGACTGATCGCTTTCGTGCGCGACGGCGTGGAGCCGCCGCGCAGTGCCGTCTTTCGCTGGCTGGCCGCGCGTCGTGCGCGCGCGGCTGCGCCCGTCAGCCCGCGACCGTGACGCCGCCGTCGGCGACGATCGTCTGCCCCGTGATGAAGGCGCCAGCCTTGCCGGCCAGCATGACGGCCACGCCGCCGATGTCATCGGCATCGCCCAGGCGACGCAGCGGTGTGCGCTCTTCCCGGGCGGCCTTGCGCTTGGGATCTTCGTAAAGGGCCTTGGCAAAGTCGGTCATGATCAGACCGGGTGCGATGCAATTGACGCGAATGTTGTCGGGGCCCCACTCGCAGGCCAGGTTGCGGGCCAGTTGCATGTCGGCTGCCTTGGAGATGCAGTAGGCGCCGATTTCAGTGGAGCCCTTCAGGCCGCCGATCGAGGACACGATGATGATGGCGCCGTCTTTCTTGGCCGCCATGTCAGGGCGCACCATGGTGGCCAGCCAGTGGTTCGACAGCACGTTGTTGCGCATGATTTTCTCGAAGACCTCGTCGCCCATGTTGGCCGCCGGGCCGAAGTAGGGGTTGGACGCGGCGTTGCACACCAGGATGTCGATGGGTCCGAGCGCTTTGCGGGTCTGATCGACCAGCGACTGCATGGCTTCCTTGCTGGAGATGTTGGCGGCAATGGCGATGGCCTCGTTGCCTTCGGCGCGAATCTCCTTCACCACGGCCTCGCAGGCGTCGGCCTTGCGGCTCGAGACCACGACGCGCGCGCCATGGCGGGCCATGTTGATGGCGATCGAGCGGCCGATACCGCGGCTTGAGCCCGTGACGATGGCGACTTTGCCAGTGAGATCAAACAGGTTTTTCATGGGGTGTCTCCTTTTTTGGGGTTGGGGGGTGTGGAGGTGGGGGGCGCAGTGCCGAACAGCGCATCGAGCCCGGCGCGGGCCGCGGCGTTGCGTGAGCCGGTGACGCGCTCCCAAGGGTATTCCTCTGCGATGCGATCCTCCCAGAACGAAGCCGGATTGGGGGCGTCGAGAAAGCGCCGAGCCACCTCTTCTGGAACGCCTTTGTAGGCGCGTGTGTCGCCGTTGTTGAATTCGATCTCCAACCGTGACGCGCGGGCATCGTAGGTTGCCGCCAGCAGCTGGTCAGTACGCAGGAGGCGTCTTTGCATGGGGACTCCGAAGGTCGGTCGTGAGGGCGCGGGGTGGGGTTGGTCGCCAGGGCGGTCGGGTCGGGTGTGTCTCGCGGTCAGCGGGCGATCACCAGACCCTCGCGACGGGGATCCGCGCCGCCGGTC
>JBIKKG010000230.1:0-5688 GCA_044360485.1 Burkholderiaceae bacterium | reverse complement strand
GAAGCACTCGGCGGGTCGGGCGTGGCGTTCGAGGCGTTCAGCCGCAACGAAGGCGCCATGCGCCATGACGCGCTCCAACAGCAGGCCGAGGCTCAAGGCGTTTTCGGTGTACCCACCTTGGTGTTTGGGGGGGAACTGTTCTGGGGCGGCGACCGACTCGACATGGTCCGGGAGGCCATCGAAGGGTATCTGCTCGCCAAGGTACCGCCACGGGTTGCTGCACGATGAGTGGACTCAGCGTTGATTTGTATTGGGATGCAGGCAGCACCAATTCCTACTTTGCGCTCAAGCTGATCGAGCCCGTCTTGGAGCGCACGGGTGCGCAACTGGTGCTGCACCCGTTTAATCTGGGCCATGTGTTTCGGGCGCATCAGTACGTGCTGATGGACGAACCGCCAGCGAAAATTGCCAATCGCATTCGCGACCTGCAGCGCTGGGCCCTGAAGCACGATCTGCCCTTTCGCATGCCCGACACCTTCCCGATCAAGACCAGTCGGGCCTTGCGCGGCTCGATCGCCATGCGGCACTGGAACCTGGAGCGTGCCTACGTGGAGGCGGTGATGGCCGCCTACTGGGAGCGCAATGACGCGTCCATCTCCGACTACAGCGGATTGCGTCGCATTGCAGGCGAATTGGGGGTGGACCCGGAAGCGTTTGAGGCGCGCAGTGAAAGCGAAGCCGTGCGTCAGGCGCTGATCGACAGCACCGATGCGGGACTGGCGCGCGGAGTGTTCGGCGTGCCGATGATGGCGGTGGGCGATGAGCTCTTCTGGGGCAAGGACCGCATGGAGTTCGTTGAAGACGCGCTGCGGGCATGGGCGCCCTGAGCCCGAGAACGCCCGTTCTCAATCGTAGAACTGCTCACCTTTTTTCATCGTCTGCCACTGCGCGTCGTCGTGGCCAAACACGATCGTTGCACCCGATGTTCCGATGCGACGGATCTCGTCCATTGAATTCGACGCCGCATCGGGGTCCCAGGTCTGCCGCGGATGAATGCCCTGATCCAGATGATCCTTCAGTGCGACCGCATCCGAGGTCAAGAGAAAGGTCCCTGACCGGTCAAGGCTCGTCAGAGCACAGCTCATGCCAGGCGTATGGCCCGGCATGGGCAGCAGCACGATGCGCCCGTCACCAAACACATCGTGCTGACCTTCGAAGGTACGAAATGGCATGGGATGGTCCCAGTCCTGGGGCAGCATGCCGATGGCAGCGCCCAATGGACTGCGGGCGGTATCGAGTTCCCGGGCGTGACAGATCACGGTCGCACGCCGGAAAAACCCGTTGCAGCCGCAATGGTCGGTGTGCAGATGCGAGTTGATGACCAGATCGATATCGTCGGTCTTCAGGCCGATCGCATCGAGCGCATGCACCACGGTGTCTTCGGTGCGATGCAGCGGGGTGAGGAACTTGGCCTGTACCCCCCAGCGTCCCACCGGGTCAGTCGCGGTGTCGGGATGGCAGCCGGTGTCGAACAGCACATTGCCCTGTGCATGACGCAGCAGGTAGCAGGAGATCGGCAGATCCAGCATGTCTGCGGGTTGAGCCTGCGGATGAAAGACGCTGCGGCGCATGCGCAGTCGCCCTCCGGGAAGGATGTGAAGCTTCATGACGAGGGTCCCCGACGCGGCAAGGTGGTGGCCAGCAGCGCACCCATGAGATTGACGCAGGCCGCCATCATCATGGCAGCGTGGTACCCCTGGGTGCGATCGTAGAGCCAGCCTGCAATGACCGGCAGCGTGACAGCTGCCACGCACCATGCAATGTACATCTGGCTCGCCACACGTCCGAAGGCATTCCGGTGCCAATAGCGCGCAATGGAGCCTGCGGTGGCACCCGAAATAAATCCATAGCCCATCCCCACCAGCGTCAGCGCCGGCACGGCCATCAGTGCCGAAGGCCAGGTCAGCAACAGCAAGGAGCCGCTGAGCGCGAGCAGATGGGCGCCACTGGCGACACGCGGCACAGCAAACCGGTCGACCAGCCAGCCGCCTCCAATGCGGGCTGCAGCGATCGCCCCAGTGATGAAGGTCGTGCCACCTAAGGCATACGCGGTCTTGGCGCCGTACGCGGACAGAATGCCAGCTGCCTGGCTCATCACCATCAGACCGGCGGAAGCCGCCAGGAAGAACACGCCAAACAAGCGGGCAAAGAGGCCCCATTGACGCGCCTCAGTGTCGGCACTCGAGGCCGAGGCGTCCTGCATGCGAATGTCGGCCACGCGAAAGAGCAGCGCTGCGGCCAGTGAAGTGACGACGACGCTCACCGCGAGTGCCATGAGCGTGACCCGCAGCCCCCAGACGCCGATCGCCCAGCCAAAGAGGGGCGCACCGATCATGGCGCCCAGCGGATACAGTCCGACCAGATACCCGTTGGCCAGGCCATTGAGCGTGCCAACCGTCTGGTTCATGCCCTGCTGCACCAGCACGAACGACAAGCCCCCGCCCACGCCAAACAGCAGGCCATATCCGAGCAACATCTGGATGAGACCTTCGGCACGGGCGGCTACCAGCAGCCCTGCACCGGCTACGAGCCCGCAGGCAGACAACAGTGGCACCGGAGCCACCCGCCGATAGAGCTTGGGGCCCAACAGCATGCCTGCGGTCATGCAGACTGATGCAGCCGAAAAGACAAAGGCCATCTCGGCTCGCCCCACGCCAATCATCTGCTCCATGGGCTTGAGAAACACGCTGAAGGCGTAGATGGTGCCGAAGGGCAGCGTGACCAGCGTGGCTGCCACCAGCACCAGCACGCTGCGCGCCCGCGCAGTCAGGCGCGTGTCGGATGCGGGCAGGATGGCGGCGGGTTTGGTCATGGCGGGGACGTGCGTCGTGGGACTGCCCGCAGCGCATGTGGATCGAGTGTAGCGGGTCAGCCTGAGCGCCGGCGCGCGGAGGCTGCAAAACGGAAGAACTGCCGAGGGCAAGGGGGCAAAACCGCAGCCCGGCTGCGAGCGGCCACGCTATCCTTCGTCCACTGGGACCGGCCCACGCAGGGGCTGGCCCAGCCCCATCCAGGAGACACCGACGCCATGAGCGATTGGAGACAGCGGGCGCATACCCCGTTTCAGACTGAAAAGCATCCGGCACGCGGCACACGCGGCATGGTGGTGACCAATCACCCTCTGGCTTCGGCTGCCGGAGCCGAAATGCTCGCTGCGGGCGGCAATGCAGTGGATGCGGCGATTGCATCGCTGTTTGCGCTGTCGGTGGTCGAGCCGATGATGGTCGGCATCCTGGGCGGGGGGTTCGCTCACCTGCGTCTGCCCGATGGCACGCACACCGTCCTGGAGGGTCAGGGCCGCTGCCCGATCGCCACGGGCCCCAACACGTTCACGCCCGATCCGAATGGCGCACCCGGCACGCTCGATGCCGTGGGCCGACGCAACAGCCTGGGTCGCACGGCCGTCGCCACGCCCGGCAACCTGATGGCCTGGTGCGCCCTGCTGCAACGTCATGGGCGGCTGGCACTGGCCGACGTGGTGGAGCCTGCGATCCGGCATGCCTCACGTGGTTTCGCAGCCACCCCGTACCTGGCCGATTGCGTGGCCGATTGCGCAGCCGATCTGGCACTGGACCCCGAAATTTCAAAGGTCTTCATGCCCGGCGGCAAAGCATTGAGCGCAGGCACCCGGGTGGTGAACGCGAACTATGCCGACACCCTGCGCCAGGTGGTTCGCGAGGGCCCCGCCGCGCTGTATGCAGGCTCGCTGGGCGCGACACTGGCGCAGGACATGGCCAACCATGGCGCCTACCTTTCTCGCGAAGACCTCACGCGCTACCGCATCCAGGACATGGACGTGGTGCGCTCGCAGTACCGGGGCTTTGAGATCGTCGGCCCGCCACCGCCCTGCAGCGGCCCGCTGCACATCGGCCAGATGCTCAACATCCTCGAGGGCTTCGATCTGCGCGCGCTCGGCTTTGGGAGCGCCGACAGCGTGCACCTGCTGGCCGAGGTGCTGAAGATCGCGTTCGCCGATCGGGCTGCGGCCACGGCCGACCCGGATTTTGTGCCAGTGCCGATCGCCCGGCTGCTTTCAGGCGACTATGCCGCCCAGCGGCGCGGCGAGATCGATATGCGCCGGGCGCGTGCCTGGAAGTCAGGCGTGCTGCCCGCCGAAGGCGCGCACACCACGCACCTGACCGTGGCCGATCGCGACGGGTTCGTCGTGAGCGCCACGCAAACCATCAACTCGCTCTTCGGTGCCCGCTACATGGTGCCGGGGACCGGGATGATCCCGAACAACTATCTGTACGTGTTCGACCCGCATGCGGGGCGCGCCAACTCCCTGGCCCCAGGCAAACGGGTGACCTCGTCCATGGCACCGATCATCGTGCTCCAGGATGGGCGCCCGCGCTTTGCGCTGGGACTGCCCGGTGGGTTGCGCATCTTCCCGTCTGCCATGCAGGCGGTCATCAACCTCATCGATCACGGCATGAGCCTGCAGGAAGCGGTCGAGGCACCGCGCGTCTGGACCCAGGGCTTTGCGCTGGAACTGGAGCCGGGGATCGATGCGGCGGTCTCGCAGACGCTGTCAGAGCGCGGCCACGACACGCTGCGCGTGCCCAATGTGGCGGGTGGCATGTGCGCCATCCGATTTGACGACGACGGGAGCATGGAAGGCGCGGCATGCTGGCGCGCAGACGGCACACCGATTGGCGTGGGCGGCGGCGCAGCCCGACCCGGTGTGCGCTTTCTGCCCGAAGCGCGCCGCAGCTGAGCGCTGCGATCAGTTGCCCCGCCCTCTCACATCTGGAGACCTTTAGACGATGTACACCGGCACGCACGTGAACACCCACCCCGACCGTCCGGCCTTCATCATGGCGAGCACGGGCGAAACGGTGACCTATCGTGAGCTGGATGCCCGCAGCAACCGCTTGGCGCATCTGCTTCGCGCGCTCGGTCTGCAGCACGGCGGGCACTATGCGATTTACCTGGAAAACCATCCGCGCTTTATTGAGTCGTGTGCGGCCGGCGCGCGTGCCGGCTTGTACTACACCTGCGTCAACTCGTTCCTGACCGCCGACGAACTCGCCTATATCCTCGAGAACAGCGAATCGACCGTACTGATCACTTCGCGGGCGCGACTGGACGTGGCGCTGCAAGCCCTTGCACAGTGCCCGCAGGTCACTGCCTGCATCGTGGTGGATGGTCCGGGTGACGGACACCAGATCATGAATCTGGATGCCGCGGTGGCCGGGTTTCCGGATACGCCGATTGCCGATGAGCGCATGGGCATCCCGATGCTCTATTCATCGGGCACCACCGGACGGCCAAAGGGCATTCTCAAACCGCTGCCCGATCTGCATCCCTCGCAAAGCAGCCCGCAAATCGAATTCGGTATCCGGATGTGGGGCTATCGGGCGGGCATGGTGTACCTGTCGCCCGCGCCGCTCTATCACGCTGCACCCAACAGTGCGGTGACCCTCACCATCCGCCAGGGTGGCACGGTGATCGTGATGGAAAGATTCGACCCCGAGCAGTACCTGCAACTGGTGGAGCGATACAGGGTCACGCATTCGCAACTGGTGCCCACCATGTTTTCGCGCATGCTCAAACTGCCTGAAGCCACCCGCAAACACTACGACCTGTCATCACTGGAAATCGCGGTCCATGCGGCGGCACCCTGCCCGGTGCCTGTAAAGGAACAGATGATCGACTGGTGGGGTCCGGTCATCCACGAGTACTACG
>JBIKKG010000231.1:0-5688 GCA_044360485.1 Burkholderiaceae bacterium | reverse complement strand
AGGGAAACACCTGCCAGAAGCTGCCGCCGCCAAAGAGCACGAGCAGCACCACGCCGAGCACGAAACTGGGAATAGCGTAGCCCGCCAGGATGGCGGTCGAGGTGATCAGGTCAAAACGGCTCCCGTGGCGCACTGCCTTCGCAATGCCCAGGGGAATCGAGACCAGGTAGGAGATGAAGAAGGTCCATAGGCCCAGGCTGATCGACACCGGCAGCTTTTCCTTGATCAGGTCCCACACCGATTTCTGTTGAAAATAACTGGTGCCCAGATCGAAGCGCGCAAACCGCTTGAGCATGTCCCAAAAGCGCAGATGGGCAGGCTTGTCGAAGCCATAGAGCTTGCGGATTTCCTCGAGCTTGGCTTCGTCCACACCCTGACGGCCCCGATACGTGTTGTCCCCCGCCGAGGCCTCGCCCGCACCGCCGCGCCCGCGCAGCTCCTGCACCATTTGCTCGACCGGCCCGCCGGGCACGAACTGCACCACGGCAAAAGTCACCAACAGGATGCCCAGCAGGGTGGGCACCATGAGCAGCACGCGCTTGACGATATAGGCGAGCATGGTCAGCGGGCTCCGGCCGTTGAGGGTGCTGTGGCAGCGGGCAGCGCAGCGGCACCAGGTGCGCCCACGGGCTGGACTGTGCCTTGCGGCACGCGCCACCAGGTTTTCAGTGCCCACATCGGAGCGGTGTAGTACTTGGGCAGCACCGAGGGATGCGCCAGGACGTCCCGGTGCGCGACGCGATGCCGGGGCGCATAGAAATGCGGCACGAGGTACCAGCCATGGCGCAAGACACGATCGAGCGCGCGCGAGGCGGCCACGAGTTCATCACGACTGCCGCTGGCCAGCAGCGATTTGATCAGCGCATCGACCGCAGGATCCTTGATGCCCGGTGCGTTGTCGGATCCCTTCTCATCGGCCGATGCGCTGGAGAAGCGCTCCAGCAGCTCGTTTCCGGGGGTCTGGCTGGCGGGCATGGAGACCACGGTCACATCGAAATCAAATTCGTCCAGGCGCTTTTGAAAGAGCACCGGGTCAGTGACCCGCAGGCGCGCCTGAATACCCAACTTCTCCAGATTGCGCACCCAGGGCACCGCAATGCGCTCGAGCGCCTTGGAATACGACAGCACCTCGAAGGCAAAAGGCTCCCCCTTGGCATTGCGCAGCAGGCCATCGTCGGCCACCGTCCAGCCAGCCTCGCGCAACAGGGCGAGCGCGCGGCGCAGGTTGTCGCGCAGAGTGGCCGGGGCCACCGTGTCGGGCGGATCGGGCGCGTCGTTGAACACATCAGGCAAGAGCTTGTCGCGCAGCGGCTCGAGCAGCGCCAGTTCATCCGGGCCCGGGCGCCCGCGCGCCTGCATCTCGGAATTGGTGAAATAGCTCGGGCTGCGGGCGTACTGCCCGTAGAACACCTGACGGTTCATCCACTCGAAATCGAACGCCTGCGCCAGGGCCAGTCGGACCCTGCGATCGGCAAAGAGCGCGCGGCGCGTGTTCATGGCAAAGCCCTGAATGCCCGCCGAATTGGAATGCACAAACTCTTCTTTGCGGATCTCGCCCGACCGGTACTTCGGCCCCACATGTCCGCGGGCCCAGTTCTTGGCGGAGTTCTCGGCGATCCAGTCAAACTGGCCAGCCTTGAATCCCTCCAGGCGCGCCACTTCGTCCTTGAAGTAGGTGTACTGGATGCGATCAAAGTTGAACATGCCACGACGCACTGGCAGATCGTTGGCCCAATAGTCGGCCCGCCGTTTGTAGGCAATCGATTTACCCCAGTCAGCTTTTTCCAGCGCATAGGGGCCGCTTGCGATGGGCACGTCCTGAATGATCTGGTCAAAGGGTTTGCCCGCACCCCATTTGCGCGAAAACACCGGCATGGAACCCAGGATCATGTGCAGCTCGTGGTTCTTGCGCTTGAACTCAAAGCGAATGCTGCGTTCGTCCGGCAGGCTGACTGACTTCACATCCCCATAGAGGTTCTTGAAGCGTGGATGGCCTTGCTTGCTCATGAGCATGTCAAACGAGTGTTTGACATCGGCCGCCAGGACCGGGGAGCCATCCGAAAAGGTCGCCCGCGGATCAAGCTTGAAGGTGATCGACAGACCATCGGGCGCAAAGTGCATGCTCTGCGCAAGCAAACCATAGACCGAGAACGGTTCGTCGTCACTTTGCTCGGTGAGCGTGTCGAACAGCAGCGGCCCGACACCAGCAGCCACCAGGCCCTTGAGCGTGAACGGGTTGAGCTTGTCGAAAGAGCCGAAGCCGTCCAGGGACAGCACACCCCCGCGCGGGGCGGCCGGATTCACATAGCCGAAATGCTTGAAATCAGGCCCGTAGGCCGGCTTGGCGCCCCAGGCCATCGCGTGTACGAAGGTCTCTTCGGCGCGCGCAGCCTGCAGCGGGGCCAGCAGCAAAGCGGCCCAGACAGTGATCCGGAGGCAACATGAGACAATCGTCATTCAAAAATTCTATCGGAGAAACCCGATGTTCCTGGCCGGCAAACGCATCCTGATCATGGGCTTGCTGTCGAATCGTTCAATTGCCTACGGCATTGCACGGGCCTGCCGGGCCCAGGGCGCCGAGTTGGCCTTCACCTACCAGAACGAGCGCTTCCGCGACCGTATCACCGAAATGGCCGCTGAATTCGGCTCCGATGCAGTCTTTCCGTGCGATGTGGCCGAAGACGAGCAGATCGATGGCCTGTTCAGCGCCTTGGGTGAGCGCTGGGATGGGTTGGACGGTGTGGTGCACGCCATTGCGTTTGCGCCGCGTGAAGCGATTCAGGGCGATCTCTACGATGGCCTGACCCGCGAGGCGTTCCGGGTGGCGCACGATGTGTCGGCCTACAGTTTTGCGGCCGTCGGTCGCGCCGCGCGCCCGCTCATGGCAGGGCGTAACGGTGCGCTGGTGACGCTGTCGTATCTGGGCGCGGTGCGCGCGGTGCCCAACTACAACGTGATGGGCATGGCCAAAGCCTCGCTCGAAGCCACCGTGCGCTACATGGCCACGAGCCTGGGGCCGCAGGGCACGCGGGTCAACGGCATCTCTGCCGGTCCGATCAAGACCCTGGCTGCCTCAGGCATCAAGGGTTTCGGCAAACTGCTCGACTTCGCCGAGCAACACGCGCCGCTGCGTCGCAATGTCAGCACCGACGAGGTGGGCAATGTGGCAGCCTTCATGTTGTCCGACCTGTCCTCGGGCATCACCGGCGAGATCACCTATGTGGATGCCGGCTTTTCCATTGGCGTGCCGGGCATGGGGGCTGAGGGATAAGGCCTGATTCCGCGATGCGTGCAAGGATGCCTGCTGCTGTGTTCAAGAACCCATGGCCTGCTCGGAACGTCGCAGCGCTCACGTCATGCAGCGGTGAGTGCCGTGCAGATTGAGCTCGCCAACGGAGTGCGCCTCGAAGCGGAGCAGGCCGGGCCCGAGCGGGGCATACCACTGGTGCTCATCACCGGTCTGGGCCTGCAGCTGACCGCATGGCCCGAGTCGTTCATGCGAGGCTTGCATGAGCGCGGATTTCGCACGCTGCGCTTTGACAACCGCGACGCGGGGCTCTCCAGCCGAGTCCGCGGCCAGCGCACGTCAGACATCCGGACCGAGGCGATGCGCTCCATGATCGGACTGTCGGTGCGCGCGCCCTATACCCTGCAAGACATGGCCGGCGACGTGACTGGGCTGATGGATGCGCTGGGCCTCACGCAGGCCCATGTGGTGGGCGTGTCCATGGGCGGGATGATTGGGCAAGTCCTCGCCGCGACAGCGCCGCAGCGGGTGCGCTCCTTCGTCTCGATCATGTCTTCGAGCGGGGCCACTCGTTTTCGCTTCCACGTCACACCGGCCACTCGCGCGGTGCTGACGCCGCCACCCCGTGGCGCCGATGAAGACCGACTGCTCGACCATTACGTCCATATCTGGTCGCTGATCAGCAGCCCGGGCATGCAGCCGCCAGCCGATCAGCTGCGCGCACGCCTGAAGGCCGATTTGCGCCGCAGCGGCGGCGATGCCTCGGGGACCGCACGGCAGTTGCTGGCCATCATGCACAGCGGGGATCGCCGCAAGCTGTTGCGCAGCATCAGCGCGCCGACCCTGGTGCTGCATGGTGAAGCCGACCCGCTGGTGCCTCTGGCTGCAGGCGAAGACACCGCACGCCATATTCCGGGTGCACGCTTCGAGGCCGTCGCAGGGATGGGACACGACCTGCCCGAGCCATTGGTGCCGCGTCTGGTGCAGGCAATTGCCGGGCACTGCGCACCCGCCGCCGCGACGCGTGCCTAAGCGCCTGCGCCGACGCCTTTGACCTCGCTCGTACCTGCGATCGCTGGACGCAGATGGACCACCTTCAGGCACACATGACAGCAGCGGTGGAGATCATTGGATTGACCAAACGCTTCGGCGCCCAGCGTGAAGTGCTGCGAGGCATGGCGATGCGCATCGATGCAGGAGAGCGCGTCGCGCTGCTGGGCGAATCGGGTGTGGGCAAGTCCACGCTGCTCAACCTGATCGCCGGGCTGGAGCGCCCGGATGCCGGCGAGATCCGACTCTCAGGGGTGCCCATTCAGGATCTGGATGAAGCCGCGGCTGCCCAACTGCGGGCCCGCGAGATCGGCTTCGTGTTTCAGGCCTTTCACTTGGTGGCGCATCTGCACGTATGGCAGAACGTGGCCATCCCGCTCTTGCTCAATGGCAGGCGCGCAGGCGAGGCGCGCGCGCAAGCGTTGGAGATGCTGGCCCAGGTGGGTCTGGCGGATCGCGAACAGGCGTTGCCCCGCGAGCTGTCCGGCGGTGAACAGCAGCGGGTCGCGCTGGCGCGTGCGCTCGTGCATCGTCCTCGGCTCGTGCTGGCCGACGAGCCAACCGGCAATCTTGATCCGGCCACTGCCGCGCGCGTGCTCGAACTGATCGACACGCAGGTGCGCGAGCATGGTGCGGCGCTGCTGATGGTGACCCATTCCGCTCAGGCCGCGGCCATCGCGCAGCGCAGGGTGCTGCTCACCCCGCAGGGGCTGAGCGAGTGCCCCTGAGCCGATGTCCCTGAGCCGATGTCCCTGTATCGATGTCCCTGTATCGATGTCCCTGTATCGATGTCCCTGTATCGATGTCCCTGTATCGATGTCCCTGTTCGACAGTTCCGACAACCATGCCTGTGAGCACGTACCCGTGAGCGCCTGCCCATGAATACCCGCACTGCGCTCGCATCGACGCTGCGCTGGTGGGCCTGGCTGGCGCTGGGCCAGTGGCGCGCGGCCCCTGCGCGCGCCGCGGTGTCGGTGTGCGCGGTGGCCATCGGTGTGGCGCTGGCCCTGGCCATTCACCTGGTCAACGCCTCGGCACTGGAGGAATTTCGACAGGCCATCGCTACCGTCAATGGCGACGCCCATGCGCAGATCCGTGCGCGCACGCAGGCCTTCGATGAACGCGTCTGGGCTGATCTGGCGCAATCCCCCCCACCCGGCCTGGCCGCCATCAGCCCGGTCCTGGAGAGCGAACTCGTGCTGGCCTGGCCTGCCGAATCCGCACCGGCCGGATCGACGGCATCGGGCCGGGCACGCAGCCTCACGCTCATGGCCATCGATCCATTTGCTGCGGCCGGCGTCACGCCGGGCCTGATCCCGCAGACACAGGGCACGCAGGACTCCGGGGCAGCATCAGACCTGTTTGATCCCGACGCCGTCTTTCTGTCCCAG
>JBIKKG010000044.1:0-18914 GCA_044360485.1 Burkholderiaceae bacterium | reverse complement strand
TATGCAGCCAACGTGCTGCATGCCAGACCGGCCGGAGCGCTGTCCACCCGTGAGCCACTGCAAATTGGTGCTGAACTCTACGGACATGACGGTCCGGAAGCTGATCTCGAAGTGATCGAGTTGCTCTTGCACTCGCTGCGCGTGGCAGGTGTGCAGCAGGTGCGCGTCGATCTGGGGCATGTCGAAGTGGTGCGCAGCTTGCTCGCAGCGCTGCCGCATCTGAGCGAAGACGAGATCTTTCCGCTGATCCAGTCCAAGGACGCACCGGCGCTCGCGCAGCGGCTGGCCGGCACGCCTGAGGGGCCGCTTCGCCATGCCTTGCTTGAATTGCCGGGCTTGTATGGTGCGCCCGCCGAGGTCCTGGCGCGTGCGCGATCCGTGCTGCCGCCGCTTGCCCCCATCGTGCGGGCGCTCGATCAGCTGGAGGCCTTGAGCACGTCGGCTTTGCTGGCCAGTCACGCGGGTCAGGATGTACGCCTGACGATCGACCTGGGCGACGCGCGTGGCTATCGTTATCACAGTGGTGTGATTTTCGCGGCCTATGTCGAGGGTCAGCCCAATGCGATCGGACGCGGCGGTCGCTACGACAATGTGGGTGAGTCTTTTGGTCGTGCGCGACCCGCCACGGGCTTTTCCGTCGAGCTGCGAGAGCTTGCCGGGCTGGTCGAAGAGCCTGCCCCTGCGCGCGCAGTGCGCGCACCCTGGTCGGTCGATGCGGCCCTCAGCCAGGCGATACAAAGTCTGCGCGATGCAGGACAGATTGTTGTTCAGGTGTTGCCCGGCCACGAGGACGAGCAGCAGGAATTCGAGTGCGATCGTGAGCTCGCACAGCAAAACGGCGCCTGGTCGGTCAGACCGTTGCGGAGGCAGTAGCGATGGGCAGGAATGTGGTGGTCATCGGCACTCAGTGGGGTGACGAAGGCAAGGGCAAGGTCGTCGATTGGCTGACTGATTCGGCGCAGGGGGTCGTGCGTTTTCAGGGCGGCCACAACGCCGGTCATACGCTGGTGATCGGCGGGCGCAAACAAGTGCTGCGCCTGATCCCCTCGGGCATTTTGCGACCGGGCGTCACCTGCTACATCGGCAGTGGCGTCGTGCTGTCGCCTGAAGCACTCTTGCAGGAAATCGATGAGCTCGAGCGCGCAGGGGTCGCTGTGCGCGAGCGACTGCGCATCAGCAGCACCTGCCCGCTCATCCTGCCGTATCACGTGGCGCTGGATCAGGCGCGCGAGGCGCGCCGTGGCGACGCCAAGATCGGCACCACTGGGCGGGGCATCGGTCCGGCCTATGAAGACAAGGTGGCGCGCCGTGCGGTGCGCGTGCGCGATCTGTTTGCCCCTGAGGTGCTGCGCCAGCGTTTGCACGAGACGCTCGACTTCCACAATTTCGCGCTCGAACGCTACTTCGGTGTCAAACCGCTCGATCCCGACAAGGTGGCCGACGACGCGCTGGCGCTCGCACCGCGCGTCGCCCCGATGGTGGCCGATGTCCCGGCTGAACTGGCGCAGGCCTCGCAACGCGGCGACCGCCTCTTGTTCGAGGGTGCCCAGGGTGCGCTGCTTGATGTCGATCACGGCACCTATCCGTTCGTGACCAGCAGCAATTGCATCGCTGGTGCGGCTGCCGCCGGCGCCGGGGTTGGTCCCCAGCAGCTGAACTATGTATTGGGCATCGCCAAGGCCTACACCACACGTGTGGGGGCGGGCCCCTTTCCTACCGAACTGTTTGATGAGGTGGGCAAGCATCTGGCCACCCGCGGCAACGAGTTCGGCTCGGTGACCGGCCGCCCGCGTCGCTGTGGCTGGTTCGACGCGGTGGCCATGCGCCGCTCCATCCAGCTCAATGGTGTCAGTGGCTTGTGCGTCACCAAGCTAGACGTCCTCGATGGCCTGGATGTGGTGCGGATCTGCACCGGGTATCGGCGCGCCGGGCAGGCGGTTGACTTGCTGCCGTTCGGCGCTGACGATGTGGCGGCTTGCGAACCGGTCTATGAAGACATGCCTGGCTGGACCGACTCTACTGTGGGTGCCTGCACCTGGGAGGCGCTCCCGGCGGCTGCACAGCGCTACCTGAAGCGGCTCTCCGAACTGGTGGGTGCACCGATCGATATCGTCTCCACCGGCCCCGACCGCGACGAAACCATTCTGTTGCGCCATCCGTTCACCCATTGAGCGGCTGACCTTAGATGTCTGATGGCAAGCTGCGCGTGGGGTGGGACGAATACCACCGTCTCATCGAATCGCTTGCGATTCAGATCCACCGTTCGGGCTGGGAATTCGATGCGATGGTGTGCCTGGCACGGGGTGGACTGCGTGTGGGCGATGTGTTGTCTCGTCTGTTTCGAAAGCCGCTTGGGGTGCTCTTCACCAGTTCGTATCGCGAACACGCCGGCACGCTGCAGTCGCACTTGCTGATTGCCGAGCATCTGAGCAGCGCGCAGCCTTTACCGGGAGGGCGCTGGCTGCTGATCGATGACCTGGCTGATTCCGGCGGAACGCTCGAGCAGGTCGTGCCGGCCCTGAGATCTGGCCGACCCGACGTGAACGACATCCGCACGGCCGTTCTCTGGTGCAAAGGCCGGTCTTCGGTCACGCCTGATTTTTACGTCAGCCATTTACCTGACGACCCTTGGATTGTGCAGCCCTTCGAGGTGTACGACACACTCTTGCTGTCGGAACTCGAACACAGAGCGCGGGCTTGAGCTTGAACAAGCCAGGCAGTGTGGTGGACTACAAGAGGAGGGCGTTGTTCACTGATTGGCCGCAGGCCAAACTGACCCGGGAAGAAGATGGTGCCCAGAAGAGGACTCGAACCTCCACACCATTGCTGGCGCTAGGACCTGAACCTAGTGCGTCTACCAATTCCGCCATCTGGGCACTGCAAGAACAACTGATTCGAGCTCGCACCCGAATCATCGAGTATAACGATCTCTGAACTTCACTGTCAAACTGCAACTGTGACTGCCACTTGGACTCCCCCCGGTCGCGAGGACATCCTCGAGGCACTGCGTGCGGCTGATGCGCCCCTGACGCCTCAGGAACTCGGCGAACGCCTTGGTGTGCCCACCCGGCAATTCGCCGTGCTGGAACAACGCATTCTCGCCATGGAGCGCGACGGTCTGTTACTGCCCAATCGCAAGGGCGTGCTGCTGCTGGCCAGCCGCCTCGAACTCATTGCCGGGCGCATCGTCGGGCATCGGGACGGGTTCGGGTTTCTGATCCCCGATGCCGGCGGCGGCGATCTGTTCCTGCCCCCGCGCGAGATGCAAAAAGCGATGCATGGCGATCGGGCCCTGGTGAAATCCATGGGCACCGATTCGCGGGGCCGCACCGAGGGCGCGATTGTTGAAGTGACCGACCGTGGTCATCGGCGACTGGTGGGGCGGCTCGTGGCCGAGCGTGGCCTCACGCTGGTGGTCCCTGAAGACCAGCGCATCAAGCACGACATTCTCATTGCCCCGGGCGACGCCGCCAAGGCGCAACCCGGTCAAGTGGTCAGCGTCGAGATTCTGCAGCCGCCCAACGGGCATGCGCCGCCGATGGGGCGAGTGGTGGAGGTGCTGGGCGGTATTGATGACCCGGGCATGGAGATCGAAATTGCGGTGCGCAAATTTGATGTGCCGCACACCTTCTCTGAGGAAGCGCTGGCGCAGGCGGCTAAGCTGCCTGGTCAGGTGCGGGCTGCAGACCTGCGCAAGCGGGTCGATCTGCGCGATGTCCCCCTGGTCACCATCGACGGTGAAGATGCGCGCGACTTTGACGACGCGGTGTACTGCGAGCCGCTCGAGAGTTCCGGGCGCAAGGCCGGTGGCTGGCGCCTGATCGTGGCCATCGCCGACGTGGCGCATTACGTGCGTCACGAAGAAGCGCTGGACCTGGATGCGCGGCAGCGCTCTACCTCGGTGTATTTTCCGCGTCGGGTCATCCCGATGCTGCCCGAAAAGATTTCCAACGGCTTGTGTTCGCTTAATCCGGCGGTCGATCGCCTGGTGCTGGTGGCGGACGCCATCATTACCGCGCGCGGGCAGGTGAAGGCCTACCAGTTCTACGAAGCGGTGATGCACTCGGCTGCGCGCCTGACCTACGACCAGGTCTGGTCCGTGCTGTCGGGGCGCGATCCTGCGGCCGCGCGCCAGCTGGCCCCGCTCGTGCCGCATCTGCAAAATCTTTACGACCTCTATCGCACGCTGGCCAAGGCGCGTGGCGAGCGCGGTGCCATGGAGTTCGAGAGCGTCGAGACCAAGATTGTCTGCGATGTGGCCGGTCGCATCGAGCGCATCGTGCCGCGCACCCGCAACGATGCGCATAAGCTCATCGAAGAGTGCATGCTGGCGGCGAACACCTGTGCGGCAGACTTTCTGTCGCGCAGCAAGCACGCGGGCCTGTATCGCATCCATGAAGGCCCTACCCCCGAGAAGCTGGCGTTGTTGCGCGAGTTTCTGCAGGGCATTGGTCTGACGCTGGGCGGTGGTGATGACCCCACACCCAAGGATTATGCAGAGCTTGCTGAGCGCATCGCGGGCCGGCCGGATGCGCCCCTGCTGCAAACCATGTTGTTGCGCTCGATGCAGCAGGCCATTTATTCGCCCTACAACGTCGGGCACTTCGGTCTGTCGTACGAGTCCTATGCGCACTTCACGTCGCCGATCCGTCGATACCCCGATCTGCTGACCCATCGGGTGATCAAGGCGCTGCTCAACGGGCAGCGGTACAGGCCGCCTGCGCCGCAAGCCGATGGCGCCCCGGTCACCTTCACCGCGCGGCCTCGCAAAGGCGGCAAGGCGCCCTTGCCCGTGTCGGACAAGGCTCAGGCGCGCGTGGATGACCGCGCGCGTGCCCGCGAGCGCATGAGCGGTGTACAGCGCGATGAGCTCGATCATTGGGAGTCCGTCGGTCTGATGTGCTCGGGCAATGAGCGTAGGGCGGATGATGCCTCGCGCGATGTCGAGGCCTGGCTCAAGTGCCAGTACATGCGCGAGCGCGTCGGTGAGCAATTCCGTGGCCGCGTCACGGGTGTGGCGCCCTTCGGCATTTTCGTGACCCTGGATGACCTCTTCGTCGAGGGCGTGGTGCATGTCTCTGAGCTGGGGAGCGACTATTTTCAGTACAACGAAGCGGCCCATGAACTGCGCGGTGAGCGCACCGGCAAGAAGTTTCGGCTGACCGACGAGGTCGATGTACAGGTCTCGCGGGTCGACCTTGAAGCACGTCGTATCGAGTTCCGGCTGGTGCGGGCCGAGACGCCGTGGGCTGACCGTTCGCGCAGTGCTGCACGAGCGCCCACGGCCGCCGACCTTGGACCCTCGCCCACGACCGGTACGCGCGGGCGCAAACCGGCTGCGCCCAAGACCCCGGCGGTGCTGCAGGCGCGCGCCGAGCGCAAGGCGTCGCGCAAGCGCAAAGGCGCGCCGGTCGAGCCTCGGGGCGGGCCGCGCAAGCGCCGGCGCTGACATCTCTTCAAGGGCATGGCATGAGCACGCGTTCACACAACGAGTCCGAACCCCGGTCCCACGACCGCAGGCGTCGTACGGCGGCTGCACCACGACCGGCCGGCATGACGATGTTCGGGTTTCATCCGGTGACCGCGCGCTTGCGTCAGGCACCGGAGTCGGTGCGCGAGCTGTATGTCGACGCCAAGCGTGATGACACGCGCATGCGTGATCTCATCGGCCTGGCTCAGGCTGCAGGCGTTGAAGCGCGCCGGGTCGAGGCCACGCGTCTCGATCGGATGTGTCCGCAGCGCACGCATCAGGGGGTGGTCGCGTTTGTCACGGCGCAGCCTGCCACCCTGGGTCTGGACGAGCTGCTCGACCGGATCGAGGGCCCACCCTTGCTGCTGCTGCTCGACGGCGTGACCGATCCGCGCAATCTGGGCGCCTGCCTGCGTGTGGCCGATGGGGCCGGTGTGCATGGCGTGATCGCGCCGAAAGACCACGCCTGCCCACTCAACGAAACCGCCATTCGCACGGCGAGCGGTGCGGCCGACACCGTGCCGTATGTGATGGTGACCAATCTGGCGCGCACCATCGACACGCTCGAAGAGCGTCACATCACCGTGATGGGCGCAGCGGACGAAGCCACGCAAACGCTCTATCAGGCCGATATTCCTGCCGCGGTCGCCTGGGTGCTGGGAGCTGAGGGCGTTGGCTTGAGAAGGCTCACGCGAGAGCGCTGCGACACGCTGGTCAGCATCCCGATGGTCGGGCAGGTCAGCAGTCTCAATGTTTCTGTGGCGGCCGGTGTGGTGCTCTACGAAACCTTGCGCCGTACTCGGCTGCAGTCAGGGGCGCTGGCTGCGCGCAGCGCTGCCTGAGCGGTTCTCGGCGCGAAAGAGCCACGGGGCCTGCGGCTGCGGATCGGCCCATAAGCCCAGTCCTGCCGCGCGGGCCTGCCGTTCTGCTTGCGCATAGCGCACAAACTCATCGCGCGTTTGATCCGACTTGTAGCGCTTGAAGTGCCAGGCCAGGCCAGCGTCGATCTGGGCCTGGGCCGCATCCAACGGCATGTCGCCCCCGGGACGCAGCACATGGACGCGCGCGACCGTGCGCCCGAACACATCCTGCTTGATTGGCAGGACCTGCACGCGCTGCGCACGCAGCAACTCACGCAAATGCTGACGCGATCGGTCAGCCCAGGGTTGGGACTTTTCCGGGGCATCGATCCCGGCGACCCGGATGCGCATCGGTCGACCCGCCTCATCGCGCAACACAAAGGTGTCGCCGTCCTGCACGTCCACTGAGATGCCCTCCACGGTCAATGGCAGCGGTCCGGGCGTTGGCTGAGCGACCACCACTTGCAGACCGATCAGCGTCCATAGCGTGACCAGCATCATCAGGGTGACCAGGGTGCTGCGGCGGGCACCGATCAGACGGCCGACCAGGAACTCATTCATCCGCGCATCCTAACTGGCTTGTGCGGCCTCGAGGCAGGCTCGGGATAGCATGAAGGCCCTGTTGGCTCGCTTCGGAATCCATTGGCCATGAATGCCTCGCGCTCACTTCGTATCGGCCTGCTCACCGGTGGTGGCGACTGCCCGGGATTGAATGCCGTCATTCGCGCCGTCACCCGCACGGCACGCGGGCGCTATGGCGCCACCGTGATTGGCATCGAGGACGGCTTCGAGGGATTGCATGACGGGCGCATGCGAGAACTCGACTATAACGACGTCGCTGGACTGATTGCCGAAGGAGGTACGGTGCTGGGCAGCAGCAACCGTGGCGATCCCTGGCATTTCCCGGTGCGCGGATCGGACGGGCAGCTGCTTATCACTGATGTGTCCCAGACGGTGCTCACGCGGATTCGCGAGGCGGCGCTTGATGTGCTGATCGTGGTGGGCGGCGATGGGTCGATGCACATTGCACATCGATTGGCGCAGCTTGGCGTGCCGGTGGTGGGCGTGCCCAAGACCATCGACAATGATCTGGCGGCGACCGACACCACCTTCGGTTTCGATACCGCAGTCTCGGTGGTGAGCGAGGCCATTGATCGGCTGACCACCACCGCGTCTTCCCACCATCGGGTGATGGTGATCGAGGTAATGGGGCGTACAGCCGGCTGGATCGCATTGGCGGGCGGGCTGGCCGGCGCGGCCGATACGATCCTGATTCCCGAGATTGCTTTCGAGTGGGAGCCGGTCTTTCGACATGTCACCCAGCGTGCGCAGCGTGGCCGACGCTTTTCAATCGTCTGCGTGGCCGAGGGGGCTCGTCTGCCGCAGCAGGGTGAAGTATTGCAGGCGATGGATATCCAGCGCACGGACGCACGCCAGTTCGGCGGGGTGGGGGCCGAAGTGGCGCGGCGAATCGAGGCGGGGACGGGGCTTGAGACCCGCACGACCGTGCTGGGGCATTTGCAGCGGGGTGGGTCACCCACGGCATACGACCGGGTGCTGGCTACCCGCTTTGGCGTCGATGCGGCGCGGCGCGCCTGTCTTGGGGAACACGGCATCATGGTGGCCTTGCGCGGTACCGAGATCGTATCGGTCCCCTTGGTTGAGGCAGTCAGCTCGATTCGCACGGTGCCGCCCGATCACCCGATGGTGGCTGCAGCGCGGGCGGTCGGCACGCGCTTCGGCGACGAAACAGCGCCTACCACAGGCTCATGAGCAGTCCGGCTGCCAGCGTCGCACCCCGTTGCCGGGCTTGCTCAAGCTGGGCCGGCTCGATGACCTTGGGGGCGGCAATGGCCTCGGGTGTCTGGGCGCCGGTAATCACCTTGAGCGGCGCAGCCACCTCGCGCAGCCGCCAGCCCTTGGCTACCCGTCCAATCAGCCTGAGTGCGCCGTCACCGTCGCTACCTGCGCACACGATGGCGGTATAGGGGCACCCAGCGAGGGTTTCCAGCGCAGGGTAGTAGCAACGGTCGATCCAGCTTTTCATCGGGCCTGCGACAGTGCCCAGGCATTCCGGTGTGGCCAGGATGAGACCGTCTGCGCGCTGAAGCGCTTGAGCTGACAAGCGGTCGCACCGAACGCTCAGAATGCTCAAGTGAGTATCCGTCGGCCCCAACTCGCGTGCCGCCTGCTCGGCCCCCTGGGCGGCCGCGTCGACCAGGGCTGCTGTGCCGCCTGTATTCGACCACCAGGCTAAAAGGAGTCGCTTCTTGCGCATCGTGACAAAAGGCCTAGATCGAAAAATCTGTGCGAGGGGATGCGGAAAACCACCTCTGACAGGCGATCATAGTCGCCCAAGGAGGCCCGCCATGTCGCCGCACCAGATTCTCATGACTGCCCATCTGCGCAACGTAGCGCTCAGCCAGCCCCTTGAACTGGGTCCGTACAGTCTGCGGGTGTGCGAGCTGGCGGCCACTGATATGCCCGTACGCCGCCGTCATGGTTGTCTCGATCTCACCCACAGCCGCGTCCTGATTCGTGAGGGCCTGGCTCCCGCGCCTTGGCGCCGGGCTTTTGTCCACGCACTGGTGCGTCTGGTCCACTACGCCCAGGCTGTGCTGCTCCATGAGAGTACCGAAGAGCACCTGACCCATTCGCTGGCCAGCGGGCTGTCGCAACTGGCGCGTCGCAATCCCGAACTCACCTGGGCGCTGCTGCGTGCCATCAATCCGCATGTGCGGCGCAGTCGCCGCGCACCGCAGCGGCTTGTTCTGGGGGCACAGAACTGGTCCGTGCACAGCTTGCCGGTTAAAACGGCCGCGCGCTTGCGCGTCTTCGGGCAGGCCGACCTTGAACGTCACCGCATTGAGTTGGACCCAGCCCTGTCGGGCACACAGCTCGCGGTCATCTTCCTGCACGAATGCATTCACGGCTTGCATCATGAGTCTGGCGTGACAGACCAGACAAGCTTGCGCACAGCCCATTCCCGTGAGGCCGATATCCTCACCCATTTCTGGGCTAGCAATCCGCAAGCGGCCGGCTGGTGGTTCAGCCTGTTGCAGCCCCGATGCGACGTCCGCGAACATGGCAGCCCATCACTCAGGCAGAATGGCAGCCTGGCTCGGCTGCCCGCGCGTGTGCAGTACTGACGCCAAGCGGTTTTCTTAACCCTCCCATTACACGAATCGAGGTAGACGATGACATCACTGGCATTCCTGCGTGTTCCGATGCTGGCTGGCGTGGCTGTGGCGGCACTGATCAGCGGCTGTGCGTCGCATGGCGCCGGCACTCAGGCTCGGCTCACTTCCGCCAATGCGCCGGCCGCCGAGCGCGCCTATTACCTGGCGCTTGAGTGCCGCACCAACGAAGCCCTGGCCGACAATGAAGCCGCGGGGCGTGTAGGCGGTGCAGCCGCCCAGTTGGCCGCGGTTGAGCGCGTCATCATCCTGGCCGAAGCAGGGCGCCCCTCTTCGGCTGCCGGTGCGCGCGATGCCATCGTCTCCAAGCTGGGTGATGACAAGGCCAAAATCGCCGACCTTGACCGCGCAGTTGTGCAGGGCACGGAAAAGCTGCGCGCCGAACGCAGGGCACGTACGGGTAAGGCCGAGTGCTGAAGTGATACCCACCCAGCGGCCACTGCGTGATTGCCTCACGCGTGCTGCTGGGTGTCGAATGACCTGAGCTCAGGCTGGCCCGCTAAGGCGTGGCCATCCCCTGAAGGGTCACTGATCAGTTCGCTCCCAATCAGTTCGTGAGGTCTGCAAACTGCAGGAGCTTCATCGGGGGGTATGCCTTGAGTTGTCGTGCTGCTTCCATGTTGATCAGCACTGAGTGGCGCGTTAGCGTGGGTGAACTGAGATCCCCAGGCTTGCGGCCGTTGAACAGAATCTGCCCGGCCTGATACGCGCCGATCTGTCCGATACCTGTGAGTGGGCTTGTCAGACCCAACAGGATGTTGCCCTTGCGATACGCCTGTTCGAAGGCGGTGAAGACCGGAATCCCTCGTTCCATGGCCAGTTCGCCGATCCGTTTGGAGTTGGCGAGGGTGAACGTTGAACCGATGTAGTAAATGAAGTCAGGCTTGCCCTCAGCGAGGCGCTCCATGCCTGGTTCAAGCGACTCAGGGTCTGCTTTTCCATCAGGCCCCTTCGGCACCTCGACCACACTCACGGCCACCGAGCGCGACTCAAATTGCTTGCGCATCGTGGCCGCCTGCAGCACCGCAGAAGGCTCGTCGACATTGAAGATCATTCCAACCCGAGACACCTTGCGATAGCTCATCATCAGATTGATCTGAGCCTCAACCGGGACGGTGGTGTTGGCGCCCGCCACATTCGGCCGACCCGAGCGTTTCGCGTCCACGGCAATACCCGACTCCACTGGATTGCCCACGAACAGGTACACCACGGGAATATCGGTGACATGCTTGGCAGGATCGACCGCATCGCGCTTGCCGATAACGGCCAGCGTCACGCCGGTACCCCAGGTGGCGATCAGGTCCACTTTCATCACACGCGCTTCGTCGATGATCGCAGGGACCTTCTTGACGTCACCTGCAATGTCTCGAACGATCAAGCTGATTTCACCTTGACTTTGCAGGCCCTGCTCAAAGCTGCGGCAAATTTCCTCGCAGCCGCGGTTGGTGATGATCATCACCTTCTTGCTTGCGGCCTGCGCCAGCCCTGGCAACACCAGCGTACAGACCAGCAGACCAATGATGGGCAGGTAACGCCCCGCGAGTTGGATCATGCGATTCATGAGGTTTGTTGCCTTGAGAAGTAGAGTTGAGCCAGTCCACACACAATCAGCATTGCGCTCATTGCAATGGCCGAGCCAGCGAGGCCTAGTCCTGCGATCAGGGCTGCCGTGATGATCGGTGTGATCATGGCGCCGAATCGCTCGATTGTTCGATACACACCAATCGAGACCGCAGGATCGACGTTCGGCAGTTCGGTTCCGCTGACCCGCAGGGCCAGAGCGCCTTGCGAAGGAAATGCCAGTGCCCAGGCGATCCCGATGAGGATCACACTGACGAAGATGGCCGTTGCGCCCGTGCCATTGCCGACTGAGGTCGACTCGGAGCCCGTCATGCTCACCACGCCACCTATCAGTCCTGCGACGCCGGCCAGAGCAAGGCCTGCGGCAAGCAGCAATCCGTATCGAGCGCCGCGGTCTGCGAATTTTGCCAGTGGCTTGTTGAACAGCAGCACCATGGCAAAGTACGCCATCATGGCCAGTCCGGTGAACGAGGTGCGCTCGCCCAGCGACAGCACCGCGAGCGGTACCCAATAAAACAGCAGTCCTTGCTGAACGATTTGAAGCGGCAGCGAAGCCAGCAGGATGAGTTTCTGAAAACCGGGTGTGCGCAACAATAAACCCAAGGAATTCATCAGGCGAGGCGGACCTTTCAGGCTCGGTGCTTGCTGCGGGAATTGACGCAGCGATACCAGCGCCGCGGCGCTGCACAGCACCCCAAAGGCGAATACGGCACCCGTTCCGGAGCGGTCGTAGATCAATGCACCCAGCCCCGAGCCCGCGATACCCGCTGCGACATACGCCGCCAGGTACATGGCCATGCCCGCAGCCCGTCCACCTGCCTGCCGACCGATGAAGTCGAGTGCTGCGAGGCTCACGCAGCCGAAGCTGATGCCAGCCACAATCCTTGCCAGCACGAGCGTCGGCATCGATTCGGCAATCATCGACAGCAGGTGCCCTGTGACGGCAAAGACCATCCCTACCAACAAGAGACGTCGCGCCCCGAAACGGGCGCAGTAGGCACCGGCAAAAGGCGAGGACACAGCGACCGCGAGCAGAAAGATAGACAGCGGTAGGGTTGCCTGCATGCTTTCCGGCAATTGATGCAGTGGCGCCATGAGTGCGCCAATCAGGCCGTTTGCGTCGCCTGTCGCCGCATGACGCTGAGCGAGGTCGCGCGACCACACGGGGAGGAACGAACGCGGTAGCTCCGAACCCAGAAAGTAAAGAAAGAGCGGAAAGCGCAAGGCATCCAGGCTGTTTTCGTTGCCAGGCGCCCGAGTGCCCGCCGCACGAATTGCATGAGTCCGTGCACCGCTCGTCAGCGCTGCCAGTGCCTCGTGAATGAGCAGGGCACCTGCCAGCAAGAGCATCAGGAACTCAATGGCAAGCTGACGGGTTCGCTCGGATAGGGCTGCTGTATCCATTCCGATTTGAAGCGTTGCGACGGTCTGACCATCGATGACGACAGGTCGGGACTCCAGCCGCAGCGCCTCTGTCGACGCCTCGGGTCTTTTCGCACGCGAGAGTTCGCGTCCATTGCCGTCAAGCAGTGCGACTGAGGCAAACTCTGGTCCGGCGTCAAGCGTCGTGGCCAACCAGGCCTCGGTACCCTCAAGCGTATCGAGCGGGACGCCCGCTTTGAGCGCTCGAATCAGGGTCGGTTCGACAGCGCGCGCCATTGCTGCGGCGAGCGAAGGGGCATCCTGCAGCGCGATACGTTGAAACGACCGATAGGAATCGAAGGCGATGAGTCCTTGCAGGCCGAGCACCAGCGCCAGAAGCATGATGCTGAGACGTTTGAATGCCGTACTGATTTGCGCGCCGGCGCCTCGCATCAAGCGTGGTCCCAGTACGGCCAGTGTGATGAGGCTGATTCCCAGACCTATCCCTGCCATCCACAGCAGCGATTCGAACGCACTGCGCACGTTGTTCTGTGACTCTTTGAGGTTGTACTGCACAGCCATTTCGCCGGCAGCCACCCCATAGGCATTCGTGAGTGGTATCGACAGCGCTGCACGATCACCTTGCGTGGCTGAAGACCACCCTCGCGGGTTAGCTGGCTCGTCGTGTGCTGCCCGCCAGAGTGGTGCTGAACCATTGCCCTCACTGAACAGGACCTTGCCTCGCGGATCAATCACAGCCAGCGCTTCAATGGCGGGATCAGCCTGCTTCGCACGCTGTAGCAGTCCTCGCTGAGCCGGCGTATCGCTGAGCACGATTCCCAGCGCCATCTGCGCATCAAGCGATCGAGCGGCATCCTGACCAGTGATGGCTACTCTCTGCTGCAGGCGTGAGTCAAAGGTCGATGAAAATTTGGCCTGATTCAGCAGCAGCAACAGTGCCACGGCTGCTGCAAGCAGTGCTGCGCAACTGAGCAGCAATCGAATGGTTCGGTTCAAGCTGGCTCTCCGATAAACCGGGACACGATGCAGGTGATGTCATCCGATTGCGGACCACCATCTTCGAAGGCTTTCACAGCGTCGATGGCGCGCTGAGGAATCTCTGCGACCGGCAGCCCACCAATCGTGCCCAGCAAGGCTTCCAGCCCGGTTTCGCCAAACATCTCACCGGCCGGGTTAAACGCCTCGGTGACCCCGTCCGTAAACAGGAACAGTGCGTCGCCTCTGGTCAGCACGGCCTCCTGCTGGGTATAGGGCAGGCCTTCCATCATGCCCAATGCCGTGCAGTGGCTGCTCGGCAGCGCCTCAATGCGGCCATCGGCTCGCAGCAGATAGGGCGGATTATGGCCCGCATTCGTGTAGGTCATCTGGCCGCTGCGGGTGTCGATCACCGCATAAAAGAGCGTGACGAACATCGACTCACGATTGTCGATCGACAGCAGATCGTTCAGGCGGGCAATGCACTCGGCCGGCTCGGCATTGATTTGAGACACGGCACGTAGCAAGGTGCGCGACACGGCCATGAAAAACGCCGCCGGTACCCCCTTGCCCGAGACATCCGCGATGGTGACGGCGAGGTGGTGATCGCCCAGGCGGAACACATCGTAGAAATCGCCGCCGACCTCCTTGGCAGGGCGGAATGCGCCCAGGACGTCCACCTGCGGGCAGACATCAAATCGCTCCGGCAAGAACGACAACTGGATTTTGGTGGCAATCTCGAGTTCACGTTGCAGCGAAATGAACTGAGTTTTCACACGCAGGGCTTCCCGCAGTTCCTCCACCAGCCTGGCAAGTTCCTGATACTGATCGCCGACCCGCCCAAGAAGGCCCTGAAAGCCCAGGGCCAACACCCCAATTTCGTCCACCGTCTGTTCCTCGGCGACCGAGAGAGCGACGGTGCTGCCAGAGCTCAAGGCGCTCGAGGGCATGCTGAGAGCGGCGGGGTCTTTGCGGCTGACCGTCTCGATCCGTTCCAGGTCCGCGAGTACGGCGTCTCGATCCGATTCCTGAAGCCGATCGGCCAATTGAAGCATCTGGTGACGAATGAATCGTGCCTGCCGTCGGCCTTGACGCGAACGCGCACGCCGGAATGTGTTGAGTGCCTCGATGTTGTCGCTCAGGCGGTCAACGGAGGCTTCGATGCGGCGAGCGCTCAGTCGTGGCAATACTGCGCTGTCCTTGGCTCGGGCGGGGTTGGCTTCGAGGGATTCGCCGGCCAGACTCGCCAGCCGCGCGCTGGCGACGGCCACCGGCCGCAGTGAGCGCAGCAAATAGAGCAGCAGCCCGCCTAGTGTCAGCGCCAACCCGAGCGTGGCAAGCAGCGCGTACAGACGGTGTGGCGTATCACTCTGATCGACTTGGGGGCGCGCAGCCACAAGGGTGGCCAAGGGCAGTCCCTGCCCGGATACCAGCGGCGTGGACGAGATGACGCTGTCGCGTCCGTCCAAACGTTCAATATGCCCAAGCTGTCCGTGATCACGCCAGGTTCGCACCAAGGGGCTGCCCTGGTCGCCCACCGAACGGCCGCGCAGATCGGCCAGCGCGATGGTGGCCCCGAGCCTTTTTTCCAGTTCAAGCCGCGTCTGTTCGAAAGGGCGAGCGGCCACAACGAACAAGGGCTCAGACCCGGGTAAGGCGAGTCGTCGAGCCATGCCGCTCTGGTAGCTGCCGTCGGAGCCTTGCCAGATTTCACGCGTGGCAGGGTTGCGCGAAGCCATGCTCAGCAGCACGTTGCGCTCGGGTTGCGGCCGCGCCAGGCGCGGTGGCCAGGCTGCCAAAAGGCTGCCATCGGCCCGCATCAGGAGCGCCGAGACATTCGCCGGGCGCATTTCAGACAGAATGTCGCGGACCTCGTCCAACCGGGACCCAGACAGGGCATCGGTCAGTTTTTCATTGCGCGAGATGGCCTCTGTGAAGGCCCTCATCCGATCCTCGTCTTCTTCGAGCACAACGGAGAGTTGAATGGACACCAGGTCACGTTGGCTGTTCACCAGCTGCTGGCGCTGTGGCTGCTGCAACAGTTCGTTCAATATCGCAGCCAATGCCACGCTCAGAGCGAGTGCGGCCGCGCTGGCCAGTGCCAGTCGACCAATGAGACCGAACCGCAAAGGCGGAATCACATCCGTATGTTCGGGCAACACAACGGCCGAAGGGGCCGACTGTCCCAGTGGCTGGGTCAGTGCATCAATGCGCTCCAGGATCTGAGGGTCGAAGTGAGCTGCCCGTACTTCCGAAGCTTTTTGCAATAGCTGACGACTCTGATCCATGTCGCGCTGCAGGGCTGCGGACATCAGTCCCGTCAGCGGCCCGGCGGGTCCAGGGGGAGGAGAAGCCGGGCCCTGGACCCGATCGCCGCGAGCGACAGCCGTAAACGCTGTCTGCAGCGCACGCACAGGAGCATCCAGGCGCCTGCGCATCACTTCACGCAAGGCCAGTGCTGCCAGCGCGCTAATCACGAGGGTGCCGATCAGCACCTGCCACCAGGGATGCAATGCGCCAGGCGGTGCCCGTCCGACAAGGTGCAACCAGCCGGCCGCCGTATCGCCTGGTCGAGCGGATACCGGCAGCGTGACGACATGCCAGCCGTCGATGGCATCGCGCGTCTCGGCACGACGCGTCCCGACGGCAGTGCGCAGTGCCTCGGGCATGTCCGCTTGTGCGAGGAGCGCCCCACCCGCGTCGGTCAAGGCCAGGGCGACCACCGTCGGACTTGCTTGCAGCGCCTCGGCAAACCATTCATTGACCCCGACAAGCTCCCGAACCGGAACGCCCGCGTGGAGGGCTTCGCTCAGGCCGTCCGTGAGCGCCTGACCGATCACGGTCGTGGTCTGCAGGGTTTCTGCGTCGACGACCGATTCGATCGGCTCGCGAGCCAGCAGGCTGACGATCACGGCAAGCGCCAGCGCGCTCAGCCCTGCGATGCCTGACCACTGGAGCCATAATTTTTGAACGGAGGGGCTCATGGTCAGTGGGTTCCGAGTTGGTCGATGGTTTCGAGTTCGGCGTCCACCTGCCTCATGCGTTCGGATCGTGACGCAAGCGACTCCAGGGCTGCGTTGACCGGACCTAGCAGCGGCAATTCGGGGGCCTTTGACCCGTTCCGCATCGCCTGCTGCGCCAGCTTCAGCTGTCGACCCAGAGATTTGGCACGCCAATTCCCAAGTGCCGCACCGCAGACCAACACACCCAACGGTATGACCAGGAGCGTCAGCAGCATCTGGTTACGCAAGGCATGGGTCGAAGTGCCTTCGGATTGAGCCGAGGCGATCAGCCCCGAGACAACTGGCGCCTCCAGAGCCTTGTACTGCAGCGCAATGCCCCCGACCACCTGTTCATACGCATTGAGCAAGGCGGCGCACTGGACTTCGCCATCAGCGTCACTTGAGGCCAGTATTTCTCCGCGGGCGGCGAGGCAGGGCTCACGCCACTCGGCCGGTTCGCTCGTTCCCAGACTTGTATTGTCCGAAGAGAGCGTGATTCGACCCCGCGCGTCGAAAACATCGATTGAGATGATGTCTTGATGTCGAGTCCGAATTTCGGACATCAGGGTCTGAATGGCAGGCAATTCGTTGGTGTCCAGACCGAGTTTGAGACCTGACTCTGCAGCGGCGCGCAGACTGCCCAGGCTGAAGCTATAGCGGTCGGCCCGCAACCCGTCGATCCGTGCCTTGCTCGAGTTGCGCCAGGCTGTGATCGTCCCCAGCAAGGTTGTCACCAGCAGTGCCAGCAGGATCAGCAAAAAACCGCGGTTCAGTTTCATTCTTTGACTCCAGGGCCTCGCCATGACAGACCTTCAAGGACGCTTTCATGTAGAGCGCCATCGGCCACAAACCGCGCTGAGCCAGTCAGTGTGGGTAAACGGCTAGGGTTAAGACCAATTTCAAGTTCGTCTCCGCTGCGCGTGACGACACGGACCTGGTCCGGGGTGCCCAATCGTGTTCTGGCAACAGCTGCACTGGCGACCGCTCCCGTGCCGCAGCCGAGGGTTTCCTCCTCTACGCCTCGCTCATAGGTGCGCACATGGAGGCTGCCATCGTCAGCAAGAGCGGCCATATTGACATTGCAACCCCGTGGTTGAAAAAGTGGGTGATGTCGAACGAAGCGGCCTAGCGAATGCAGGTCGAGCGCAGCCAGGGCGTCGACTGATGGCATCAGACACACGACATGGGGCGGTCCGACTTCCAATTCGTCGAAGCGGTACTCGGCGCCTGCGAACGAGACTGACAGCGCCAAACGCAGTGTTGTCATCGCGCCAAGCGTGAGACGGATTGTTGGCATGTCACTGAGGTCAACGTGTACCAGCCCCGCCCCCGTCTCCAAAACCAGAGCTTCGTCGACAAGCTGCGCGCGATGCAGATAGGCACCCAGACAGCGTGCGCCATTGCCGCACATTTCGCCCACCAGCCCATCGGCGTTCAAAAAGCGCATGGCAAAACGATCGGGACGACTGCCTGGGCGCAGCAGCAGCAAACCGTCGGCCCCAATTCCAAAGTGTCGGTGACACACTCGACGGGCCAGTGCCGACTCGTGGCCATCCCACTGGCCTGCACGGTCGTCTACGATGATGAAATCGTTGCCGCAGGCCTGCATCTTGGTGAACGCCAGACTCACTGCGGGGATGCCTCTGGAGTCGGCAAATAGTGTGCAATGAGGTCTAGGCAGTCCTGAGGGTCGATCAGACGACGACCGCTCGCAAAAAACGCGCGATAGTCATCTTGCGTGGGCTTAGGCACGAAACGGATCGAGGCTGGATCTTGCGGCGTGCTGGCCAGCGTATCGCCTCGAGCAAGGGTCTCGATCGCATCACAGATCATCTGAGCACCGTTGCGGTAATTTGCAATCCAGTTGGCGAAGAACGAGCGCTCATAGTCGATCGGCATATGGCGCACGGCTGCGATGTCGCCGGAATCGATCTGAGGCGTCAGCCAGTGCAGCGCGCAGGCGGCATCTCGGTCTCCGTCCTTCATGCACCAGAAGGTGGGGTTCACACCCGCGCGCTCGGGGAGCGCGCCCGAATGCAGGTTCAAGCCGCCTTGCGCGGCGCATGCCAGCGCCTCGGGCTTGAAGATGAATCCGAACTGAAACGAGATGATCAGATCAGGGGCTGCTTGCTGCACCATTGAGGTCAGGACGCTGTGATGCGCAATATGGCCGGCGGTATGGATTTCGACTCCGTACCGGCCAGCAAGCTGCGCAAACGACATCCAGCATGTCGAGGACTGGGCAGGCTGCGTGTTCGTGGCCATGCCGTCTAGGAGAGGAAAAAGCAGCTTTGCCGGAAGTTCCTGCTCAAACAGCGATAACCACTTCAGCTCGGTGATGGCATCGGTCTCCGGGCGATGTCTGTTAGCCAGGATCACGCTGACGTCGTGTTGGGGACGCAACCTCGGCAAGATGATGTTGAGCATCATGTTGCCGACCAGGTCG
>JBIKKG010000228.1:0-5711 GCA_044360485.1 Burkholderiaceae bacterium | reverse complement strand
CCAGCAATGCATTTTCCTTGATGGCTTCGTAGATACCATCAAGGTCGTCGGAAACGGTCGTCAGATAGCAAGACGACAGCTGGGAGCGCTGCGTGCCTGAGTTGAACAGCGTGGGCGTGGAACTCATGAAATCGAAGCGCGACAGCAGTTCGTAGAACTCGATGGCTCGGGCTTCGCGGTCAATTTCGTTGAGCGCAAGGCCCATGGCGACCCGCATGAAAAACGCCTGCGGCAATTCGATGCGCTGCTCGTCAATATGCAGGAAGTAGCGGTCGTAGAGGGTCTGCAGGCCCAGATAGGTGAACTGATTGTCGCGCTGGCCATCGAGCGCACGCCCTAACCGATGCAGGTCGAACTGCTCCAGCCTGGCGTCCAGCAAGCCTGCCTCGACGCCACGGCGAATGAAACGCGGGAAATACTCGGCGTAGCGCTCGACCATTTCGGCGTGAGTCACCTCTTCGGACAGCACTTCGCGGCGCACCGTGTGCAGCAGCAAGCGGGCTGTCACCTGGCTGTAAGCCGGGTCGGTTTCGATCAGCGCCCGCGCCGACAGAATGGCCGACTTGTGCACTTCCTCGATGGGAATGCCGTCGTACAGATTCTTGAGTGTCTCGCTGAGTACGAGGCTGGGCTGCACTGTATCGCCCAAATGGGCACAGGCGGCCTCGATCACCCCCGTGAGCATCGCTTCATCGAGCGGTCGGACGACCCCCGCATCCAGCACGCCAATGCGCACCCGGTCGGTGGCGCCGCCTGGCTGCGTCGCCTGCCGCGCTGCCCGCTCCTGCGAGCGCTTTTCGCGGTACAGCACATACGCACGTGCCACCTCATGCTCGCCGGAGCGCATCAGGGCCAGTTCAACCTGATCCTGAATGTCTTCGATGTGGAAGGTGCCACCGGCAGGCTTGTTTCGCACGAGTGCCGCGATGACAGACTGCGTCAGTTGCTCGACCAGTTCGCGCACACGCGCCGAAGCTGCTCCCTGGCCGCCGCTGATCGCCAGGAACGCCTTCGTCATGGCGATGGCTATCTTCCCGGGTTCAAAGCTAACCACCGAGCCATTGCGTCGGATCACCTTGAAGTCATCGAGGCGCACTGCCTCAACACGGCCCACATTGGCTTCCGCCTCGACTGAAAAAACGGTCGTTGAGCGAACGGTTTGGCGCTGCGCGGTCTCTGCGGCCCTTTGCATGGGATGGTGACTCCAGATAAATGTTTCGAAGGCCCGTTTTGTCGGGGTCTGACTGTGTCGAGAAGCACAACCGGCGCTCGGAGGTCGGGCTGTGACGGCCGTTCCGATGGCTGGTGACTGCAAAAATCTCGCCCCGGCCGGTCCGAGACGAGAAGTCTCGGGGCACTAGATGTGGGGTCTGGGCGACTGATTCGACCTAATTCTAGTGCCTCGATGATCGAATCGCAAGTTGCGATGAAACAATTTTTTCGTGCCGGCTCAGGGCGTTAGCGAGACTTCCTCGCAGACCGCATGGAGTCTTGCTGCGAGGGGTTCAGTCTGCGCTGGGCCTTGGTTTCCGAGCGACTTCGCCCGCCAACGCAAGCCAGGACGGGTTCGTGCCGTCAGGCTTGAGCGTTGGTGCGGGTATCAGTGGGAAAGGGTCGCTGTAACCCGCACGAAATCGTCATCTGCGCGTAACGATTCCAATCGAACAGAGGTCCGGGATCCTCCTTACGACCCGGTGCAATGTCGCTGTGGCCTGCCACGTAACGCAGCGGCCATCGCCTGACGAGCGCATGGGTCAGTCGCGCCAGGACCCGATACTGCGCAGTGGTGAAGGGTCGAGTCGTATTGCCTTCCAGTTCGATGCCAATGGAAAAATCGTTGCACCGATCCCGCCCAAAAAAGTGCGATACCCCGGCATGCCAGGCACGAGCGTCTCCAGATACGAACTGCAGCAGTTCGCCATGACGTCGGATCAGGAAATGTACCGACACCTTCAAGTCCGGCAAGCTGTGAAAACTCGGATGGGCCCGAGGATCGATGCGGTTGGTGAAAAGCCGCTCGATCGCGTCCCCCGCGAAGTGGCCCGCGGGCAGACTGATGCAATGAATGACCAGAAGATCGACCGCCAGCGCTTCCGGTCGGCGGTCATGGTTGGGTGAAGGCACTCGGCGAGCAACGTCCAGCCAGCCGTCTTGGCTGAACCGGATCGCCTGGGAAGGGATGACCATGGCGCTACTGCATGTTCAGGCGCTGCATCCGATGACGCAAGGCCCGAAAACTGATGCCCAGCAGCCGCGCAGCCGCAGTGCGGTTCTGGCCGGTTCTTTCCAGGGCTTTGACAATGGCTTCGCGTTCGCGCCATTCAAGGTACTGGGGCAAGCACACGGGAATGCCGTCTTCGGACACCAGGGTGCCGCCAGCGGCATCAGGCCAGGCCGCGGGCGCGAGCACCTCTGGCGCCTGCGCAGGCTCGCTCAAGACGTCATCGGAAGCGGGTTCGTTTTCAGTGTCGGTGGACAGATCGGGGCGCAGACCCAAGTCTTCGACGTTAATGATCTCGCCATCTGAAAACGCCAGTGCCCGCTCGAGGATGTTCTCGAGTTCGCGCACATTGCCGGGAAAGGTGTAACTCTGCAGATACCGCAGCGCCACGGAAGCCAGGCGGGGTGCGGCGGGCAGCCCCGAACGGGCCGCCATCCGCTCGAGCAGCGCCTGCGCGATTGCGGGGACATCCTCACGCCGCTCGCGCAAGGGGGGCATGCGCAACGCAATGACGTTGAGCCGGTAATAGAGGTCCTGTCGAAATCGGCCTTGTTCGACACAACGCGCGAGATCCTGATGGGTGGCGCTGATGATGCGCACATCGACCGGCTCCTCCTGGGGCGCACCGATGCGTCGCACGCGACGCTCCTGGATGGCACGCAGCAGCTTGACCTGCATGGCCAGAGGCAGATCCGCCACCTCATCGAGGAACAAGGTGCCGCCCGAGGCGGCCTGAAAGAGGCCCGTGCGATCCTGGTCGGCCCCGGTGAACGCGCCACGACGATGACCGAAAAACTCCGACTCCATCAGCGCTTCGGGGATGGCCCCACAGTTCACCGCGATGAACGGGCGATCAGCGCGCGGACTGCTGTGATGGATCAGGCGCGCTGCCAGCTCCTTGCCTGAACCCGACTCTCCCGTGATCGCCACCGGCGCCATGCTGCGCCCCAGCCGGGCAATGGTGACGCGGACCTGCTCAAGCGTCTCGGACACCCCGATGAGGCCGCCATCGGCAGCCACTGTGGACACGTACGCACGGGTTGACGGTTCGGACGGTCCGGCTTGCGCCGCATCGTCCGGTGCACTGGCGCGCTCGGCTTGCGCGCTGCCCGGCACCCGGACAGGAGCCGCTGACTGCGACGGCAGTCGCAGTGCCGATCGCACCAGTGCGCGCAGCGCATCCAGTCCAACGGGTTTGGCCACGTAATCGAATGCGCCCGCCTTGAGCGCAGCCACGGCACTCTCGGCACTGCCATAGGCAGTGATCACAGCCACCGGTGTGTTGGGTTGGCTGCGGGCGATCTCCGCAACGAGCGACAACCCGTCACCATCGGGCAGCCTCATGTCAGTCAGGCACAAGTCATAGCGGGTGTCGCTGATGAAGCGACGGGCCTCCGAGAGGTCTGGCGCACAATCCACATCGAGCCCCATGCGCACCAGCGTCAGTTGCAACAGCTCGCGCAAATCGGCTTCATCGTCGACCACCAGCACGCGCGGTGCGCGGGTGGTTCGGGCAACGGTTCGCTCGGCGGAAATTGGGGTGGACGCACTCATGGGGCGGTGGGGACGGCTGCGGGTTCAACAATGAATGCGCTCGAGGCGCCGGGTGACTCGCCGGGCGGACGATAACGAATCGTGGCGCCGTTGGCTGAGCATAACTCGCGCGCAAGATGCAGCCCCAATCCGGTGCCCTTGGCCTGCGTGGTGAAGAAAGGTTCGAACAGGTGCGCGCGCGACTCTGGGGCCACACCCGCACCGGTATCCGACACCTCCAGAGCAGGGCGGTCGCCTTGCAGGGCCCAGGACACGCATACGCTGCCCGCTTGCGGGGCGGCATGGCGCAATGCATTGCCCACCAGATTCAGCAGCACCTGACGCAGATGCCCGGCATCAAACCAGATGGGCTGCTCGCACTCAATCCGACAAACGATGCGGCCGGCGTCCACGCCGCTTTGGGCGATCAGTTCGTCGAGCACTTCCTGCAGAAAACGTGAAGCGTCGATACGCTCGGGCTCGGCTGCGCCACGGCGAGAAATGGACAGGACATCTTCGATGATGCGGTCCAGACGCAGGCAGTTATCCTCCACGATCGCCGAGAGCCGGCGTGTACGAGGCTCGTCGATTTCCTCGGCCAGCAATCCGTTGGCATGCCGGATCGCTGCCAGCGGGTTGCGAATCTCATGAGCGATAGAGGCTGACATGCGGCCCATCGAGGCCAATTTGAGTTCCTGAGCGCGTTGCTCCAGGCGCCCAAGATCCTCCAGCACGATGACCGCATCGGTGCTCTCGTCCGAACCCGGCAATCGGCGTGCGCGCAATCGGCGAGCCGACACGCCGACACCGCCCGGCACGGTCAGTTCGATCCCCTGCGCGCTCAGGGCGCCCGGGGCAGCCTTCGTGAGCGCCTGGCGCAGCAACGCGATGCCCGTGGTGGCATCTTCTGGCGCAGCGACGCGACGGCCGAGCATCTCGCGCGCAGATGGGTTGATGGCGCGCACTCCGCCCGTGGCGCTTAGCACCACAACACCATCAGGCAATTCGCTGATCACGGCCTGGGTCACGGCCAGCTGATTGCGCACATCCTCACCGCGTTGCGCAGCCAACCGCTCCTGCCTGTCCAGTCGGGTCGCAAGCCAATTGAGCAGCAGCACGCAGGCCATGAGTGCTGCGCCCATCATGCCCGCCTGAGCCATGGAGGCATCGTCTGCATCGCCACGCATCCAATGCCAGCCTGTGACGATCAGCAGCGCAAACGTGGACATCGAGGCGAAAAAAAGCGCCCGACGGGCATCGAGCAGGATGGCCGCGCCAGCGTTGGGCAGCAGCAGCAGCATGGCCAGGCCCGCGCGCAACGGGCCGGCGGCGTCGAGCAGCATGGTCAGGGCTACCACGTCGGCTGCAAGCTGCCAGTCCACCAGACGCTGCAGCGGCAATCTGCCCGGCCGGGACAGCACGACAAGGAGCGCTGCGACGGCGAGATAGGCGCCCGCCACGACCATGAAACGCGGGCCATCGAACCCCCCCAGCCCTGCTCGCATACCGTGCAACGCGGGGACGTAGGCCAGCAGCAAGGCCGCCACGACCACACGGGCCATCGAAAAGTAGCGCAGGGCACGCCAGCGGGCCGCAAGACCCGTGTCCTGCGGTGCGCCACGCCTTTCGGCGGAGACGCTCACGTCAGCTGTGATCGGATGATCTGTCGGACGCCGGTCTGACCTGATCTGCATCGCCACCGGCGACCTGGTCGCGATGTGCATCGCTGCAGTACACCTTGCCTGAAGCAAAACGCCCCTCTGAAGCCGGCAGATGCAGGCCGCAGACCGCGCATTGCACCATCCGCTCGGGGCCGCCCATGCGTTGGGCGTCCGATGCAGGATCTTGTGGCGCCCGCTCGCCTGCAGGGGTGTCGGCCTCTGGCGTGACGCTTGCGCGCTCACTGCGCCGCTTGCTGATGACGAACAGCCGCCAACCGAACCAGACGGCCACGCCG
>JBIKKG010000043.1:0-19031 GCA_044360485.1 Burkholderiaceae bacterium | reverse complement strand
CGGTGCCCTGAGTCTTTTTGCCCCCGCTTTGTCCTTCTTCCTTCATTACTAGAAACAGGTTTGCACCAACCCGGTGCAGCAAAGAGAGGCCCATCTATCTGTCGGGGTCCACCAAGAACCGGTACGCCTCAGCCTTGTCCGCAGTCTTTCGAGCCGCCCAAGAGGAGATGGTCTGGGATGGAGCGAACCCCACTCGGCTCATCGTCAAGTGGCCAGAGGGTGCGCCCCGTCAGAGGGCGCTCTCCCGGGAGGAGATCGAGCGGCTGTTGGTGGCCTGCCAGTCATCGACATGGCCAAAGCTCAGGTTGCTGGTCTTGCTGGCCATCACCACCGGAATGCGCCGGGGCAATCTGGAGAACCTGCGCCACTGTGATTTCAACGGCAACCGGATTGGCCCCGTCACCACCAAGAACGGCAGCCCCTTCATCGGGGTGCTGACCCCCGAGGCGAGTGTCGAGTTGGCAAGGTTCCTAGAACCCGGGTCAACCCAGCTGATGTTTGAGGGCCTGCCGGGCAAGCCCTTCCTGTTCAACAACGCCTTGGAGAAGGCCTTCAAGGCCGCGGGGCTCACCGACGTAGTGTTCCACACCTTCCGCCACACGGCCGCCTCCATGGCTGCTACAGGAGGCGCCAGCACCATGCAGATCATGGACTTGATGAACCATAAGACCCCCGCCATGGCAGCCCGGTACAGCCACCTCAACGTGACTGCCCGGGAGAAACTGGTGGATGCGGTGTTGGCGGGTGTGCGGTAAGTCACGTCGGCAGGCTTTACAAAATCACACCGCCGCCTAGCACCCTACTCCCAGCCCACCCACCACCCTTGCACGCAGAACTAGCAATCATGCGGGTCTGCACGGAGTGGCACGCGCTTTGCTCTAGCTCAAGTGTGAGCCGCGTGACCGTACAGGACATTGTCCGCGACTCCTTTTCAACCAACTTAGGAGAGTGTGATGAAAAAGTCCATGGCAATTGTGGGCGTGGCACTGGGACTGATGGCGGGTGGGGTGAATGCAGCGGTAATCAACTTTGATGACTTGGCTCCGGAAGGAGTCGACATTCCAAATGGTTACGCCGGATTTAACTGGAATAACTGGGAGGCTTTCAGCTCAGCGCCCTTCTCTATTATCGGACCTAACGGGTACGTTGTGGGCACGGTCTCGCAAAGCAATGTCAGCAATAACGGCCTTGGTGGACCCGCTGATTTTTTCTCTTCAGACAGTTTCACAGTGAATAGCCTCTGGGCCACTGCAGCTTGGAACGATGGTCTCTCTGTGACGTTTACGGGTTATGACGCGAGTAACAACATCGTGCAAACGATTACGGTGATTCCGTCAGCCACAGAACCAACCCTGTACGAATTGAACTGGGCAGGCATCTACAAGTTCGGATTTGCATCCGCTGGCGGAACCCAGCACGCCGGGTACTTCGGAAAGGGCACTTACGTGGCAATTGACGACATCACCGTAAACGCCGTCTCCCCCGTCCCCGTCCCCGCCACCCTCGCTCTGCTGGGCTTAGGACTGATCGGAGTAGCCCGTCGCTCTACTTCACCTCGTTGAACAGCTGGTTGAAGGAGGCATAAAGCTCCTTGCGGGCGGCGTCCAGTTCTTTGAACGCCTCCTCCTTCTCCCGCCTTGGCATGTCCGAGTCGATGATGTCGATCTGCTGCTTCTTCAGCCCCGCCAAGGCTTCCTTGTAGCTGTTCAGGGCTGACCCCAGTGAGGCAATCCCGTAGAGCGCATCAAGCCGTGCTTTCGGGTTGTCCGCCTGCTCCTTGACCTCTTTGATGGCCGCCTCGATCTGGCCCACCTTCTCGTAGAAGGAGGACTGCGCCCCCCGGCCGTCGTCTTTGCGGTAGAAGTTCTTCAGGAACGGGATGGCGTTCTTTTGAACAGCTGTGTCCCCATCTGTCTCAAGGGTCAGATCAACAGCTGTGACCGCATCCCGGATGAAGGTGCCCGCACCCCCGGTCAGGTAGCTCATCAGGTAGTTCAGCGTCTCCGGGGAGACATCGATCAACCCCGAGGCAGAGGAGTTGCCCCCGGTGTTCTCGTTGAGCCATGAGGTGAGTCTTTGTTGCCAAGTCCCGCGGGTGCTGGTCCAGTACCTCTCTGAGTCGGGTGTGTGGCCGCTCCAGTCTTTCGGCAACAGAGGTTTCCCGTCTTCCCGTGTTTCGCCAGAGATCACCCCCACCGGATCGAGAATGGTCGGGGCAACGAACGTCACCGGGTTGGTCGGATTACCCAGCGGGGAGAAGTGCTGCGTGATCGATCCCAGCATGAACTTGCCCACCTTGGACAAGGGCTGACCCCGACCCAGATCGACCAAGGCATACCCGAGGTTCACGAAGAAGCCCATGCCGTAGGGCAGCGGGATCGTGTACCGGGTTCCGTCCTTGCCGAAGAACACCAAGTTTCGGTGCTTCACGTTGTCCAGATTCGGGGCATCCCAGTAGCGCTCATCATCGTCCCCGGTCGCCCCACCCGCCAGCGCCGTCAGGATGCCAACGCTCACCAGAGAAGACATCACGGCCGCCCCGCGCTTGCCCTTCATCAACTTCACGGTGTTGATCGCACCCTGAACGGCCGGGTTATAGAACAGGTACAGGGCCCCAAGGTGAGGCGCCCACTTCCCACGCCGGGAGAAGTCCACCGTGATGCTGGCAGCGACCTCTGCGGCCTGTGTTGGGGTTTGACCGCGCTCGATGGCCGCCTTGAAGGCAGAGGTCCGCATCGACTGCTCGACCCCAGCATTCAGGTCCAGCAACAAGTCCATCGCCGAGTTCACCATCCGCAGCGCCGGGCGACTCCATGTCTTGGGATCGGTTGCAATCGCCCCACGGTAGGCGTTGTACGAATCCATGAGCCGCTGGTGCTGATGGTCGATCCGCATCTGACTCACCACGCTATGGGCGCCACCAGCCTCTCTGAAGTCGTTGTAGGCCTTCTCGTAGACCCATGAGCCACCATTCCAGTTGTGGGTGCGCTGGGCCTTCACGATGGCTGGGATCGCCTTGATCGCTCCTGCAGCAACCTTGCCGGCTTCCTTGACCCCGAAGTTCCGGGCGGTGGACACCGTGCCGAAGCTGAAGTCCCGCAGGAAGTTGGTCAGCACAAAGACCGGGGACATCGCCGTCCACAGGAAGCCCAGAGTCCGGTTGACACTGGTACTCAAAGAGCTGGCCTCGCGATAAGGCTCCCTTATCAGTCCCTAATGGCAGTCAGTTGCCAGCGACACAAATCTTTGGCACAGCGCCGTGCCGGCAGCAAGATCGTCTTCGAGTAAGCGGAAAACGTGGCCCTAGCCTCCGCCTCAAGGTCCGTCGATACAGACGTGCAGTCGAATTCATCGATGCAAATTTCGGCGCCGCCTACCTTTGGGCCTTCAGTGGACTGGATGCGGCCCGGCACTTGTACGAAGCCAACGGCTTTGCGCTGGCTGAGGAGCGCGTGGGCCAGCAGCGGGGCACTCAAGTCATCGAGCAACGGTTTGAGTTAAGGCGTATCCAGAAGATCTGACTGACCCGCGTCATCGGTCCGGCCGCGGGTGCCGGTATCCTTGCTCGATGCCGTCTCCCCCTAGCCTGGTTCACCTTGCTGGCGCCTGCCGGCACGCCCAAGGCGATCGTGCAGCGACTGGAGAAGGAAACCATTGCGGTCATTCAATCGACACCGGTCAAAGCCCGATTGCAGGTGTTCGGCATGGACCCCGTGAAGGGCGGCGCCGCGCAGTTTCGCAAAGGCTTCGAGACCGCCAATCCGGTCATCGAAAAGCTGGTGAAAATCTCCGGCGCCAAGCAGGACTGACGCACGCAGGGGCATCCCGCCCACACCTTGCCGCCGGCGTATCGCAAGCGAGCATTCCCTTGACGCCCTCTCGCAGGGTTGGGGTATAACTGAGCGCTCGAGTACTTGACCGATCGTGAGATGACAGCGGCGTTCATGCACGCTGCATCCACCCAGCTACGGGGAGACCTTCATGCGTTTGCTTCAATCCTTGCGCACTGCGACCGCACGGTGCGTGTCGCTCACGTTGGCCTTGTTCACGTTGGCCTGCGTGACGGCCACCGCCGCCCATGCCCAAGCCGCCTGGAAGCCCGATCGTCCGGTCACCATCGTCGTACCCTACAGCCCCGGTGGCGGCACCGACGTCATGGCGCGCCAGATCGCCAAGGTGCTGTCGCGTCGATGGAACCAGCCGGTCAACGTTGAGAACACCCCGGGCGCCGATGGACTGATCGGCACCCGACGGGTGATCGAAGCCAAGCCCGATGGTTACACCTTCCTGGTGCAACTGCCCTCGCTGGTGCTCAACCGTCACCTGCCAGGGTTCAAGGGCGCCGACCCGGTCACGCAACTGCTGCCTGTCTCGGCCTACTCGATCCTCTCGGGGGTCTACGTCACGCATGCCTCCATCCCGGGCAAGACGCTCAGTGAGGTGGTGCAGTACTGCAAGACCGCACCCAAGCCCTGCACCTTCGGCACCACTGAAAACACCGCACGGCTGCGTCTGCAGATGCTGGCCGTGGAGCTGCCCTCGATGATCGTGGTGAACTACAAGGGTGGCGGTCAGTTGATCACCGACCTGATCGGCAATAACCTGAACATTGCCTCGATGGGTTACACCGCCGTGCTGCCACACATGCAGTCGGGTCAGGTCAAGGTGGTGATGACCTCTGGCAAGCAGCGCTCGCCCGTTTTGCCCGACGTGCAGTCGTCCATCGAAGCAGGCTACCCGCAGCTCACCGGCGAAACCTGGTACGGGCTCTTTGCGCCATTGGGTACGCCTAAGCCGATCATCGACGCGGTCTCCGCCGAGGTGCGCGAAGCGGTCAAGGACGAGACGGTCCTCAAATCTTTCGCCACGCTGGGCGCCTCGCCGATCGGCAACACCCCCGAGGAGTTCGCCAGGCTCATTCGTGAAGAGAGCGACCGGCTGACTGAACTGGTCAAGCGCTTTCCCATTCAGTGAGGGCGTTGCACCGATGCGCGCCACCTCACCCATCGGCTCGCCCGTTGCCCATGCAGGCCGAGACGCCTCAGCCTGGACCGTTCAAGATCTGGAACGTGACACCCGCTGGGTTGTGCCACTGGATGACGCCGATCGTGCCGACCTGCTGGCGGGTCTGAAAGCCGGTCGGGTCGCCGACAAGCCGTTTCTGGACTATCGCCGAAGCGATTTTCCCTTTGGCGAGACCGTGCTGGTCAAACTGCGTTCGGCCATCGACCAAGCCCAGCACGGCCTTGGGGTGGCACTGGTGCGCGGCATGCCGCGTGCGGGCATCGACCCTGACCAGTTCGAGCTGCTGACCTGGGCCATTGGTCTGCATTTCGGCGTGGCCCGTCCGCAGGACCGCCAGACCCGCTACATCAACGCGGTCAAGGATGTCGGCGTCGACTACCGCAGTCCGACCGGGCGGGGCTACTCATCGAATGCCGAACTCGATTTTCATGCCGATGGCGGCGATGTCGTACTGCTCAGCTGCTGGAACCAGGCGCCCGAGGGTGGCGACAGCCTGTGTGCAAGCGGTGTGTCCGCCTGGCGTCAGCTGGTCGCCGAACGTCCCGATCTGGCCGCGGTGCTTGCGTCACACCCTGTGCCGTTCAGTCGGCAGGGAGAACAGGCCGAGGGTGAAGCACCATTCACGCTCCTGCCGGTCTTTGCGCGCACGGATACTGATGTGTTCTGTGCCTGGAATCGCAACCGCATTCAGAACGGGCTGAAATTGCCGGGTGCACCGGACTGCAGCGCCGCGCAGCGCGAGGGTCTTGAATTGCTCGATGCCATCTTGCGCCGGCCGCAGTTCATGTACCGCATGCGCTTGCAACCCGGTGATATCCAGATCCTCTCCAACCTCACCACCCTGCATTCGCGCACAGCGTTCACCGACCATCCGGAGCCTGAGCGCAAACGCATCCTGTATCGACTGTGGATCGCCACACCGAACGGGCGCAGGCTGCCGGCCAGTTGGCGCGACAAGTGGGGCGCCACCGAACCCGGCGTGGTCAAGGGCGGCATGCGCGGTCATCAGTACGACGACCGCTGCCGCGCCTTCGAAGCACGCCAGGCCGCTGACCTGGGCATGCGCATGGCCTGAGCCGGGGCCGCAACACATGAGGCATTGAAGCCATGCTGACCATCTGGGGCCGAACGAATTCCATCAACGTCATGAAGGTGCTGTGGGCATGCGATGAAGTGGGCGTGCCCTACCAGCGCATCGACGCAGGCATGCAGTTCGGTGTGGTCGACACGCCCGAATACGCGCACATGAATCCGAATCGGCGCGTGCCCACGATCAACGACGATGGGTTCGTACTGTGGGAGTCGAACACCATCGTGCGCTATCTGGCCGCGCGCCACGGTCGCGAAGACTTGCTGCCCGGCGCACCTCAGGCACGTGCCGATGTTGAACGCTGGATGGACTGGACCACCGCGAGCGTCACGGTCGGCATGACCCCGCTCTTCTGGCAGCTGATCCGCACGCCTGAGGCGGATCGCAATCCTGTTGTGCTCGCCCAGGCCACGCAAGACGCGGAACGCTGCATGCGTATCCTTGACCAACACCTCAATTCACGCACATTCATGTCGGCCGATCGGTTCACGGTCGCCGATATCCCGGTAGGCGCCTTCGTGCATCGGTGGCTCGCGCTGCCCTGCAATCGCCCCGATCTGCCAGCCGTACAGGCCTACTACCAACGCATGATGCAGCGCGCACCCTATCGCATGCATGTGGCCCTGGCGCTGACCTGAGTCCAAACCCAGCAACGTCTTTTAAGAAACGCAACACGGCACGACCAGAGGGACGACCATGAGCACGCATCAACACCACGAGGGGGTGTACTCCCCCCTTCACCTGATCGCATCCCATCTCAAAACGCCCATGTCCGACTGGCGCGCGCGGGCTGCAGTCGGGCGCGGGTTGCGCGACCGCCAGCCTCGTTCAGGTCTGGGCGGGTGGGAGCCCGGCAAAACGCGCTCCGACCCGGTCGGCCTGCTACAGGCCGGCAACGCCGGGCGCGATCCGGAACTCATTCCGTTGCGCATGTCTCGCATGGCATCGTCACCGTTTGCGTTCTTGCGGGGGTCTGCCGCCGTCATGGCAGCAGACCTGGCCGGGCAGCCTTCTTCCGGGCTGCACGTGATGCTCGACGGCGACGCCCACTTCAACAACTTCGGACTGTTCGGCACGCCCGATGCCCAAGTCGTCGTCGATCTGAACGATTTTGACGAGGTGATGGTCGGACCTTGGGAATGGGACCTCAAACGGCTGACCGCCAGCATCGAAGTTGCAGGCCGGGAGATCGGCCTTGACGCGCCCTCACGCGAGCACGCCGTACGCGGCGCCAGTGCGGGCTATCGCAGCGCCATGGGTCTGATGGCAGGTGTGCCTGTGCTGGCGTTGTGGCAGCGGCGCACCACGGTCGAAGATCTGATCAGCGATCTGTCGGCGCAAGTCCGAGGTAGCTGGGCGGCCGACGAAGGTGCCCGCAATCTGCTTGAATCATCCAAGAAGAAAGCGATGCAATCGAACAACGATTCGCTGCGTGCCTCAATGACTCAGACCGACGCATCCGGATCGCGTGTTTTTCTTGAGCAGCCTCCCATTCTGACCCGCCCGGACGCAGTGGTGCGTGACCAGGTCGTCAGCGCACTGGACGCCTATCTGCACAGCCTGCCGCTTGAGCGACGCTTCATGATGCGGCGTTACCGCGTCTCGGATGTCGCTCATCGGGTCGTCGGTGTCGGCAGCGTCGGTTTACGAGCCTATTGCGTGATGCTCACCGGCAACGACGATTCAGACTCACTCTTTCTGCAGGTGAAGCAGGCCGCCCCGGCTGCGCACGCGCCCTTTGCACCCGGCCTGCCTGAGCCTTTCAATCATGAGGGTCAGCGCGTCGTCCATGGTCAGCGTCTGATGCAATCCCTGGGTGACCCGATGCTCGGCTGGACCTCGATCGACGGCCAGCCCTATTACGTGAGGCAGATGCGTAATCTGAAGGGCTCGTTTGCCCCGGAAAAAATGTCGGCCACCACCTTCTCGGCATTCAGTTGGACCTTCGGCGCACTGCTGGCTCGCGCCCATGCCCGCACCGGTGATGCGGCAGCGATTTCAGGGTACTGCGGCGCAAGCAGTCGCGAAGATCATGAACTGGACGATGCCATGCTCACCTGGGCGAAGGCCTATGCCGACCAGACCGAAGCCGATCATGCACGACTGGTCACGAGCTTGAGCTGACAGGCTGCACCGCTGCCGCACCGGCCTGGCCGGGCAGCAGCCATCAGAACCCCGATGGCCAGGGCAGCGAATAGGTCTTGACGTTGGTGAAGCTCTTGATCGCCTCCTGGACGCCCTCTTTGTATCCTAGGCCGGAATCTTTCAAGCCGCCAAACGGTGTCAGTTCAAGCCGGTAGCCTGGCACTTCGCGCACATTGACCGAACCCACCTGCAACGCATTGACCAGCCGTGTGATGACATCGAGACGGTTCGTGCACACCCCGGATGACAGGGCAAACGCGGATGTGTTCACGATATCGATCGCTTCATCCAGCGAATCGAAACAGATGATCGGCGAGACCGGGCCGAATGTTTCCTCGCGCACGACGCTCATCGAAGGATCGACCCGATCGATCACGGTCGGCGCATACAGTGCGCCTCTTCGTTCATGCCCAACGAGCAATCTGGCGCCTTGACGCAGGGCCTCATCGACCCTGGACTCAAAGAGTCGCGCGGCCGCTTCATCAATCACCGTACCCATCTCCAACGACTCATCAAAGGGATTGCCGTAGGTCCAGGCTTGCGTCTTCTCCACCAGTCGCTGCGTGAACGCCTCGGCGATCGACCGATGCACCAGAATCCGCTTGACCGCGGTGCAGCGCTGGCCGGAATTGCGATAGGACCCTTGAGCCGCCAGCGACGCAGCCTCATCCAGATCGGCATCGTCCATCACGATCAGCGGATCATTGCCGCCTAGCTCAAGCACTACGCGCCGGTAGCCCACACGCTCGGCGATGGATTTGCCAATCCGGACCCCACCGGTGAACGTCACCAGATCCACATCGGGGTGAGTGATCAGCGCATCACTGATCTCCGCCGGGTCGCCCGTGACCACCTGAAACATGAGCGGCGGCAAGCCCGCCTCATACAGCACGTCAGCCAGCGCCAGGGCCGAGAGCGGCACCTTCTCGGAGGGCTTCAGGACCATCCGATTATTGCTGGCGATCGAGGGGGCGATCTTGTGCGCCACCTGATTCATCGGGTGATTGAATGGCGTGATGGCGATGATCACCCCAAGCAAGGGATCGCGTTGGGTGTAGACACGGCGCTGACGCCCGTGAGGTGTGATGTCACAAGAGAACACCTGCCCGTCGTCTTGCAGCGCTGCCTGCGCCGCGAATCGGAACACATCGCGGACACGGCCCACTTCATAGCGAGAATCCTTCCGGCACAGCCCCGATTCGAGCGTAATGAGTTCGCTCAACGCATCCACTCGCTGCATCACGATGACCGAAGCACGCTCGAGGATCTGCGCACGATCTGCGCGAGACAGTCGACTGCGAAACCCCTTCGCCCGTTCGATCGCGCGTCGGACGTCTTCGACCCGTGCCTTAGGCACGGATCCGATCACCTGCGCGCTCCACGGATCACTGACTTCAATGACTCTGCCATCACCCGGATGACGTTCGCCATCAATACGCATCGATTCAGCGTGAAAGGCACTGCGTTGTTCGGTTCCCATGTTCTGGCAGCCCATCATCAATTCACTCAGGTGGCGCGCGGAGCACCTGCTTCAGGACGGATCAGCGCATCCACGCGCCGTCACGCAATTGTCAATGACACGTCATGAGCACGTCATGCCCGGACTGAATGATCGAAGGCTTGTCATCTGGCAGCCGACTTCATCCGCGACCTTTCGAAGGTATGTCAGGGCTGTTGCACAGGCATGACACTGGAGTGTTCGTATGTCGCTGGCACTGGAAATCAAGCATTTGAGCAAATCGTTTGCCGGCAAGCCTGCTCTGAACGATGTGTCGCTGAATGTCGCGCCGGGCGAAATGGTGGCACTGATTGGGGCTTCAGGGTCCGGCAAGTCCACCCTGCTGCGCCACATACCGGGCTTCATTGCCGCTGACTCGGGTGACGTGCAGGTGTTCGGCAAGTCCGTCCAGCACGCCGGGCGCATCGCGCGCTCCGTGCGCCGTCTGCGCAGAGAGATTGGATTCGTCTTTCAGCAGTTCAATCTGGTGGGTCGGCTGTCGGTCATGACCAACGTGCTGATCGGTCTGATGCCTGACATGCCGTGGTGGCGTCGGATGCTGGTGCGCTTCTCTGTCAACGATCGACGCAGCGCGATTCGCGCACTTAGTGCCGTCGGGATCGCTGACACCGCCTGGCAACGCGCCTCCACCCTGTCCGGTGGCCAGCAACAGCGGGCTGCGCTTGCCCGATGCATCGTGCAGCAGGCCCGACTTGTTCTGGCGGATGAGCCGATTGCCTCACTCGATCCCGAGTCATCCAGAAAAGTCATGGAGTTACTCGCACAGATGAATCGAAGCCATGGCTGCACCGTGCTCGTCTCTTTGCACCAGGTCGAGTTCGCCTTGCAGCACTGCCCCAGGACGGTGGCGCTGCGCGCAGGCACCGTGGTCTATGACGGTCCTTCGTCAGCGCTCACGCCGCAACTGCTGCGTGACCTTTATGGCGCACAGGCGATGGATCTGTTTGAGCAGGGCACGCAACAGCCCATCGAGCGCACACCACCCAACACTCATCCGCATCAGCTGCAGACCGCCTAAGCCCATGTTTGAAGGGCCAAGCGGCACTTTCATCAGCGCCTCGTTGCACTGATCCTTTTTTTCGACTGACAGGATTTTCGACATGCTGACATCCGTTCGTACTCTGCTTGCAGCACTCAGCCTCTCGGCCGCCTCGGTTGCCTTCGCCCAGGACGTGAAGGAGATCAACTTCGGCATCATCGCCACCGAGAAAGCAGGCGCTTTGCGCCAGATGTGGGAGCCCTTTCTCACAGACATGTCCAAGGCCACCGGTCTGAAGGTCAATGGTTTTTACGCGACCGATTACGCTGGGATCATCGAAGCGCAACGCTTCAACAAAATTCAGGTTGCGTGGTACGGCAATCGCTCAGCGATGGACGCGGTTGACCGTTCCAACGGCGAGGTATTCGCGCAATTCGTCGATCTGGACGGCACGCCCGGTTACTACTCGTACCTGATCACCCACAAGGACTCCGGGATTACCTCGCTCGATCAGGTGCTCAAGAATGGCAAATCCTATTCGTTCGGCATTGGAGACCCGGCCTCCACGTCCGGCACGCTGGTCCCGACCTACTACGTGTTCACGATGAACAAGCTCGACCCGCGCACGCATTTCAGGGTGACGCGTTCATCCAACCATGAAGGCAATTTCCTCGCCGTGCTGAACAAGCAGGTCGACGTGGCCACCAGCAACAGTGAGATGACGGATAAGGTCAAGGAGAAGACGCCGGAGCGGATGGAACAAATTCGTATCCTGTGGACGTCCCCGTTGATTCCGCGCGACCCGCTGGTCTGGCGCAAGGATCTCCCGGCTGATGTGAAGCAGAAAGTGAGGGACTTTGTGCTGGCCTACGGCAAGGACGACCGCGAAAAGGAAATCCTGAAGAACATGTACCGGCTCGCTGGTTTCAAGGCCTCGAGCGACAGCCAACTGATCCCGATACGTCAGCTCGAACTGGCGAAAGATCGCAAGAAGTTTGAAGACGATGCCAACATGAGCGACGCAGACAAGCGTGCCCGACTCGCGGAGATCGACGCCAAACTCGATGCGCTCGCCAAGCTGGCGCGTAACTGAGCGCGATAGGTCCGATGGCCTCCACTCCGATGCGTCACGGCGAGGCTCTCGTCCCGCCCCTGCAGCACAAGCCCCGCAGGCGACTGAGCACGCAGTTGGCCTGGGGGTTGCTGCTCGGGGCCCTAGTATGGTCCTGGCAGGGCGCCGATATCCGCCCCATGGCTCTGTGGGCGGACTCCGCCAACATGGCGACGTTCGCCCGCGACTTCTTTCCGCCGGACTTCCATGACTGGCGGATCTACGTCAGCGAGATGGTGATCACGCTGCAGATCGCACTCTGGGGGACGGTTCTGGCTGTCGTGTGTGCCGTGCCCCTGGGATTGTTGTGCGCTCAGAATCTGGTGCCGGCCTGGGTGTACCAGCCGGTGCGTCGGGCCATGGATGCATGCCGTGCCATCAACGAGATGGTCTTTGCGATGCTGTTCATCGTCGCAGTCGGTCTGGGGCCGTTCGCCGGCGTGATGGCGCTGTGGATACACACCACGGGCGTCCTGGCCAAGCTATTTGCCGAAGCGGCTGAAGCGATCGATCCGCGGCCGGTGGAAGGCATTCGTGCAACGGGCGCCTCAGCCGCTGAGGAAATTCTGTATGGCGTCATTCCTCAAGTGCTGCCTCTTTGGATTTCCTACTCCCTGTACCGCTTCGAATCCAACGTGCGCTCCGCGTCCGTGGTCGGGATGGTTGGCGCGGGTGGGATTGGCGTGATCTTGCATGAAGTGATTCGCGGGTTCGAATACGCCCAGACTTCCGCCGTGCTGCTGATCATCATTGCCTCGGTCACGCTGATCGATGTGATCTCTGCGCGCATTCGCGCCTGGGCGATCTGACGCCCTCTTCCGGAGCTTTCCGATGCAGCCGCTTATCCATTTGAACGGGACGGACTATCGCCGCCCTCAACAACCTGTTGTCGCGGTATGCATCGATGGCGGGGACCCGGCTTACTTCGAGCAGGGGCTGAAAGACGGGATCATCCCGAACATTGCCCGGTTCATGCAGGACGGGTTCAGCGCGGTCGCGCAAGGCACCGTACCCAGCTTCACCTGCCCAAACAACATGTCTCTGATCACAGGCGCTCCGGCATCCATTCACGGCATCTCGGGCAATTTCTACCTGGATGCAGCCACTGGCCAGGCGGTGGTCATGACCGGGCCGGAGCTGCTCAGGAGTCGTACGCTGCTGGCCGAGTTTGCAGACGCTGGCGCACGGGTGGTGGCCATCACGGCCAAGGACAAGCTGCGTTTGCAACTGGGCAAGGACCTCGATCTCACCCGGGGCAATATCTGCTTTTCCGCCGAGCGCGCGGCACACTGCACCATGGCGGACAACGGCATCGAGGATGTGCTGTCCTTGGTCGGCATGCCGCAGCCTGAGATGTACTCAATGGAGCTGTCGCTGCTGGTGCTTGAAGCGGGCGTGCGCCTGCTCGAGCGTGAGCGCCCTGATGTGATGTTCCTGTCGCTCACCGACTACATCCAGCACAAGCATGCGCCGGGTTCGCCCGTTGCCAATGAGTTCTACCGGCGCATCGACGATTGCTTCGGCCGACTCCATGCGCTGGGGGCCATCGTGGCACTGACTGCCGATCACGGCATGAGCGACAAGTCCCTGCCCGACGGCGCACCTAACGTCATCTTTTTGCAGGACATCCTGGACGCGCGCTTGGGCGCAGGGCGGGTGCGGGTGATCTGCCCCATCACGGACGCCTTCGTGCGTCACCACGGGGCGCTGGGTGGGTTCGTGCGGATCTGGTGCATCGATGATCGCACCAGCGCAGACGACGTGAAGCTGGCATTGGAGGGGGTGCGCGGCCTTGCGCAGGTGCTGGATCGGGACGCGGTCTGTCGCCTGTATCAGCTGCCCCCGGATCGGGAAGGCGATGTGGCCGTCATTGCCGAACGCCACGTGGTCATCGGCGGCTCGATTGCGGACCACGACTTGTCCGAGCTCAAGGGCGAGCGCTTGCGCAGCCATGGCGGTGTCACCGAAGCGCAGGTCCCTATGATTCTTAACCGCCCGGTGAGCGCAAGGTATCGCGATCGGGCCGGCAAGGGTCTGCACAGCTACGAACTGTTTGACTACGCGCTCAATGGCACGCTCGACCATGCCTGAACACAGCGCCGTGGTGCCTGCTTCGGCGCAAGTCGCCGTCTTCGATGCTGCCAATGGGCCCTTCCGGCTGGCCCGCTACCCCCTGCGTCCGGTTGAAGACACCGAGGTGCTGGTACGTGTGCGCATGTCGACCATCTGCCGCTCCGATATCCATTCGTGGCAAGGCAAACGGCCGTCGCCTTGCCCTGGACTGCTGGGGCATGAAATCGTCGGCACCATCGTCGCACTCGGAGCGGCCATCACGCACGATATGCGCGAAGCACCACTGGCTGTGGGCGATCGCATCACATGGAGTGAATACTTCGTGCCCGGACGCAGCTGGATGCGCGACGTGCTGGACATGCCACAGAAGGCGCCCGGTGTCGACAAGTACGGACATCTGTCGAGCGACACCCCGCCGCATCATCATGGCGGCTTTGGCGAGTTCTGCTACATCCGGCCCGACTCCTGGATTCTCAAGCTGCCTGATGAGCTGAGCGACCAAGAAGCCACACCCATCAATTGCGGGGTGGCCACCATGTGCGCGGTCATCGAAGCAGCCGACGTCCAGATCGGGCAGACCGTGGTCATCCAGGGACTGGGCCTGCTGGGTCTTTACGGCGCAGCACTGGCCAAATCACGAGGCGCTGCCCTGGTGATTGGGGTCGAAGCGCTCGAGTCGCGTCGGGCACTGGGGCTGCAATTCGGTGTGGACCAGGCTTATGCCCCTGATGCAGTGCAGATTCCATTGCGTGGTGCCGACTGCGTGATTGAAGTGTGCGGCGATCCGGGCGCATTGGTCTCGGGCATGCAATGGCTGCGTCCGGGCGGTCGATTTGTGGTGGCCGGACTGGTCAACCCCAACGCCACCGTGACCCTGGATGCACACCGCATCTTGCGTCAGTGCCTGACCATTGTGGGCGTGCACAACTATCACCCGCGGCATCTGCCGCAGGCGCTGGATTTCATTCTCACACACCGCGCTGTGTATCCCTTTCACGCACTGGTGGATCGCAGCTATCCACTTGCCCAGATCACGCAGGCCATGTCGGATGCTGCACAGCGCCATGTCCTGCGAGCGGCCATATGCCCCTGAGGCGCATCGCCATGAGCCACCCCACCGCGCACGCACCCATCCTGCTCACACCGGGTCCGCTGACCACACGCCTCGAAACGCGCCAAGCGATGATGCAGGACTGGGGGTCCTGGGACCAGCCCTTCAATGCACTGACCGCTCAGGTCTGCAGCGCGTTGCTGAGCGTCGTACACGGCGAGCAAAGCCATGTGTGCATCCCCATGCAGGGCAGTGGCACTTTCGCGGTCGAAGCCGCTCTGGGCACGCTCATCGCCAGGTCAGACAAGGTGCTGGTACCGGTTCAGGGCGCCTACTGCGAGCGGATCGTGAAAATCCTCACGATCCTGGGCAAAGCCGTCGTGCGCTACGACCTGCAGGAAGACCAGCCGGTCGACCCCGAGCAGATCGCAAACCTGCTCAGTGCCGATCAGGCGCTGACACATGTCGCGCTCGTCCATTGCGAAACCACCACCGGCCTGCTCAACCCGCTGGAGAAGATCGCCGCGGTAGTGGAACGCTACGGCAGGCAATTGATCGTCGACGCCATGAGCACCTTCGGTGCCCTGCCGATCGATCTTCGGCACACCCGCGCCGCTGCCGTGATCTCGGCCTCGGGAAAGTGTCTGGAAGGCGTGCCGGGAATGGGCTTCGTGATCGCCGATCTGCAAGTGCTGCAGGACAGCGCTGCCAACTCGCATTCTCTGGCGCTCGACCTGCACGATCAATGGCAGTACATGCAGGCAACGAAGCAGTGGCGCTATACGCCACCCACGCATGTCGTCGCCGCTTTGCATGCTGCTCTGGAGCTCCATGCGCAGGAGGGCGGTGTCGCAGCAAGGGCCGTGCGCTACCAGGACAACTGCTCAACGCTGATTGCGGGGATGCGACAGTTAGGGTTCGTGCCGTATCTGCGTGAAGCGGACCAGGCCCCGATCATCACAACCTTCCATGCCCCACAGCACCCGGCCTACGACTTTCCAAGCTTCTATCAACTGATGCGGGAGAAGGGCTTCGTGCTGTACCCCGGCAAGCTCACCCGCGCGGCCACCTTCCGCATTGGATGTATCGGAGCCATCTCGCGTCAGGACATCACCAGGATGCTGCACGCGGTCAGGCAGACCATGCTGGAAATGGGCATGAATGAGGAGTCTCGAGATGCAGCCTACTTCCCTTCAAAGCCACACCCTGGTGCAAATCCTGGGTGAGTTGTACGGACAACAGGGCGATCGTCGCTATGGCCTGGCCGAGCTCAATCAACGCATGCATGCCGTGCAGGCCGCCGCGCTGGCCCAGGCGCAAGGAGAGCCTTCCGCGATGGTGGTGGCGGCACTCTTGCACGACATCGGCCATATGCTGCATGCGCTGGGCGAACATCCCGCAGCCCACGGCGTGGATGATCAACACGAGCAAGTCGGTGCGAACTGGCTCGCTCAATACTTTGGGCCGGAGGTGGTCGAACCCGTGCGCTGGCATGTGGCCGCCAAGCGCTACCTCTGTGCCACCGACCCCGGCTACCTGAGCCTGCTGAGCCGTGATTCGCTCGAGAGCCTTGCCTTGCAAGGTGGGCCGATGCGTGCGCCCGAACAACAGGTCTTTCGCTCGCGCTCTAGCTGGCGCAACGCGGTGGCGCTGCGCCGCCTCGACGAACAGGCCAAGGATCCGAGCGGCCCCGCACCTGATTTCTCGGTCTTTCACGACCTCATCGTGTCGAACCACCTGTCCTTCCGCGGCACACCCTGATCACGACGCCAACTGAGTCGATGCGCCGGTGTCTTAACCTCGCGCCAACGGATTGGGGGTGGGCGGCGCCACCTGGCGCAGCAGATTGCGGTCAGTGTGGTGGAACGGCTCGGTCTGGCCGCGAATCATCAGGACCGTGTCTTCTTCATAGCCCCAGGTGCCATCCGGGTTCACGGTCACCTTGATCCGAAACTCCACGGTTCGGAAGGCATAGTCCAGAAAAGGCCCGGACCGAATCCCGAAGTGTTCATGGCCGTGCGTGGCCATCAGCTCGAATGACGTCGAGTGCGCATGGGCCTGCCCGCTGGCCATGACGACCTGACCGCGCGGGATGGTCAGCGTGTGAATCACCGCTCCGGTGGCGGGCTCCCAGAGCCAGTAGCCCACCTGGTCGTGATAGGTCTTGATCTGCGCGGGCTTGGTGATGTGGGTGTGATATCGCAACCCATAGAGCAATTGCGGCCCGTTGGTCTGTGGGTCGATCGGCTGCAATTCGATACGCTCGACAAAGGCCTGCTTGCGCGGGCCATCCGCTTTGGGCTTGACATCCAGGCCGCGCTCGCCTTCCCAGATACCCGCCAGTGCACGCAGCGGCCCCAGATTGGCCAGCGTATCGACATCGATGTCGGACGGTTCGGTATAGATGTCCTCGGAATACTCACCCATTCGCTACCCCACTCGGCTTGGCTTGCACGGCGGGCATGATAACGGTGCCCCCGTGCGTCGCATCCGAGCAGACTCAGCGCTGGATCTCCTTCCAGGCCGCACGGCGCGGATTGACCACCGCAGGCGGTCGAATGAGTCGTGATCCGATCGAGTTATCAGATTCGTGCACCAGTGCGACCAGCGACAACGTCGGAAGCTTGGCGATCACGACCCGCGAGGACATGACGTTGCCGATCAACTGTCCAGTCCAGGCAGCGCCCGTGAACACTTCAGGGGGGCGCTGCGAACCAGACGCTACATCGACCATGTAGATGTAGGACTGAGACGAGCACGCCAGACTCGATGGCTTATTGGTGGTGAAGAACACACCACCTTGGGCGATCAGCGGATCAGTATTCGCAACCTCCCCGGCGGGCAAATCGAAATACCATCCGCGGCGTGTGGTCCAGTCAGGCGTTGAGGCCGATAGCGTCCGGTCGTCACCACTCACGACAAGGGTGCGTGAATCGAGCGCCGTTCGCACATTGCTGATCGTCGTACCGGTGTCGGAGATCGCGTAAAAAGACTGGGTCTGTGTCGGTGAAAAGTCAGTAGCCCCGAGCAGTCGGCCCGTGCCGATCAGCATCACGCGCTGGCCTTTGATCGTGGTCAGTTCCGGTGTCGCGGTAATCGGCTGCGCGACGCCTGCCGCATCCTTGAGGGTCGCCACAAGCGTGACCGCACCAGTCTCGAGATTGAACCGCCAGACGTTTCCGGCAAGATCGCCTGCATAGGCTGCATCGGCAATCGGTGTCGCGGCGCTACGCGTCACGAAGGTCGCCACTTGACCAATGTCCGCCACGGCGGTGGTCACGAACTCCCGCTTGATCTGCCCGGTCAGGGCGTCCAGCATGAAGACTCGCCCCCGGCCGTCGCCCGCTGTGTTGTAGCCGGAGCTCACCAGCACGACCCACCCATCCGCCGCGGTCTTGACAATGGATGGCCTGGAAAACGCGAGTCCCAGATTGTTGCGGGTCGTCACTGATGTCGAAGCGTTGGGAAACTCCCAGAGGACTTTCGAGGCCACTTCCGCATCGTTGCTCGCGGTGGTCTGCGTCACGTCCAGTGCGTAGAAGCCTTTGCCGCCCGCGCGCAAGCCACCCACGAGGATGGTCTTGCCCGTGTCCAACTTCTGCACAGAGGGTGTGCCATCGACATAGAATCGATGCGAGTAGATTTTCGCAGCCAGTGCCCCCATGCCGGAGAGCACCCCACTGGGCACATAGGCCCAGAGTTCCTCGCCGTCGCTGGCCCGGAACGCGTGCAACATGCCATCGTTGGACGCCTGATAGACCACCTGACCATCAGGAGACTCCACCGGCTCGGCGTTCACGATGTCGCCCAGTCGCCCCACCCGCTTGCGATACAACGCACCGTCCTGCGTGCGGTCGCCCCGCAGCCACGAAACCAACTGCGCCGAGGTGCCGCCTGGGCTTGAGCCGATGGATGCGCCCACCGCCGCATCCGTGAACGGCACGCCCGCGCTGCCATTGAAACTCGCGATCTTGCGCGTCGTCCAGTCCCGGGCATCGAGCTTGGTCGCCGCCGACCAGTTCGACGTGGTCGAGACGG
>JBIKKG010000227.1:0-5768 GCA_044360485.1 Burkholderiaceae bacterium | reverse complement strand
GCGGTCCTGGCCTTCTTTTTCGGTCTGATAATGGGTGATCAGGCCACTGCGCTCGACCACATGCTCCACGGTCTCGGGCAGCGTCATGCCGTGGGTCTCGCCACGCAGGCGCGCAATCAGCGCGGCGAACGCGCCCAGCTTCGCGCCCGCGCCACCCGCCAGGCCACGTACCGCTTCGTGCAACGGTACACCGGCCATACGTGCTGCATCCTGCAGTTGCTCGATCGAACGCGCGCCAATGCCACGGGCCGGAAAATTCACCACCCGCAAAAACGCGGTGTCATCGGCCGGGTTTTCCATCAGCCGCAGATAGGCGAGTGCATGTTTGACTTCGGCGCGCTCGAAAAAGCGCAGCCCGCCATACACCCGGTAAGGAATCCCCGCCGAAAACAGTGCGTGCTCCAGCACCCGCGACTGCGCATTGGAGCGATACAAAATCGCCATGTCGGCGCGCATCCAGCCCTCATTGATCAGGCTCTTGGCTTCTTCAATGAGCCAGTGCGCTTCCTGCCCATCGCTCAGTGCCTCGTGCACCCGCACCGGTTCGCCCGCCCCGGCATCGGTCCAGAGCTCTTTGCCCAGACGGTTGCCGTTGTTGCGGATCAGGTGATTGGCGCACTCCAGAATGTTCGCGTGCGAGCGGTAGTTCTGTTCCAGCTTGATGAGATTGGGCACACGAAATTCACGCTCGAATGCGCTCATGTTGCCCACGTTGGCACCGCGAAAAGCATAGATCGACTGATCGTCGTCGCCCACTGCAAACACCGCACTGCCAGGCCCTGCCAGCTGCTTGATCCACTTGTATTGCAGGACGTTGGTGTCCTGGAACTCATCGATGAGGATGTGGGCAAAGCGCGTCTGATAGTGCTGACGCAGGGCCACACTGCGCTCGAGCAGCTCGTAGCTGCGCAGCAGCAGCTCGGCAAAGTCCACCACGCCCTCGCGCTGGCACTGGTCGTCATAGGCGGCGTAGAACTCAACAAAGCGGCGGTTGTAATCGTCCACCACCTCCACATCCTTTGCGCGCAGACCATCTTCCTTGCAGCCATTGATGAAGTGCTGCAGGTTGCGCGGCGGGTACTTCTCGTCATCCACATTCAGGCCCTTGAGCAACCGCTTGATGGCGGCGAGCTGATCGGCTGAGTCCAGAATCTGGAAGGTCTGAGGCAGCGCAGCATCACGGTGATGCGCACGCAACAGCCGGTTGCATAGCCCGTGAAAGGTCCCGATCCACATGCCACGCGGATTGATCGGCAGCATGGCTGACAGCCGGGCGGTCATTTCACGCGCGGCCTTGTTGGTGAAGGTCACCGCCAGCACCCCGGCCGGGCTCACCTGGCCGGTCTGGATCAGCCAGGCGATACGGGTGGTGAGCACGCGGGTCTTGCCGCTGCCCGCACCCGCAAGGATCAGGGCATGTTGTGGGGGCAGCGTGACCGCGGCCAGTTGGCGCTCATTGAGATTCGCGAGAAGATCGGGCATTCCGCATTTTACGCGCTGAGCATGCATCCCCTGTTCGACCTCACCGGGCGCATCGCCCTGATCACGGGTTCATCGCGCGGTATTGGCACTGCGCTGGCCCGGGCGCTGGCATCAGCCGGTGCACGCGTGGTACTCAATGGCCGCGATACCACGCTGCTCGAGCTCACAGCGGCCCAGTTGCGTCATGAGGGCATCAAGGTGACCACGGCCGCCTTCGATGTCACCGATGAGGCCGGCGCCACCGCCGCCATTGCCACAGTCGAACAAGACATCGGACCGATCGACATCCTGGTGAACAACAGCGGCATCAACTTGCGCAGCCCGCTCGAGGATCTGCCCACCGAGACCTGGGAGCGCGTGATCGGCACCAACCTCACCGGCGCCTTCAAGGTGGGGCGTGCGGTGGCACGGCACATGATCACGCGCCAGCGCGGCAAGATCATCAACGTGTGTTCGATCAACAGCGAACTGGCCCGTTATTCCATCGCGCCGTATGTCACGTCCAAAGGTGGCCTGAAGAACCTCACCAAGGGCATGGCCGTGGACTGGGCGCGCTACAACATCCAGGTCAATGGACTGGGCCCGGGCTATTACGCCACCGACATGACCGCGCCACTCATGCAAGACCCGGAGTTCGATGCCTGGCTGCGCAAGCGCGTGCCGGCCGGCCGCTGGGGCGATGTGAAGGAACTGTCCGGCGCCATCATTTTCCTGGCCTCACCTGCCTCGGACTTCATGACCGGGCAGATGCTGTACGTGGATGGCGGTCTGACTGCAGTGCTTTAGCTCTGCCGCCTGAGCGCCAGCACCTTGGCGCCGGTCACGCGCTATCAGTGCGCTATCAGTGCGGCCTCACCCCAGAAACGTCCGCACTGTCCGGATCAGAAAATCGGTCTCGGCCGACCCGGGCTGCGGGCGCCAGGCCATGTGCCCCAGGGGCGAGTCGATCTCGGCGTTTTGCACGTGCGGCAAACCCGCGGCCAGCACCCGCGCATGCTCGATGCCCAACAGGCGATCCTGTACACACGGCAAGAGCAGCACGCGCGCGGTGACGCGTGAAAGCGCCGCCTTCAGGTCGCCACCGAAGGGGGCGGCCACATCATGGGCGCTGGAGCACTGATAGCGTCGGATCACATCCCAGGCACCCATCGTGGCGTAGCGATCGCCAGTGGCGCGGGCTTCAGCCTCGAACGCAGCGCCGCGTGATTCGATGTAAGCATCGGTCACGGCCCAGGCATGGTAGTGGCGCCCCACGAGTTTCAAGCCCTCAATCGGTGGCTGCATGCAGCGCCCTTCATCCCAGTTGGGATCGAGCGCCAGGATGTCGAGCATGCGCTGCATGGCACTGCGAATCACTTGCCCGGACCGATCGGCTGGCACCATGAGCACCGCAGCACGCGCCGAGTCCGGATCGTTCACGATCCACTCGAGCGACTGAAAGGCCCCCATCGACGTGCCGCCTACTGCTGCCAGCGGCACATCGCCCAAGCCCAGGCCCACGCGCACCAGATCGCGCTGCGCCCGTACCAGGTCACGGATGCCATACCGGGGAAAACGTCCCTGCAATCCGTCGGAAGGCTTGGAGGCCAGCCCAAGGCCCAAGGCATCGGTACTCACCACGCAGTAGCGCTCGGTGTCAAAGGCGCGGTCTGGCCCGATATGGCCGTGCATGCCACGACGATCGTGGCTGCTGCCGGGCATCAGCAGCACCACATTGTCACGGGCCGCATTCATCTGTCCGTGCACCGAATAACCAATCCGCAGGCGCTCCAGCGTATCGCCCGACTCGAACGTGAACGGGCCGCTTTCCCAGAGGCCCTCGGTGAACGCGTGTGTGCGGCTGCTTGAGGTCGTCATGGCGAGTCCTTTCGTACGAATCGGCTGGCCAGCCACGCGACGCCCAGAAGAATGGCCCACTCCAGCGAGAGCGTGACCGTGGCCAGAAACGTGACCACCAAAGGCCAGCGCTCGGCCGGCTCGTCGCGCCAGATGCGGGCAATTTCAGCCCGGTCGATCAAGCCCCAGGCCACCATGAAGAGCAGTCCGGCGATGACCGAAAACGGCAGATAGCGTGCCAGTGGCCCCACGAAACTGAGCAGGACGATCAGGATGAGCGCAGCGAATGCTGCTGCAAGCGGCGTGCGTGCGCCCGACACCACATTCACACCGGAGCGGTTGAATGAGCCACTGGTGGGATAGGCCGAGAAAAAACTGCCCGCCACATTGGCCATGCCCTGACCGATGAACTCGCGACTGCCATCAAAGGTATCGCGCTGGATATTGGCCACGGAGCGGGCAATGGCCACCGCTTCGGTCAGCCCCAGCAGCGTCATGACCGCCACCGCAGGCAACAGGCTGCGCACCGTGTCGAAGGACAGGTCGGGCACCGAGAAGGGCGGCAGCGCGCCGGGCAGCGCAGCCACTACACGCGGCGCCGTCAAGCCAGGCCACAGCGCCACGCATAGCGCGCTCACCAGGCTGCCGATCACCACCCCGACCAGCATCGCCGGCACATATCGGCCCCACGCCCACAGCCGAATCGTCAGCACCGTGGCCAGCCCGCCCGCCACAGCCAAGGGTTGCAGGGCGTCGATCCGGCCAAACACCGCACTCAGTGCTTGCGCAACAGACAAGCCACGCGGCAACTCGATGCCCAGAAACGGTGCCAGTTGGGCCGCTGCGATCAGCACCGCAGCGCCTGCCGTAAAGCCCACGATGACGGCGTGGGGCACACGATCGACCAGGCGCCCGGCACGGACGAGTCCGAGCACGATCTGCGTGAGCCCCACGAGACAGGACAGCGTGATCGCCAGAGACACGTAGGCCTGCGAGCCCGGTTGCGCCAAGGGCGCCAGCAGCGCCAGGGTCGTGAGGGAAATGGCATTGGCGGGCCCCGTGACCATCAGGCGGCTCGAGCCGAACAAGGCCGCCACCAAACACGGCACCATCGCTGCATACAGACCATACTGCGGCGGCATGCCGGCCAATGTGGCAAACGCAATGCCCTGCGGCAACACCACGATGGCACCGGTCAGCCCGGCGAGCAGATCGGCTCGCAGCGTGCCGGGTTCGCGCCAGCGCGGCGCCCATCGCAGCACCGGTAACAGGCGTACCGGCCAGGGGACGGGTGCGCTCTGATCGCTCGAACGCGACTCGCCGGCCGACACCCGCTCAGACCTGCTGCTGACCGTGATACAGGCGCACCACGTGCTCGGCCTGAGCAAAAAACAGCCAGCGCTCGATGAAGAGCCCAGCCAGCAACGACAGCGCAGCCAGGCACAGCACCGCCGCACCCGCGCCGCCCAGCCAGACCAGCAGGAACGGCACCACGGTGATCAGGACGAACATCAGTGCGCGTAGCCGGCCGGCCTGCTCACGGGCCAACTGAAAACCGAATTCATGCGTGAGGAAGGTGCCATGCGTGTGCCCGGCATCGAGCAGGCGCACGCGCCCCTGAACCATGCCGCGCGGCGCGCTCTCCGGAACCCCGATCGCCTGATTGAGCGTGGCGGTGACCCGTGCCGAAAACTTGGCGTACCAGGCCAGCTTGACCAGCGCCGCGAGCACGAGCAAACACAGCAGCAGCACCGAGACGCGCAAGCCCCCAGCGATCGAAGCCGACTGTGCATGCCAGGCCTGGAGCGCGAGATAGATCAGCCCGCCTGAGGTCAGGGCGTGCAGCAGATACGCCACTGGCGTATGCCAGGTCCGCCAGCGCGGGACAGTCTTGAGGCTGGCATAAATCATGGCAGTACACAGCACGATGGCTACCGACAGCCCAAGCAGCGCCATGCCGCTTAGCTGTGCCGACCAGGCGCCCTGAGCGCTTAGCCAGGCATGCAGGGCGGCAAGCGGATACCAGGCGACCGCAAGCACCGCCTCGCGTGACAGCCATGAACTGCGAAAGCGCGCAAAGGCGCGCCAGGCGTTGCGCGGATTAGCCAGATGCTGCGTAGAGGAAAGTAGCCCCGCCGTCACGGCCAGTAAAGCCAGCACCGCCCCCCAGCGCAAGGTCTGGGGCTGCACGAGCTCGCCGCCCAGTGGCAGACCCAGTTGTGCGAGCAGCAGCCAGATGGCAAGCCCCAGACCTGCTCCGGAACTGACCGTGAAGAAGATGACCGAAAGGGCTGGTTTCATGGGGGCGTAGGAACCCGATGGCGGCGTTCAGAGCTGAATGAGTCGGTTGACCAGCGCGGCCAGCTTGGCCTGCAGCGTGCCACGCGGGGCCACGCTCGCCGGCGGCGGCACCACCGGCGCCACCCGAGGGGGCAGATAGCGGTTCACGG
>JBIKKG010000045.1:0-18733 GCA_044360485.1 Burkholderiaceae bacterium | reverse complement strand
GCTCTGTTGCTGTTTGTCATAGCGTGGGCGCGTGGCCAGCCGCTCGCTGTGCCGCGCGCGATGCGTGTGCGCCTGCTGGTCTCTGCGCTCTTTACCATCGTCGGTTTCAATCTGTGCACCGCCTGGGCCCAGCAGTCGGGGTCCACGGCGCGTGCCACGATCGTCACCTATGCCATGCCGGTGTGGGTGGTGCTGCTGGCCTGGGCTTTCGCGGGTGAACGCCCTGATGCGCGTCGCTGGATGTCGCTCAGCCTGGCGGTGGCCGGTTTGCTGTTGCTCGCCTGGCCCCTGCGCGAAGCGACCGGATCATTGATGGGCATCGTCTTCGCGCTGGGTGCCAGCGTGAGCTGGGCGGCCGGCACGGTGTTTTTGAAGCGCTATCCGCTGACGGTGGCGCCGGTGCCTGCCACCGCCTGGCAGCTTGCCATTGGGGCGGTCGTCACAGGCACAGGCTGGCTGGTGTTTTCAACGCCCCTGTCAGCCACTGCCGCGCCGGTCTGGCCCGCGCACTGGTTCTGGATTGCGCTGGTGTTTCACATCTTTCTGGCGATGGCACTCGGCTACCTCATCTGGTTCGATGTGGTGGCCCGACTGCCCAGTGGAATTGCCGCGCTGGGTACCTTGCTGGTCCCAGTGGTGGGCGTGAGCGGCGCGATGCTGCTCCTCGGTGAGCACCCAACGGCCTTCGATCTCGCCGGATTGGCGCTGATTACCGCCGCGGCGGCCATTGTGCTCAGGCCAGCGCGCAGCGGCTGACTCACCGCGCGCCTGGCAGCACCACGTCAGCTTGAAGACTCAGCCGGTCACCACTACCCCGGCCTTGGCCAGGCGCGCCACTTCCTCGGCCGGAATGCCCAGCAGGTCGTGTAAGGCCTCGGCTGTGTGTTCGCCCAGGCCCGGTGCCGGGGTGCGCACCGAACCCGGAGTGCGGCTCAGACGCACCGGCGGGCCGGCCATCATGACCGGGCCCGAGCGCGGATGGTTCATCTCCATCAGCGAGCCGCGCGCCTTCACTTGCGGGTGGTCGACCACCTGCCCGATGTTGTTGACCGCACCCACCGGGATGCCGGCCTTCAGGAAGATCTGTTCCCACTCTTCATAGCTGCGGGTCAGCAGTGCTTCCTGCACGATGCCAATCAGCTCTTCACGGTGCGTCACGCGCAGGCGGTTGTCGGCAAAGTTCGGGTTGGTCAGCATCTCGGGGCGGCCGATGGCCGGGCAGAACACCTTCCAGAGTTTCTCGCTGCCCACGGCAATCGCCAGGTCGCGCGTCTTGGTGCGCAGCGTCTGATAGGGCAACAGCGCCTTGTAGGCGGTGCCCATGGGCTTGGGCAGTTCACGGTCCACGCCATAGGACGCGATCATCGTGTTGAGCAGACCGAGCTGGCCTTCCATCATCGACATGTCGATGTACTGGCCCTCGCCGGTCTTGTCCTTGACCCGCAGTGCCAACATGATGCCGTAGGCCGCATACATGCCCGCGGCCATGTCGGCGATGGACGTGCCGCAGCGCACGCCGCTTCCGCCTTCCTCTCCGGTGATGCTGATCATGCCGCTTTCGGCCTGCAGGATCAGGTCCATGGCGGCGCGCTCGCGGTACGGCCCGTCCTGCCCGAAGCCCGAGATCGACGCGTAGATGATGCCGGGGTTGCGTGCGCTCACAGCCTGATAGCCCAGGCCGAGTTTTTGCAGTGCGCCAGGCCGGAAATTTTCGATGATCACGTCGGCCTTTTCGGCCACCTTCATGAAGAGCTCCTTGCCCTGCGGATCCTTCAGGTTGATCGACAGGCCGCGCTTGTTGCGGTGAAGCGAAACGAAATACGCTGACTCTGCGCCGCTGTTGCCGGCGGCTGCGCCCCAGGCGCGCGAGATGTCGCCGCCATCGGGTGATTCCAGTTTGTAGACCTGTGCACCGAAGTCGGCCAGCATCGTCGAGCAATGCGGGCCCGCCAGGGCATGCGACAGGTCAAGGACCACCACGTCTTCGAGGGGCAGCTTCATCAGGGTGTCTCCGTGTGTAGGTATCGATCCAGGGTTGAGCATAACGGAGTCGATCACCCCGCCATTCCATCCCGTGCGTCAGTGATTCCCGCTGATGTCACGCGGCCTTGGGGAGGGGTGCGTGGCCTGCGTACTCCAACGCCGGATCAGTCAGCGAGTCGGCACCCAGTGTGGCCTGTTCGCGCACATAGTCCTGTTCGGTCCGCCATGGCGCCTGTGCGCCCTGGCGCGGGAATCGATCGAGGGCGCGCTGGAAGTAGCCCGATGAAAAGTCTGCCCAGGGTTCATCGCCCGGGTCGCCCTTGAGGCGAGGCACGCACCAGCGTGCGCCCTGTGCATCGATCTGGTTGATCAGCCTGCATACCCAGGCATTGACCAGATCGGCGCGCAAGGTCCATGAAGCATTGGTGTAGCCAAACACCAGCGCAAGATTCGGCAGATCACTCAGCATGATCCCGTGGTACGGGCGCGAGCGACGCGGATCGATCGCGGTGCCATCCACGCTCAGCGCGATGCCGCCGATGAATTTGAGTTCGAGCCCTGTCGCCGTTACGACCACGTCCGCAGGCAGCTCCTGCCCCGACTCCAGGGCAATGCCATGCGCGGTGAATGCGCGAATCCGATCGGTGACGACTTCAGCGCGTCCTGAGCGAATGGCCTTGAACAGATCGCCGTCGGGCACCAGGCACAAGCGCTGCTCCCAGGGCCGATAGCGGGGTTTGAAGTGCTTTTCAACGTCATAGCCTTCAGGCAGTTGCTTGCGTACCAGATCGAGCAGTCCCTTGGCTGCCTTGTGCGGCTGGGTGCGGCACAAGTTGAAGAACCAGCGTCCGAAGCGCACGTTCTTGGCACGCACCAGGTGATGTGCCACGCGCGCCGGCAATAGTCGATCCAGCCACACCGCGATCTTGTCGACAGACGGACGCGATGCCATCCAGGTGGGCGAGCGCTGCAGCATGGTGACGTGTGCTGCACGCTCGGCCATGGCCGGCACCATGGTCACCGCAGTGGCCCCGCTGCCGATGATCACGACCTTCTGGCCCGACCAGTCCAGATCGGCGGGCCAGTGCTGCGGATGCACGATGCGCCCCTTGAACTGGTCAGCGCCTTCGAAGTGTGGGGTGTGTCCTTTGGCATAGTCGTAATAGCCGCTGCACATCAGCAAGAAACTGCAGCGCATCTGCACGGGTTGCGGGTTGGCAGAGGTTTGAACGGTGAGGGTCCAGCAGGCGTCGGCCGAGGACCAGTCGGCGCTCAGCAGTCGGCAGCCATATCGGATGTGCCGATCGATCCCGTATTCGCGCACGGTGTCATTCAGATACGTCAGGATGTCGGCCCCGTCGCTGATTGCCTTTGGGCTGGACCAGGGCCGAAAACCGAAGCCGAAGGTGTGCATGTCCGAGTCGGAACGGATCCCCGGGTAGCGAAACAGGTCCCAGGTGCCCCCCAGGCGATCGCGGGCTTCCAGAATCGCGTAACGCTTGCCCGGGCAATGCTGTTGCAGGTGATAGCCCGCGCTGATGCCGGAGATCCCAGCGCCGATGACCAGGACGTCGAAGGCTTCAATGGAGGGGTGGGTCATGAATGCGGCCTGCGTCAAATAGAGGGGGCACTGGGGGTATGTGGCGTCGGCACGTCACCCGGGCATCGAGACGACGTACAAGCGTGTGATTGTGCGCCACCAGCGGGTCCCATGAGGCGCGCTGGCCGGCTCACCCGGGGGACGGTACGGTGCGCCGGACGGGTGCACCGCATCCCTTGGAACCCGAGCAAGACTTGGGGTGATGCACCACTCGCGCGCATTCGCGCCTACTATCGGTGCGCGGCACCCGCTCGGCAGACCGGGAAACCGAAACGCTCAGGCTGGCATGGCCTTTGCAGCACTGAACCGGCCGTTCGGCGCACCTGAGCACGGCGCATGCCTGTGCTGTGCAATGTTCTCACCAAGGAGATCTTCACGATGTTCCCTCTTCTGGGCTCCCGCGCCCGTGCCGTTTCCCTGGCCTGCATGGCTGCGCTGGGCGCAACTGCGTTGAGCTCCCCTGCCGTGGCGCAGGAAAAGACCCTGCGTATTGCCATGACTGCCGCCGATATTCCCCGCACGCTGGGTCAGCCCGACCAGGGGTTCGAGGGCAACCGGTTCACCGGCATCCCGATGTACGACGCGCTCACCCACTGGGATCTGTCCAAGACTGACGCTCCCAGCGTGCTGATTCCTGGCCTGGCCACCTCCTGGGCGGTCGATGCCAAAGACAAGACCAAGTGGGTGTTCAAGCTGCGCCCGGGCGTGAAGTTTCACGATGGCTCGCCCCTGAATGCCGATGCCGTGGTCTGGAACGTGCGCAAGGTGCTTGATAAAAGCGCACCGCATTTCGATGCCAGCCAGGTCGGCGTGACCACGTCGCGCATGCCCACGCTGCGCGAAGCCCGCAAGATCGACGATCTGACGGTCGAACTCACGACCAGCGAGCCTGATTCCTTCCTGCCGGTGAACCTCACCAACTTGTTCATGGCCTCGCCCACGCATTGGGAAGCCAAGCTGAAAGCGGTGGCCGCTAGCGTCACTGACCCGGCTGAGCGTGCCAAGCAGGCCTGGGGTGCGTTTGCTGCCGATGCGTCGGGCAGCGGCCCGTTCCGCATGACCCGGTTCGTGCCGCGCGAGCGTCTCGAGATGGCCGCCAACAAGGGTTACTGGGACCCCAAGCGCGTCCCCAAGATCGACAAGGTCGTGATGGTCCCAATGCCTGAGGCCAATGCCCGGACGGCGGCGCTGCTGTCGAACCAGGTCGACTGGATCGAGGCGCCCGCGCCCGATGCCATGCCTACGATCAGCCAGCGTGGCTACAAGATGTACTTCAACCCGCAGCCCCATGTGTGGCCGTGGCAGCTGTCGTTTGCCGAGGGCTCGCCCTGGCTCGACAAGCGCGTGCGCCATGCGGCCAATCTGTGCGTCGATCGCACCGCATTGCTCAAGCTGCTGGGTGGGATGATGGGTGTGCCCAAGGGCACCGTGCCGCCCGGCCACCCGTGGTGGGGCAATCCGAAGTTCGACATCCGCTACGACCCGACCGAGGCCCGCAAACTGATGACCGAAGCCGGTCACAGCGCCGCCAAGCCGCTGAAGGTGAAGGTGCAGATCTCGGCATCCGGTTCAGGCCAGATGCAGCCTCTGCCCATGAACGAGGCGGTGCAGCAGGCGCTCAAGGGCTGCTTCTTTGACGTCCAGTTCGACGTCATCGAGTGGAACACCTTGTTCACCAACTGGCGTAAGGGTGCAAAAGACCCGTCTGCCAATGGCGCGAACGCGACCAACGTGAGCTTCGCCACCATGGACCCGTTCTTTGCGATGGTGCGTTTCTCCAGCACCAAGGCCTACCCGCCGGTGTCGAACAACTGGGGTTACTACGGTAACGCCGAGATCGACAAGCTGATCGCCGACGCCCGGACCACCTTTGACGACAAGGGTCGCGACGCCGCGCTGGGCAAGCTGCACGCCCGCATCGTCGAGGACGCGCCCTTCGTCTGGATTGCTCACGATGTTGGCCCGCGTGCCATGAACGCGAAGGTCAAGAATGTGGTGCAACCCAAGAGCTGGTTCATCGACATCGCCACCATGTCGATGGACTAAGTCCCTGGCGCAGGCTGGCCCGGGGGTCTTCAACCCGGGCGCGGCTTAGCCGCTTCGAAATCATCGTTGTGCCCCATCGGCCGCCTCGTGCGGCCGATGCCCTGTCTGACCTGCGTCCTTTAAGCGTTCCAAACCTTCGTGCTGCTCTACATCCTGCGTCGTATTCTCTACACCCTGCCGATCATGCTGGGTGTGGCCCTGGTGTGCTTCGGGCTCGTGCATCTGGCCCCTGGCGATCCGCTGGTCTCCATCCTGCCGCCCGATGCGTCAGCCGAGCTGCAGGCGCAGCTGCGCACGCTCTATGGCTTCGATCGCTCTTATCCCGAGCAGTTTGTCACCTGGATTTGGCGTGCGCTGCATGGCGACCTGGGCACCTCGATCGCCACCGGCCGCAGTGTGGCTGCAGAAGTGTTCAAAGCGGTGGGCAATACCCTGATGCTCGCCAGCATCGCGACGCTCATCGGATTCTTCTTTGGCAGCCTGTTCGGATTCATCGCAGGCTACTTTCGCAATTCCTGGGCCGACAAGCTGGCCTCGTTCGTGTCGGTGATCGGTGTGAGCGTGCCCCATTACTGGCTCGGCATGGTGCTGGTGATCGTTTTTGCCGTGCAGCTGAACTGGCTGCCTGCCACCGGCGCCGGACCGGGCGGCTCGTCGTCCTGGGTCTGGAACTGGGAGCATGTGAAGCACCTGATCCTGCCAGCGGTCACGATGAGCGTGATCCCCATGGGCATCATCTCGCGCACCGTGCGGGCGCTGGTGGCCGACACACTCGATCAGGAATTTGTGGTGGGTCTGCGTGCCAAGGGCATGACCGACCTGGGCGTGTTCCTGCATGTCGTGAAGAACGTTGCGCCTACGGCGCTGGCGGTCATGGGTTTGCAGCTGGGCTACCTGCTGGGGGGCTCCATCCTGATCGAGACCGTGTTCTCCTGGCCAGGCACGGGTTTTCTGCTGAACAGCGCCATCTTTCAACGCGATTTGCCGCTATTGCAGGGAACGATCCTGGTGCTCGCCTTGTTCTTTGTGCTTCTCAATATGCTGGTCGATATCGTGCAGAGTTCGCTCGATCCGCGCATCTCCCGGGCCTGAGCCATGGATCTCGCAGTGGAACCCACCAAAGTGCCGGCGCCGGTGTTCGAGCGCGGCCCGGGCTACTGGACCAGCGTGTGGCGCCGGTTTCGTCGCGACAAGGTCGCCATGTGCGCCGCCGGGATGGTGCTGGCCCTGATTGCGATGGCGCTTGCTGCACCCTGGATCGTGCCGGCCGACCCCTACGCCTCGTCCATGCTCAGTCGCCTGAAGCCGATCGGCACCCAGGGCTATCCGCTGGGCACCGATGAGCTCGGTCGGGACATGCTCTCGCGCCTGATGGTGGGTGCGCGCTTGTCACTCTTCATGGGCATCACTCCGGTGCTGGCCGCCTTCGTGATTGGTTCGACACTGGGTGTGCTGGCCGGCTATGCAGGTGGCGCCGTCAACACGGTCATCATGCGCACCATCGATGTGTTCTACGCCTTTCCTTCGGTGCTGCTGGCCATCGCGCTGTCGGGGGCGCTCGGTGCAGGCATCCTGAATGCGCTGATCTCGCTCACCATCGTGTTCATCCCGCAGATTGCGCGGGTGGCGGAGGCGGTGACCACTCAGGTGCGCAGTCGCGACTATGTTGAGGCCGCGCGTGCGTCAGGTGCGGGCGGATTCACCATCGTTCGGGTGCATGTGCTGGGCAATGTGCTGGGCCCGATCTTCGTTTACTCCACCAGCCTGATCGCGGTCTCGATGATTCTGGCTTCAGGTCTGTCGTTCCTTGGCCTGGGTGTGAAGCCCCCCGAACCGGAGTGGGGCCTCATGCTCAACACCCTGCGCACGGCCATTTATACCCAACCCTGGATTGCCGCCCTGCCGGGCGTGATGATCTTCATGACCTCAATCTCCTTCAACATGTTGTCCGACGGCCTGCGCACGGCCATGGATGTGAAGCAATGAGCGCCGCGCCCGCGCAGTTCACGGATACGGGCGGGCCGGCGCAGCCGTTGCTGACGGTGCGCGGTCTGGTCAAGCATTTCCCGCTCAAGGGCAAGCGTGTGGATGGCAAGCCCGCGGTGGTGCGAGCGGTCGACGGCATCGACTTCCAAATTTTCAAGGGCGAAACGCTCGGGGTGGTGGGCGAGTCGGGCTGCGGCAAGAGCACGACGGCGCGGTTGCTCATGCATCTGATCTCACCCGGAGCGGGCGAGATCGTGTTCGACGGCCTGACGGTGGGTTCACGCGATCTGTCGCTCAAGGCGTTTCGCCGACAGGTCCAGATGGTGTTTCAGGACAGCTATTCGTCGCTGAACCCGCGACTGACCATCGAGGAATCGATTGCCTTCGGTCCGCAAGTCCACGGCACGGCGCGGCGCGAGGCGGTTGGGCGCGCGCGTGATCTGCTCGCTCGCGTGGGTCTGGAGCCGCGGCGTTTTGCTGAACGCTATTCCCATGAGCTGTCAGGCGGGCAGCGCCAACGGGTGAATATCGCTCGCGCCCTGGCTTTGCAGCCCCGGCTGCTCATTCTGGACGAAGCCACCTCGGCGCTTGATAAGTCAGTCGAAGCCCAGGTGCTGAATCTGCTGGTCGACCTCAAGGCCGAATTCGGATTGACCTACATGTTCATCAGCCATGACCTGCATGTAGTGCAGTACCTGTCTGATCGCGTCATGGTCATGTACCTGGGTCAGGTGGCCGAGCTGGGCCCCAGCGGTGAGCTGTTTCATGCGCCCCGTCATCCGTATACCAAGGCCTTGCTTTCCTCGATGCCCACGATGGACCCTGATCGCCGCACGGAAGAAGCGCCGCTGTCGGGCGATCCGCCGAACCCCGTGAATCCGCCCCCAGGCTGTCGCTTTCATACGCGGTGTGCCTTGGCCGAATCGGTGTGTGCCGCGCGGGCACCCACCCTGGGGCTGGGCAGTGGCTTGCACGCGGTCTCGTGCCTCATGCACGAGCATGGCTCAGGTCACTCACGGGCAGCCGTCGCCACCGATCCCGCACGGGTGCCGGCATGACTGCGCTGCACGCCAGCGCTGGCGGCGTCATCGACAGTGCCCGCGCCGCGGCCGCACCGGTGATTGAGGTCCGTGACCTGCGGGTGAGCTTTCTGGGTAGTGGCGCATCGCGAAAGACCGTGCACGCGGTCAACGGTGTGGATCTCAGCGTCGCACGTGGCGAGACGCTTGCGCTGATCGGCGAATCAGGGTCGGGCAAGAGCGTGACGCTGCGTGCGCTGTTGCGTCTGCATGCACCTCGGCGCACCCGCATGAGCGGCTCGGTTCAGGTGGCCGGCCACGATGTGTTGTCGCTTGCGACCGGGCCATTGGCCGATTATCGCGGCAAGGTGGCTTCCATGATCTTCCAGGAGCCACTGCTGGCCATGGACCCGGTCTACACCGTGGGTCAGCAGATCATGGAGTCGATCCGTCGTCATGAGCCGGTGTCGCAAGCTCAGGCGCGCGCGCGTGCGCTGGAGCTCTTTGAGCGGGTGCGCATTCCGAGCCCGGAGCGCAGGCTCGATGCCTATCCGCACGAGCTGTCCGGTGGGATGCGCCAGCGCGCGATGATTGCGCTTGCGCTGGCCTGCCGTCCTCAGGTGCTGCTGGCCGATGAGCCGACCACGGCACTGGATGCAACGGTACAGATTCAGATTCTGTTGCTGCTGCGTGAGCTGCAAAAGGAGCTGGGGCTGTCGATCATTTTCGTCACCCACGATATCGGCGCCGCCATCGAGGTCGCCGATCGGTTCGCGGTGATGTACGCCGGGCGCATCGTCGAAGAAGCCACCTCGCGCACCGTGGTGCGTGCGCCGCGTCACCCTTACACCTTGGCCTTGCTGCAGGGTCGTGCAGGCGGGGCGGGCGAACACGCCATGACCCGCGGCGGGCGATTGCCCACCATTCCCGGTGCGCCGCCCGATCTGGCCAATCTGCCCGCAGGGTGCGCCTTTGCTGAACGCTGCCGGTATGCCGAAGCAGCGTGCCGCAGCACGCAACCCGAGCCGGTCATGGTTGCGGCTGATCACCGTGTGCGGTGTCTGCGCACGGACGCCACGCTGGCCGCGCTGGCCACCGGTTGAGCCCGACACGCCGGAATCCGCCCCAGGGAGAGCGCATGCAGATCGTCCTGATCAACCCGAATACCACCGCGTCATTCACGACCCGCATCGGCGAAGCGGCGCGCGCCGTGGCTGCTCCGGGCACGCGCATCACGGCCGTCAACCCGCCCGATGGTCCGGTGTCGATCGAGGGATATTTCGATGAGGCTTACTCGGTGCCTGGCCTTCTGGGTGAGATGGCGCGCTACGAGCAATCGGCCGACGCTGCCTCAATCACCGGCTATGTCATCGCCTGTTTCGATGACACGGGTCTGGATGCGGCGCGCTGTGCAGCCCGTGCTCCGGTCGTTGGCATTGGTGAGGCGGCGTTTCATCTGGCCAGCCTGGTGGCTGGCAAATTCAGCGTGATCACCACGTTGGGCCGGTCGGTGCCCGCACTGGAACATAACCTCGTGCGCTACGGCCTGGCCTCGCGCTGCGCCCGTGTGCGGGCGGCCGAGGTGCCCGTGCTGTCGCTGGATGATCCGAACTCTCCGGCGCGAGCGCGTATTGGTGAGGAAATTGCTGCTGCCCTTCGGGAGGACCGGGCTGAGGCGATCGTGCTCGGATGCGCCGGCATGGCCGATCTCGCCGCGGGTCTGTCGCGCGAGTTTGGCGTGCCGGTGATCGATGGTGTGGCCAGCGCGGTCAAGCTGGTGGAATCGCTGGGTGCCCTGTCACTGCGCACCTCCAAGACCGGCGGTTATGCTGCGCCACTGCCCAAGACCTACCTGGGCATGTACGCATCGGCCGCTCCCCGCGGATAAACACCTTGGTCAGGAAGGTCGCGATGCCGACACTTCGACGGAACAGTCCGATTCAGTCGCTCGCGCAGTGGCTTTCCAGCGCGATGCGCCAGGTGTCAGTGAGCGTGAACTGCAGCGGCCACGTGGTTGTCCTGGCTGCCACCGTCCTGACGTGCGTCATGCCCGCCGGCGCACTCGCTCGAGAGGCGCTCACACTGACCCGCCAGGACGGGCAATCGACGGTGGCGATGGTCTATCGCCCCCAGATACCGGGGTGCCGCGGCATTGCGATGATCTCGCCTGGCGCAGGCGGATCCGAGCAGGGCTATACGTACCTGGGCGAAGGCCTGTCCTCATTCGGATACCTCGCCCTGGTGATGGGGCATCAGGAGAGTGGCCGCCAGGCGATGCGCGAATACGTCCAACGCAAAGGGTTGCGCGAGGGCTTGGGAGAGCTCATCACGAATGCGAGCGCCTATCGCGGCCGCTTCATGGACATCGCAGCTGCCAGACAATGGGCCCGCTCGCGCTGTGAAGGCCCTGAGCAGATTCTTGTCGGACACTCGATGGGTGCAGCAACAGTCATGATCGAAGCCGGCGCGCGAAACAAGCTCGCACTCACCGGAGCGGACGCCTTCGACGCCTACGTGGCCCTGTCGCCCCAGGGCAGTGGACTGATCTTTCCTGCTCAGGCGTGGTCAGCCCTGCGCCGTCCAGTGCTCAGTATCACGGGTACTCGTGACACCGAACTGGGAGGCGGCTCATGGGAGACGCGCACGGAGCCATTTCGGGAGATGGCTGCAGGCTGCAAGTGGCTCGCTGTATTTGATGGAGCCACCCACATGAACCTGGCAGGTATCGCGGCACCGCCCAGCCTGGAAACCAAAGTGGTACAGGTCATGGGGGCGTTTCTGGACGGGGCGCGCCGCAATGACTGCACGCTGGGTGCACAAGCGGACGGTCTCGTCATCGAGTCGAAGTGAGCTCGCGTCTGCCTGCCACGACCGTCGCGGCCCTCTGCCGTGTCAGCCGACCGGTCCGGCGTAATCGTTGATCACGCCGCTGACTGGCACGCCATCGAGTGAACCGGTCACGATTGAACCGTCTCGCCAGCCGCCTCCCATCGGAATCCAGTATTGATACGTGCGCGTGAGGCTGCCCTGCAGGCGCGTGTCGGCAGTCGTCATCTCCAGCATGCGCTGCACGGCGGGTGGGCCCACACGCAAGGCCGTCGCGTCCAACGCCACCCCGCGCAGACGACCGAAGCCGCGCTGTAAGTTGGAGGCGAGCAGGCCCACCAGAACTGCTTCATCGCCGCGCAGTGAGAGATAGGTAAAAGGCACCGCGAAACGCGGTTGCTCTTGTAGCTGGGTGTGCTGGTGCCCCCATCCCGAGAGGTTGATGCATCGACCGTTCAGGGTGACCGTTGCATCGACCCTCACCAGTCGCTCATCCCGTCCGCGCAGATTGGAACCCTGGTGCCCCTCGGTCGCCCAAACCAGCGTCGCACCCAGCACGATCGGACCTTCGCCGAACACCGTCCGATCGGTTTCGCTGGCCAAGACCTGTGCGCTCAGTCGCCCGCCGGGCAGATCGAGTACGGCCTGCTGGCGTGCGTCACCCGTCGTGGACGCTGCCAGCGATGGGCAAGGGTGAGCGCTCATGTGTCCGAACAAACGGCCATCAATGAAGGCATGCACCCAGATCTCGGCACGATCAGCAGCGGGGTCGTGCGAGACCCGCACGATCAGCGCGCGGGCGCCATCGCCGCTGACGACATCCACATACGCGGACCAGGTCTGAGGCATCAGAGAGGGCTCCGGGTGCGCGCGGGCTACTCCGCCTTCAGCCCCAGACGGCGAATCAGCGGCACCCAGCGATCAGTCTCGGCGCGAATGAGGTTGCCGAACGCTTCTGGGGCGCCACCAATCGGTTGCACATTCATCCGCTCAAAACTCTGGCGCACATCCGGGCGCTTGAGCGCCTGGTTGAACGCGGCGTTCAGCTTGGCCACGACGTCGGCGGGCGTGGCTGAAGGCACGAGCATGCCCGAGTACGCCTGCGCCTCGCCACCAGGGAAACCCAGCTCTCGCAGCGTGGGCGTATTGGGCAGCATCGCAAAGCGCGTGGCATTCGTGACCGCGATCGGCCGCAGGTGTCCACTTGCGATCGCTGGCGTCGTGGTCGCCACCGGATCAAAGATGACGTCGATCTGCCCGGCCATCACGTCCTGGATCGCCGGAGCGCTGCCGCGATAAGCCACATGCACGAACTTCGTGCCGTGCTCCACGTTCAGCACCTGGGCCGACAGGTGCCCGACCGTGCCGATGCCCGGTGTGGCGTAGGGCACCTCACGCTGGCGCGCCACGGCGATCAGATCTGCAAATGACTGGTAGGGCGCCTTCTGGCTCACCGACACGATGAAGCCTTGCGCTGAGATGAGGATGATGGGACGCAGGTCCTTCAGCGCATCGTAGGGCAGCTTGGCCATCAGCCCCGGATTGGTCGACATCGGCAGGCTGCCGATGAGCATCGTGTAACCGTCTGGCTTGGCCTTGGCGACCGCGTCGGTACCGATCACCGAGCCGCCCCCGGGCTTGTTCTCGATGACAAACGGTTGACCAAGAATTTCCCCCACGGCTTTACCGAGGATGCGCGAGTAGGCGTCAGTGGTGCCGCCTGGTGCGGAGGGCACGACGATGCGAATCGGCTGTGACGGAAAAGTGGCGGCTGACTGCGCAAGGCTTCGGCCTGCGAAGGTGGCGAGGCCGAAGGCCAGTACGGCGCGGCGCTGCGCGCCAGGCGCTGTTGTAGCGACGTCGTCGCCTGACTCAAGATGGTGCGACATACGGTGGACCTCAGAGCGCGAAAGGACAGTGCACGAGTATACGGAGTGGGCTGATCACACGGCATTGCATGGCATGACTGCAGGCAGCTATGCTGCGCCGCTTTCACATGTCTTTCCCATGCGGATTCCCAACCATGCTGCTGCACGATGACCCTGCCCACGCCTTCATGCCTTATCCGCCGGTGGCGGTGCCCAGTGCCCGCACTGGGGCGCTGGCCGATCTCACCTTCGCGGCGAAGGACCTCTTCGATGTCGCGGGCTATCCCACGGGAGGCGGCAATCCGCTGATGCTGGCGCAGTCGGGCATGAAGACCCGCACAGCGCCGGCAGTGCAGGCCCTGCTCGATGCCGGGGCCCGCTTCGTGGGCAAGACCCATACCGATGAGCTCGCCTTCAGCATGAACGGGCGCAACGCGCATTTCGGCACGCCACGCAATGGCGCCGCGCCCGATCGCATTCCAGGCGGATCATCCAGTGGCTCGGCCTCGGCCGTGAGCAATGGCCTGTGTGATACCGCGCTGGGCACCGATACCGGTGGCTCGGTGCGCGCGCCCGCCAGTCACTGCGGTCTGTATGGCATTCGACCGACCCATGGACGCATCCCTCTGCACGGCGCACTGGACCTGTCGCCCAGTTTCGATACCTGCGGATTTTTTGCGCGCGATGTGCAGACCTTCTCGCGCGTGGCCGAGGTGATGCTGGGCGCAGACCCTGCAGCACTGCCTGCGCGGGTACGACTGCTGCGACCCACCGATGCCTGGGGCCTGCTCGCCCCGGAGGTGGTGCAGGCACACGAGGCAGCCTTCGCGCGCGTGGCGGCTGCACTGGGCCAGGCCACCGACTGCACGGCCGCACTCGAATCGTTTGAGCCCATGTACTGGAACCACCGCATCCTGCAAGGGCGCGAGGCCTGGATGACTGATGGCAGTTTCATCACTCGGCATGCGCCCCCGCTTGGGCCCGGCGTGGCCGAGCGATTCGCCTGGTCGAGTGCGCTGACCGATGAGCAGGTGGCCGGTGCCCGTGCGTATCGCGCACGCTTCAGGGCGCAGCTGGCTGCACTGCTGGGCACCGACGGCGTGATGGTGCTGCCCACCATGCCCGATGTGGCCCCCTTGCTCAGTTCCGATGAGTCTTCGCTCGATGCCTACCGCAATGACGCGATCAGGCTGTTGTGCATCGCCGGGTTGGCGGGTTTTCCGCAGGTCTCGTTACCCCTGAGCACCCGCCTGGGGGCGCCATTGGGGATGTCACTGCTCGGCCCTGCCGGTTCGGATCAGTCGCTGGTGGCGCTGGCGCGGCGCATTGTGCAGGGCTGAGGCGCGGAGGGCTCAGCAGGGGCGGGGTCGATCGTGAGTGCGACGCGACCACCGAGCGCCTGAATGGCCAACGCGAGTCTGGGCAATTTTGAGGCACAGCCTGGGTCGAGCATGCGCCGCACCTCCTTTTCATGCAGACCGAGTTTGCGCGCCAATTCAGAGCGGCCCATGCCACCAACGCGCATCGCCTCATGCAGGGCAGCCTTGGCAGCTGTCTCGAGGGGAACATCGATCAGTTGTTCGCCTGCCCGCGCGCCACTAGGGGTCGGCACAGGGAGGCCATGTCTGATGCGTCCTTCGAGCGCTGCCTGCAGACAGCCTGCCGCATGTTCGAGCGCCTGCGCTCGTTCCTCGGCCTGGCTGATCGCTTCGGGCAGGTCGCGACAGCTGATGATCCACCCCCCTTCGTGGGCGCGACGAAATCTGAACGGATAACGATAGGTACACATCGTTGGCTTACCTGCCTCGCCAGAAGGTTTCAGTTGAGATCTCGAGTTGACGCAGCATGGCTCTCAGCGTTCCGGACTTGAGTTCATCCCGGACGTGCCGCAGTACCGTCAGTTTGCCGTTGACATAGAGCGTGCCGTGACTGCCCTTGCCCTGGTCTGGATGCCATTCGCAAGTCCAGCCCTGTTCGCGGGCGATCCGTTTGACACGGCGCAGGAATTCATCTCCACGCACGCAGAGTCCTCCGTCAGATTCGGACGAAAATGTCCGAATGTCAAGCGTCAACGCATAGGGTCGACGACACCGACACCGACACTCTGTACTGTGAGGTGGAGACTGGCTATTGCACGAAGGGCTGATCGACTCTGGTCGTAGGCCGTCTGCTCGATTGACGACCCGTCAGTTCGTCATCCCGACATAGCTCTGTGCAAACGCCGTAGCGGCTGCGCGGGAATGCACCAGGCGCCGCAACTCGGCTTCATGGATCTTGCGACTGAACGGGTCCGTGTCAGGAAACTGGTGCATCAGCAGCGTGAACCACCAGGAAAACCGCACCACGTCCCAGACGCGCTGCAGGCACTGTTCCGAATAGCGGTCGAGTTGGTCGGTGTTGCCGCGGTGGTAGTGGTCGATCAGGGCATCGGACAGCACACGGATATCGGACATGGCCAGATTGAGCCCCTTGGCACCTGTGGGCGGCACGATATGGGCGGCATCGCCCGCCAGGCACAGCCGGCCAAAGCGCATGGGCTCAGCCACGAAACTGCGCAGCGGGGCGATGCTCTTTTCGATCGACGGGCCGGTGATCAGCGCTTGGGCGGCGGGTGCGTCCAGCCGCTGGCGCAGTTCATCGAAAAAGCGTGCATCAGACCAGTCTTCCACGCGCTCGTTGAGCCCGCACTGGATGTAGTAGCGGCTGCGGGTACGGCTGCGCATGCTGCACAGGGCGAAGCCGCGCGGATGGTTGGCATAGATCAACTCGTCGGACACTGGCGGCGTCTCGCTGAGCACCCCTAACCAGCCGAACGGGTACACCCGCTCAAACGTGCGCAACGCATCTGCCGGAATGCTGGCGCGCGAAACACCGTGATAGCCGTCGCAGCCGGCGACCCAATCGCATTCGATCAGATGCTCGACATCATCTTTTCTGTACCGAACCGTGGGCCGCTGTGTCTGCAGGCCTTCGAGCACGACATCTTGTGCCTCGTACACCGTCAAGGCGCCCGAGGCAGCGCGCGCCTGCATCAGATCGCGGGTGACCTCAGTCTGTCCGTAGACAGTGACCGTGCGACCCACCAGTTCGGCGAAGTCGATGCGATGCCGAGCTCCTGCAAACGACAACTCGACGCCATGATGGGGCAGGCCCTCGCGGCTTAGTCGCTCGCCCAGGCCGGCTTCCTTCAAAAGGTCGACACTGCCGGCCTCTAACACACCCGCACGGATACGACCCAGCACATAGTCTGCGGACTGACGCTCAACGAGAACGGCGTCGATGCCGGCGCGATGCAGCAGATGCGCGAGCAGCAAGCCGGCGGGGCCTGCACCGATGATCGCCACCTGGGTGCGCATGCGGCTCATGTCTGTTGCTCAGACATCGAAAAACACCGTTTCAGCCTCGCCCTGCATGTGGATATCGAACTGATACACCACGGCACCCGCCAACACCTGTCGGCGCGCGATGAGGGTCGGGCGTCGCTCGAGCGGCACCGAGTTGAGCACCGGGTCTGCGCTGTTTGCCTGCAGCTCATCGTCGAAATAGATGCGCGTGAACAGATGATTGAGCAGCCCGCGCATCGTGAGGATCACATCGACATGCGGCGCCTGGCCGTCGGGCGTGCGCCCGGGCTTGATCGTGCGAAAGGCAAAGGCATGGCCCGGCAGCGTGCCGGTGCCCATCCGACCAAAGCCGCGAAAGCCGCTGGCCAGCACCTCGGCGCGGGTGGTGGGCCGATGACCGATGCTGTCGGCATGGCTGATTTCGAGCAGCGCATCGTCGATCGCCGCGCCCTGTCCGTCGAGCACCCGACCGGTGATCCGGATCGGCTCGCCCGGCGTGTGGGGCTGCGCCAGTTCGGCGCCGAAGAGTTCGGGGAAGTCGTACCCGTACTGCCTGGGCGTGAGCGCATAGGCGAAGAACGGGCCAACGGTTTGCGAGGGCGTTTGTCCATCGGGTGCGCTCATCGGCCGTGCTCCATCGGGGTTTCGAGCGGACCGCGCAGCACGATGTCAAAGGTGTAGCCCAGAGCTACGGCAGGCTCAGTGGCATCGAGGGAGAACTGCGACACCAGCCGCTCGCGTACGCCTTCTGGCGTGCTGCAGTAGATCGGGTCGAGTGCCAGCAGCGGGTCGCCAGGGAAGTACATCTGCGTGACCAGGCGGCTGGCGAAAGAGTCACCGAACAGCGAGAAATGCAGATGGGCCGGTCGCCAGGCATTGGGGTGGTTGCCCCAGGGATAGGCTCCGGGCTTGATGGTGGTGAATCGGTAGCGCCCGTCCCGATCGGTCATGGTGCGCCCGGCGCCAAGAAAGTTCGGATCAAGCGGCGCGTCATGCTGATCGGTTTTGTGGACATAGCGCCCAGCCGCGTTGCATTGCCACAGTTCGATCAGCGTGTGGCGCACTGGCCGCCCGCGTTCATCAAGCACGCGCCCGGTCACGGTGATGCGTTCACCCAGCGGTGCGCCATTGCGCGCCGCGTTGCGCGTGAGGTCGTGATCCAGCGCACCAATGTCTTCGTGGCCGTAGACCGGCTGGGCCCGCTCGCTCAGGGTCTGGACGAACGGCTGCAGTGGGCGCAGCGGCGCACGCAGCGCGGTGGAGGCATAAGGCGGATGCAGGCTGGGCGGGTGGCTGGACCAGTCGCGCGCGGCAATGCGGGGGGGTGGACTCATGGGGCCGGTGGATGGAGGTCGGTGTCGGGGGCAGGGGAAATTCGGTTGGGTCGATAATCGGTTGGGTCGAGCTTCGGTTGGGTCGATATTCGGTCGGGTCGAGCTTCGGTCGGGTCGATATTCGGTCGGGTCGAGCTTCGGTCGGGTCGAGCTTCGGCGAGGTCGATAGTGCGATGCGCGCAGACCCGCAGTCAATGTCGCGGGAAGAACCTTGAGTACGCCCACCTTGAGTACGCGCACCGGCGCAGGCACATGCCGCTCCCGCATCGTTCAGGCGCGTGCCTATACTGGTGGCGCCACATCGGGCTCGTTCGATGAGCCCACACCCTCACGAGGTGCCCGGCATGGATTCGCCGAATGCATCTGATTCGCGACTGACCGATTCGCCTGCGGAGTCGATTCGCTCCGGTGTGCCGCCGAGCCCATCAGACGAGGCGGCCCAGCGTGCCCTGTCGCGCTTTCCCTCGCTGCGCGACGTCGGGATCACCGCCCCGCTGCGCTGGTTGCGCCGCGGCGCAGCGGATTTCGTGGCGCGCCCCTGGCCGAGTCTGTTTTACGGTCTGTGCTTTGCCGCGATGGGGTGGTTGCTGGGTGTGCTGCTGCGTACCTCAGCCGGTCTGATGATGGCCCTGACCGGCGGGTTTCTGCTGGTGGGGCCGTTTATGGCCATGGGCCTGTACGAGGTGGCGCGCAGTCGTGAAGCCGGCAAACCATGCGACCTCTTCGA
>JBIKKG010000188.1:0-6802 GCA_044360485.1 Burkholderiaceae bacterium | reverse complement strand
AGGACACCCCCACACCGTGCAGGCCACCTGACACCTTGTAGCTGTTCTGATTGAACTTGCCACCGGCATGCAGTTCGGTCAGCGCGATTTCGGCGGCAGAGCGCTTGGGCTCGTGCTTGTCATCCATCTTCAGGCCAGTAGGAATACCGCGGCCGTTGTCATGCACAGAGATGGAGTTATCGGTATGGATGGTGACCACGATGTCGTCGCAATAGCCCGCCAACGCTTCGTCGATCGAGTTGTCCACTACCTCGAAGACCAGATGATGCAGACCGGTTCCATCGGAAGTGTCACCGATATACATACCCGGGCGCTTGCGGACGGCCTCTAATCCTTCAAGGATCTGAATGGAGGCTGCGCCGTAATCGTTGCCTGCGGGGTTGCTGTCGGTGCTATTGCCAGAACTGCCGTTTTCCACGGTCATAGGGGTGTCGCTCATTTCTTCAGATTCGCATCGGCATGACGACATACTTGAAACTGTCGTCGCCTGGTATGGAGATCAGTGCACTGGAATTGGCGTCGCCAAACTCAGCTTTGACTGAGTCGGTTTTGAGGTTGTTCAGTGCATCCAGGAGGTAGGTCACATTGAATCCCACCTCTAGCGCCGGTCCGGAATAGTCCACGTCGAGTTCTTCGACTGCTTCTTCCTGTTCGGAGTTGCTGGTCTGGATCTTCAACGCACTGTCGGACAAGGTGAACCGTACGCCCTTGAATTTCTCGGAGGTCAGAATCGACGCGCGTGCCAGAGCGCTTGCCCAGGCATCGCGAGCCACCACGATCGCTTTGGTATAACCGCTTGGAATGACCCGGTGATAATCAGGGAACTTGCCTTCGACCAGCTTGGAAAGCAATTCGACTTCACCAAAACGAAAGCGGATCTGGTTGGTTGCTATACGAACCTCAATCGGTTCATCCGTATCAGATAAAAGCCGCTGCAGCTCGGTAATGGTCTTGCGGGGGATGATCACATCCTGGCGACCAGCAACTTGACCTATGTCGGCTGCGCAATAAGCCAACCGGTGACCATCCGTCGCAACAACGCGAATGTGCGCACCATCCACCACAAACAGCAGACCGTTCAGGTAGTAACGAATGTCTTGTTGTGCCATCGCGAAATGCACCATCGCAAACAGATGACGCAGCTGCTTTTGCGGCAGGGTAAAACTCACCCCAGGATGATCGTTGGCGGCTACCGTAGGAAATTCCTCGGGGCCTAGAGTCTGCAATGAGAAGCGGCTCTTGCCCGATGCAATGGTCAACTTGCGAGCACTCAGGCTGATGCTCACTTCGCTTTCCGGCAGTGAGCGCAGGATGTCGATCAGCTTTCGGGTGTTGACCGTGATCGCCACATCTTCCGAACCTGCAGCAATGGCCGCTGAGGTTTGAATTTGAATCTCGATGTCAGTGGCCAGAAACGATACCTGATCGCCTTGTTTGCGGATCAGCACATTGGCCAAAATTGGCAGCGTATGACGGCGTTCAACAATGCCGGCCACCATCTGCAAGGGCCGAAGGATGGCGTCCCGGTTTGCCTTGATCATCAACATCGTCTTTACCTTTGAATCAATGTTGTTGTTGATTTGTTGTGGTCGGTGAATATGTGGACAAGCCCGATGCGGCCTGTGTTCCTGCGGATCGCGCGTCGGCTCAACCCTGTTGACCAGCGATCTGATCGTCCTGAGTAGCGGTGCACAGCTTGAGTCGAGATTGTGACGTGGTCGAGTTGTTCAACCGCACACACAGCCTTATCACAGCTTGTCCTTTGGGTCGTCCACTGCTTATGCCCAGCGTTGCGCACAAGGTTGCTCACAGGTACTCCCGCAGCGTTTGTTCCAGTACGTGAATCTGGTGATTCAATTCCTGGCGATGCTGGCGCAGCTCAGTGATCTTTCTGACAGCGTGTAGCACTGTGGTGTGGTCGCGCCCACCAAAGAGCTCACCGATTTCAGGCAGGCTTTTTTGCGTGAGGTCCTTAGCCAGATACATCGCGATCTGGCGAGGTAACGCAATGTTTGCCGGCCTGCGCTTGCTGTACATATCAGCCACTTTCATCTTGTAGAAATCGGCGACTGTTTTTTGAATGAACTCGACCGAGATCTGACCTCGGTTGAATGACAGGAGGTCTTTGAGCGCCTCTCGGACCAGTTCCAGTGAAATGGGCTGATTGCGAAACTGTGCATAGGCCAGAATGCGTCGCAACGCACCTTCCAGTTCGCGTACGTTTTGGCGGATGTGTTTGGCCACGAAGAACGCTACGTCATCATCCAGCCGATGGCCTGCTGATTCGGCTTTGCGCATCAGGATGGCCACCCGCATCTCAAGCTCGGGCGGCTCGATTGCTACGATCAAACCTGAGTTGAACCGCGAGATCAGCCGGTCATCGATGCCGGACATTTCCTTCGGATAGGTGTCCGAGGAAATGATGATTTGCTTGCGTTCTGCAATCAGGTTTTCGAACGCATAGAAGAATTCTTCTTGTGATCGTTCCTTGCCCGAAAAAAACTGAATGTCATCGATCAGGAGCAAATCAAGCGAGTGGTAGTAGCGCTTGAATTCATCCACTGACTGGCGACGGATTGCTGCCACCATGTCCTGAAAAAATTGATTGGCGGTGATGTAGCGCACGTTCATGTTCGACGCGCGGGCCATGATGGCGTTGCCGACGGCATGAATCAGGTGGGTTTTGCCTAAGCCCACGCCGCCATACAAAAACAGCGGGTTGTAAGCGCCTCCAGGGTGATCGGCGACTTGCAATGCGGCAGCACGTGCCAGATCGTTGGCCTTGCCGGTCACGAAACTGGAAAACGTCAATTCAGGATTCAGTCGCGATCGATCTTGCGTGAGACTGGGACTCAATCCGAAGGGCGCTACACCCGCTTGAGGTGTGTTGGTGGCCGGGGTCTGCAGGGATGCATCAACCGAGCGATTTGGCTGCGCAGGAGTTGAGTGCGTTTCAGGCACCGTCGTTGCGGCAGATGTGCCGTTGACATCGTCGATCGCACCGCAAATTTCAAAACTCACCCGGGTGTCAGATCCAATCAGATCTCCTGCCAGCTGCGTAATGCGATCACCGTATTGGCCTCGCACCCAATCCAACTTGACCCGGTTTGGCGCGCCGAGTTTCAGAATGCGCTCGGTGTCGTCAAAGCCCAGAAAGACCAGAGGTTTGATCCAGGTGCGGTAAAGCTGATCGGGCAACTCGCTTTCGAGATGCGACGCACAGGCTTGCCAAAGGTCGTTCATCGAAAGGGGGGCTCGGGGGCTCGGTGCTGTGGACGGCTGGGACAGGTCGGAACTCAGACCGGAGACCGGCTGACAGAGCCATGAATTTTACCTTATCCACAGCCCTCAGGCAGGCTGCCACGCTGATCAAAAATTGACAGTCCGCCCTTGGCTTGATGTAATGGCGGGCTTTTTTCAAGAGTCCAGCCATGAAACGCACGTATCAACCTTCGGTGGTTCGCCGCAAGCGCACCCACGGCTTCCTTGTTCGCATGAAGACCCGCGGCGGCCAGGCGGTCATCCGTGCGCGTCGCGCCAAGGGTCGTAAACGCCTGGGCGTCTGACCCGGACGTCGGCGTCACCCGTGCCCCGCCCTGCTGCGGGCCGTGCGGGCCGGTCGTACCGATTCTCGGGCGATCATTTTGTCGTTGTCGCCCGGGCAGCCGTTGAGTCCGGCAGCCCCCGACTCACGATGGCCATACCTCGCAAACTGGTCCCGTCCTCGCCGGTACGCAATCTCCTGCGCAGGGTGATCCGCGAATCGCACCTTCATGCTGCGCGAACGCACGCGGCATGGTTTGGCTCGACCGGTGGCTGGAGTGTGCGCTTCCAACTCGTCAAAATGCCCCAGGATCCAGATGCGCCTGTGCGGGCGGCTTCGGGACATTCAGTGCGAGCGGCGGTGCCGCCATTCGCAAAGCGTCCGACAGATCGACGGCTCAAGCTCAGGGTGCGTGCTGAAATTGATGGCCTGTTCCGCCGCCTGGTGTCGCGAACTCCGGCGGCTCATGCAACTCCGACAACGCCGGCCCCTGTATCTGCTCCTACTGGAGAAGGCGCATGATCCATCGGGCCCTGACAGCCGTCGCTTTGGCGGGTATCGCCGTGTATCGCTATGGGATTCGGCCCATCATCGGCCCGCGTTGTCGATATTTCCCAAGTTGCTCCGAGTACGGTCAGGAAGCGCTTGAACGGCATGGTTGGATGACAGGGGGATTGCTGACACTGATGCGGCTGGCCCGGTGTCATCCCTGGGATGCCGGGGGTCTTGATCCCGTCCCTGAATCGCCCGTTCTAAGGTGGCGTCGGCTGGGCCGTTGCGTTGATCCGTCATGTGGCGCGCATGCCGCCATGCCTTCAAGTGTTCCCTCAGCCGATGCCCAGATGCATGCGGCGAGCCCGACTTCCCGTCATTAATTCCCTGAAACAGAGCGTCTACTTCCATGCCCACGCAACGCACGATCCTCTGGGTCATTTTCTCGATGTCGCTGCTTTTCCTCTGGGATGCCTGGCAACGCCATCAAGGTCAACCATCCTTGTTTGGCGGGCCCACTGCGTCAGCGCCAAAATCGGCTTCAACTGGCCCCGCCACAGGTGGTGCGAATGTGCCATCAGGAGGTACCCCTGAGCCTGCTGTAGACAAGAGCATTCCTGCAGCGGGTCCCTCAAGTGTGCCGCCGGTGGCGGCCGGTCAGTCAGCGACAACATCGTCAGCGTCGGCAGCACCATCGGTGCGTCTGAGCAATGACGTACTGTCGATCGATATCGACCCTGTGGGTGGCGAAGTTCAACGCGCCGAGCTGCTGAAGTATTCCGATACCGAAGACGCCAAGCTGAATGTTGTTCTGCTCGACGAAAAACCAGGCGGTCGCATCTATGTGGCGCAGACCGGTCTGATTGGTGCGCCCACTGGCACGAGCTGGCCCAATCACCGTACACCCTTTGAGGTGCAGCCCGGCGAGCGTACCTTGGCCGATGGCAAGGATGCTGTGGCGGTCACGCTGCGGTCGAGTTCCGGTGGTGTTCAGGTCGACCGGACCTACACGTTGGCACGCGGCTCGTATGTGGTGAAGACCCATACCGAAATCACCAACCTGGGTGAGTCGCCGATTCGCCCGACCGTGTATTTGCAACTGACCCGCGATGGCAATCCGCCTGCTGGCGAGTCGCAGTTCTACAGCACATACACCGGGCCAGTGGTGTACACCGATCAGGGCAAGTTCCAGAAGGTCGATTTTTCGAGCATCGAAAAAGGCAAGGCCGAGTATGTGAAGTCGGCCACCGATGGTTGGATCGGCATGATTCAGCACTACTTCGTGTCCGCCTGGGTGCCGGATGGCAGCGGACAACGCGAATACGAGACGGCCAAAGTTGACAACAACCTGTATGCGATTCGTATCCGCCAAGTCTTGAGCGAGATCCCTCCACAGGGCAAGACAAGCGTGGATGCGCAACTGCTCGTAGGTCCGCAGGATCAGAAGATGCTGGCTGAGGTTGCACCAGGTCTGGATCTGAGCGTGGACTATGGATGGCTTTCTGTTTTTGCAAAGCCCTTGTTCTGGTTGCTGCAGTTCCTGCATGGCCTGGTGTTGAATTGGGGATGGGCGATCGTGCTGCTCACCATCGTGGTCAAGACCGCGTTCTTCCCCTTGCAGGCGGCGAGCTACCGCTCCATGGCCAACATGAAGAAGGTCACGCCCAAGCTGCAGCAGTTGCGCGAACGCTTTGGCAGCGACCGGGCCAAGATGAACCAGGCCATGATGGAGCTGTACAAGACCGAGAAGATCAATCCTCTGGGCGGTTGTTTGCCAGTGGTGGTGCAGATCCCGGTGTTCATTGCGTTGTACTGGGTGTTGCTGGCCTCGGTCGAGATGCGCAATGCGCCTTGGCTGGGCTGGATCAAGGACCTGGCCGCACCGGATCCCTACTACATCCTGCCGCTGATCATGGCGGGCACGATGTTCATCCAGACCAAGCTGAACCCCACGCCGCCCGATCCGGTCCAGGCCAAGATGATGCTCTGGATGCCTCTGGTGTTCTCGGTCATGTTCTTCTTTTTCCCGGCCGGCCTGGTGTTGTATTGGCTCGTGAACAACCTCTTTTCAATTGCTCAGCAGTGGGTCATCACCCGCAAGATCGAGGGCAAACCCATTTTCGGCAGAGCGCCCGCCTGACGGCTTCTGGCGTGCGGTGTGGTTGGAACGGATGTCGTTGCAACCGACTCGCCAGACCGTCGATGGCAGACTGCACAAGGCACTTTGCACCAGGGGCAGTGAACGGTGAATTTTCAGCAGCTTCGGTCGCTACGTGAGACGGTTCGCCGCGGCCTGAACCTGACCGCTGCCGCCGAAGTGCTGCATACCTCGCAGCCGGCGCTCTCCAAGCAAATCCGAGAGCTTGAAGAAGAGCTGGGTGTGCAGCTGTTTGTGCGTCACGGCAAGCGCTATACCCAGATGACCGAAGCGGGCGAACGCATTTTGCAGATCGCCACGCGCCTGCTCGATGAAGCCGATGCGCTGCGCAAGGTCAGCAGAGAATTTTCCGAAGGTCATGCGGGCACGCTGTCCATTGCAGCGACGCATACGCAGGCCCGATACGTGTTGCCGGCGGTGTTGGCTCGCTTTCGCGAAGAGTTTCCGGCGATGCAGTTCAAGCTGCTGCAGGGCAACCCGGAGCAAGTGGCTGAGTATGTGGTGCATGGCGATGCCACCTTTGGTCTGGCCACCGAAACACTCGACGATCATCCTTCGCTGGATACCCGCGCCGCGTATGCCTGGCGCCATTGTCTGATCGTGCCGCC
>JBIKKG010000083.1:0-12391 GCA_044360485.1 Burkholderiaceae bacterium | reverse complement strand
CCTTGCAGGAGCTGGCAGCGCAGCCGCTGATCACCTACACCGCGCAATTTGCAGGTCGCCGCGGCATTGACGCCGCCTTCGCCAAGCTCGGTCAGATACCGAATGTGGTGCTTGAAGCGATCGACTCGGACGTCATCAAGGCGTATGTAGAGCTCGGCTTCGGTGTCGGCGTGATCGCCGATGTGGCGGTCGATACCGAGCGCGACCGCGGCCTGGTGCGTATCGATGCGCAGGGTTTGTTCCCGGAAAAAACCGCCCGTATTGCGTCGCGCATCGGCATGCCCTTGCTGCCGTTTGAGCGACGTTTTGTGCAGCTGGTGCGCGAGTTCCGGCAGCAGCAGGCGCAGCAGGGTGCTGGGCAAAACTGAGCCGATCGCAGCCATTGCTACCGCGCCCGGTCGCGGCGGCATTGGCGTGGTGCGGGTCTCAGGCCCCGATCTCTCGGTGGTCATTGGCGCGCTGTGTGGCCGTGCGCTTGTGCCGCGGGTGGCCACCTATTTGCCGTTTCTGGCCGCAGACGGCGAACCGATCGATACCGGTCTGGCTTTGCATTTTCCTGCGCCGCATTCGTATACCGGCGAGGATGTGCTGGAGTTGCAGGGCCATGGTGGGCCGGTGGTGATGCAGTTGTTGCTTGAGCGCGTGTTGCAGGCGGGTGTCGGCATCGGGGTGCGCACCGCGCGGCCCGGCGAATTCACCGAACGTGCGTTCCTGAACGACAAGCTGGATCTGGCACAGGCCGAAGCCGTGGCCGACCTGATCGACGCGAGCTCGGCGCAGGCCGCGCGGTCCGCATCGCGGTCACTGTCCGGTGTGTTCTCGCAGGCGGTGCATGGTGTGGTCGATCAGCTGATCGAGCTGCGCATGCTGGTGGAAGCCACGCTGGATTTCCCGGAAGAGGAAATCGATTTTCTGGAGCGCTCGGATGCGCGTGGCCGGCTGGCCAGGGTGCGCGAGGCGTTGGATGCGCTGCTGGCGCAAGCGCGTCAGGGCGCGCTGCTGCGTGACGGTTTGCATGTGGTGCTGGCCGGTGCGCCCAACGTAGGCAAATCCAGCCTGCTCAATGCACTGGCTGGTGCCGAGGTGGCGATCGTGACCGCAGTGGCGGGCACTACGCGCGACCGCATCGAGCAGGCCATTCAGATCGAGGGTGTGCCGCTGGTGGTGGTGGATACCGCGGGCCTGCGAGAGACTCACGATGAGGTCGAACGCATTGGGATTGAGCGCACCTGGCAGGCGGTGGAGCGTGCCGATGTGGTGCTGCATCTGGATGTGGCGGTCGAGGCAGGTGCGCGAGGGTTCGCAGAAGGCGCGGGCGATGGGCAGGTCTTTGCTGATCAAGGTCGCAAGCCAGTTGGAGTATCTGTAGGAGCCCCGGCAAAAGCGCTGGACGAGGTGATTGCCAGGCGATTGCCTCCCGGCACGCCGGTGCTGCGCGTGTGGAACAAGATTGATTTGGTTGGCCTGGCTGCGCATACCGACGAGCAAGCGGTGTGGTTGTCGGCCCGCACAGGCGAAGGCATTGACTTGTTGCGTGCCTCCCTGCTGCGTCTGGCTGGCTGGCAGGGCGCAGGAGAAGGCCTGTTCATGGCGCGTGAGCGGCACTTGCAGGCGCTGCGGGAGGCCCGCGAGCACCTGACGGTAGCGCATGCGCATGCGCAGCGACGCGATGAAGTCCTGGACCTCTTTGCGGAAGAGCTCAGGCTCGCTCAGGACGCGCTGAATCGCATCACCGGCGAGTTTGGCGCGGACGATTTGCTGGGGGTGATCTTCTCGAGGTTTTGTATCGGGAAGTAAGCGCGCTAACGCTGACAGTCTTCAGGCATCGTCCAAAGGCAATGGGGCGAGTACATGAAGACCGATGTGATCCGGAGTGCAGCGCGTTTCAATCTTGCGCGAGAAACACCCGTGCCTTTTTCGGCGCCACGATCAACAACTCACCGGGGGTGAACGCTTGCGCATGGAAGGCGTCAGCCGGCAGGTGCGCTTCAATCGGTGCAACGTGCGGTGCAAGAACCGTCACCGCCGCGTCAGCAGCCGGCACATGGGTGGGGATGAGCTCCAGACGCGCAATCGGGCCCACGATCAGCACCCGCTCCAGGCGCACGGCCATACCTTCTACCCCACTGTCTGGGCGGTGCACGGACAGCTCGTGTGGGCGCACAAAGGCCACGGCGGGCGCGTGCTCGGCGTGCGCATATTCTGGGACGGGCAGCGAGATGCCGCCCAGTGTCAGTCGCCCGGCATGGGCGTGCCCATGAAACTGGTTGGCGTCACCCAGAAAGCCGTACACGAACGGGCTCGCAGGATGGTCCCAGACCTGCTGCGGTGTGCCCACCTGCTCGACCTGGCCCTGGTGCATGAGCACGACACGATCCGCGACCTCCAGCGCTTCTTCCTGGTCGTGGGTCACGAAGATGCTGGTCACATGCAACTCATCGTGCAGGCGGCGCAACCACCGCCGCAGCTCCTTGCGCACCTTGGCATCCAGCGCACCGAAAGGCTCATCGAGCAGCAGTACTTTTGGCTCCACCGCCAGTGCACGGGCCAGGGCAATGCGCTGGCGCTGTCCACCCGACAACTGTGAGGGGTAGCGGTCGGCCAGACCCGCCAGCTGCACCAGCTCGAGCAGCGCATGGACTTTTTCGCGGATCTGGGCCGCAGAGGGGCGTACTGCGCGCGGCTTCACGCGCAAACCGAAGGCCACGTTTTCGAACACGGTCATGTGGCGAAAGAGCGCGTAGTGCTGGAACACGAAACCCACCTGACGTTCGCGCACGTGGGTGTCGGTGGTGTCGATGCCGCTGTACAGGATGTGGCCCACATCGGGTGTTTCCAGCCCCGCGATGATGCGCAGCAGTGTGGTCTTGCCGCAGCCCGAGGGACCCAGCAGCGCCACGAGCTCGCCCGACTCGATCTGCAGGCTCACATCGCTCAGCGCCTGGAAGTGGCCGAACTGTTTAGAGACGTGGCGAATGTCGATGCTCATGCGGCGCCTTGTGAGCTGCGGTGGCGGGGCCCTGTGCCGGGTGCGGGTACTTCGGGAGCACGGGCTTCAGGTGCGCGGGCCTCAGGTGGACGTGATTCAAGCGCCTGCATCGCGCGAGTGTGACGCCAGGCAATGACGCTTTTCAGCGCCAGCGTGAGGACGGCCAGGAGCGCCAGCAGCGAGGCCACGGCGAAGGCCGCCACCGATTGGTATTCGTTGTAGAGAATTTCCACGTGCAAGGGGATGGTATTGGTCTGCCCGCGGATGTGACCCGACACCACCGACACCGCACCGAACTCGCCCATGGCGCGCGCGTTGCACAGGATCACGCCGTAGAGCAGTCCCCATTTGATGTTGGGCAGCGTGACGTGCCAGAAGGTCTGCCAGCCGTTTGCGCCCAGCACTTGCGCGGCCTGCTCTTCGTCACTGCCCTGTGCCTGCATGAGTGGAATGAGTTCACGGGCAATGAGCGGCAGCGTCACGAAGGTGGTCGCCAGGATGATCCCAGGTACGGCGAAAATGATCTTGATTCCGTGCGCTGCGAGCCAGGGCCCCAGCCAGCCCTGCGCACCGAACACCAGCACGTAGATCAGCCCGGCCACCACCGGCGAGACCGAGAACGGCAGATCGATCAGCGTGGTCAAAAAAGACTTGCCGCGGAACTCGAACTTGGCAATAGCCCAGGCTGCTGCCACACCGAACACGAGATTGAGCGGCACGGCCAAGGCCGCTGTGAGCAGGGTCAGGCGAATGGCCGCCCAGGCGTCGGGTTCCTGAAGGGCCTCCCAGTAGGCACCCCATCCTTTGCGCAAGGCTTCGGCAAAGACTGCTGCCAGGGGCAGCACCAGGAACAAGACCATGAAGCCCAGTGCCAGGGCGATCAGCACAAAGCGCACCCAGGGACGCTCAGCCGTGAGTGCCGACGGCTGTCTGCCGTGTGCGGTGGCGGGTGCGCTCATGCCGTGGCCTGCGCACGGGTGCGTTGCCAGGACTGCAGGCCATTGATCAGCAGCAGCATCAGAAACGAGATCAGCAGCATGACGCTTGCCACGGCCGCTGCGCCCGCAATGTCGTACTGCTCGAGCTTGCCGATGATGATGAGCGGGGTGATCTCGGACTTCATCGGCATGTTGCCGGCGATGAAGATCACCGAGCCGTATTCGCCGATGCCGCGGGCCAGTGCCATGGCAAAGCCAGTGGACAGGGCGGGCAGGATCGACGGGAGCAGTACTTTTGCGAAGGTCTGCCAGCGGGTGGCGCCCAGACACATGGCGGCCTCTTCCAGCTCGGCTTCGGCCTCTTCCAGCACGGGTTGTACGGTGCGCACCACGAAGGGCAGCCCGATGAAAATCAGCGCCACCACCACGCCTGCAGGCTGAAACGCGATCTGGATGCCGTGGGGTTCCAGAAAACGGCCGATCCAGCCGTTGGCCGACAGCAGCGCCGTGAGCGAAATGCCGGCGACCGCGGTGGGCAGCGCAAAGGGCAGATCCACCAGCGCATCGACGAACGTGCGCCCGGCAAAGCGATAGCGCACCAGGACCCAGGCGATCAACAGACCGAACACCGCGCTCACGCACGCAGCGATGAGCGAGGCGCCGAAGGTCAGACGAAACGAGGCCAGCACCCGAGGTGAAGTGACGGCGTCGCAGAACTGCGGCCAGGTGAGCGTAGCCGTCTTGAAGATCAGGGCCGACAGGGGCACCAGCACGATCAGCCCCAGGTACAGCAACGTCCAGCCCAGGGTGAGGCTGAAGCCTGGCAGCACGCGGCGTGCCGACCGTTTGTGCCGCGTCACATTCATTTGCCGCCGGTGTACAGCTTGTCGAACTGCCCGCCGTCGTTGAAGTGGACTTTCTGGGCTTCGCTCAGTGACCCGAAATACTCGTTCACGGTGAAGAGCTTCAGCGGCTTGAACGTACCAGCGTATTTTTTCAGGATGGCCTCGTTGCGTGGCCGGATGCCATGTTTGGCCGCGATCTCCTGTGCCTCGGGGCTGTACAGATAGTCCAGATAGGCTTTGGCTTCGGCGGCCGTGCCTTTCTTGCCGACGGTACGCTCCACAACCGCTACCGGGTTCTCAGCCACGATGCTCGCCGACGGATGGATGGCGTCGACCTTGCCCGCGCCAAACTCACGGTCGACCGAGATCACTTCGGATTCAAACGTGATCAGCACATCGCCGATGTTGCGCTGAAGAAAAATGCCGGTGGCGTCGCGCCCGCCGCGGGCCAGCACTGGCACGTTCTTGTAGAGCTTGCTCACGAACTCGGCGGCTTGCGCATCGGTGCCGCCTTTGCTGCGCACATAGCCCCACGCCGCCAGATACGCCATGCGCCCGTTGCCGCCGGTTTTCGGGTTGACCACGATCACCTGGATGCCGGGCTTGATCAGGTCGTCCCAGTCCTTGATGCCCTTGGGATTGTTCTGGCGCACCAGAAACAGCATGGTGGACGAGGTGGGCGCGGCGTTGTTCGGAAAACGCTTAGTCCAGTCCTTGGCGACCAGCCCCTTGTCGGCGAGGAACTCGACATCGGTGGTGGTGTTCATGGTGACCACGTCGGCGTCCAGGCCATCGGCCACGGCACGTGCCTGGGCGCTGGAGCCGGCATGCGACTGATCGATGCGGATCTCTTTGCCCGTGCTCTTGCGATAGTGGGCGACGAACGCCGCGTTGTAGTCCTTGTAGAACTCGCGGGCCACGTCGTAGGACACATTGAGCAGGCTGGTCTGGGCGCTGGCGATACCGGGCGCAGCAAGCAGCAGGGCAAGAAAGACGTGATACAGGAAGTGCTTCATGGGTGGGGCGCTTTGTTCAGGGTGGCCGCGGATTGTCTTGATGAAGGCAAGATCGATGAACCGATTTGTTCTTGTTTCGTTATGCGCTTTTCGACTATCGGGCGATCGACACGATGCGCTGGATTCGTTTCTCAGTCGACGGTGCGTCGGGCTACGGCGTGCGCATGCATGGACGCGATCGCACTAAGCGGCACCGGCTTGAGTGGCGCGCGAATGCGATAGGCGCCCACCTCTGCGGGTGAGCGGCCCAGCTCATCGGCCAGCAGTTGCGTGACCGGAATGCCGCACAGGCGGCCCTGGCATGGCCCCATGCCGCAACGGCTGAAGAACTTGGTCTGATTGGGACCCTGGCAACCGAGGCGTGCCATCTCGCGTACCCGGCCAGCGGTGACTTCTTCGCAGCGACACACGATCGTGTCGTCGGCAGGCATGAGCACCTCGGCCGCCGGCTGGTAGAGCGCATCCAGGAACGGACGGATGCGTTGTTCGCGCTCCAGGGTGCGCGCAAACGGGGCGGCTTCGCGCGTCAGGGCGTGTGCATCAAGCCGGCCCAGGGCATGGGCGGCCCCCAGCGCAGCCAGCGTGCCACCGGCCTGTGCAGCTAAGGCGCCTGCAATGGCGATGCCGTCGCCGGCCATGCGCAGACCCGGCAACGAGGTCTGGCCATAGGCATCGGTGACCACATGCCAGGCGTGCTGTGCCGGATGCCACGTATGCGCGATGCGCATCAGGCGTGACAGTTGCGTATTGGGCACCACGCCGTGATGCAGCAGCACGGTATCGGCGGCGATTTCATGCGTGCGGCCCTGTGAGTGGAAGCGCAGCCCGTGTGCCCGGTCGTCGCCCAGCACGATCAGCCCGCGACACGCGCTGAAGCGGCGCACGCCCATGCGCCGTAGGCGCTCCGAAAAGCCCAGACCCTTGAGCAGAGCAGCCCGTGCGGTGCCGTTGCTGAGCACGCCTGGCAGGTGCTTGAGTGCGGCGAGTCGATGGGCAGGTGTGCTGGTTTCAATCACCGCTTGCACGTCAGCGCCGGCCTCGGCCAACTGGCAGGCCACCAGTAGCAGCAGTGGGCCTGCGCCGGCCAGTACGACCGGCCCCTGCGGGATGCTGCGCGCATGTTTGAGGGCAATTTGTGCGGCCCCGGCGTTCATGACCCCCGGCAATGTCCAACCAGGGATGGGCGTGGGCCGCTCAAGCGCACCGGTGGCCGCAATCAGTTGCGGGGCGCGCAACTGAAAGGCGCGGCCATGGCGCAGCCCGGTCACGGTGAGATCGCGGTTCACATCCCACACCAGCGTCTCGTGCATCACGTCCACCGCGCTGGCCTGCAGTGCTTCGACGGCCGCTTGGCCCTGCAGGTAGTCGGGGCCCAAGAGGGTGGCCATGCGTGCGTCGGGCCGGCCCACGTCGCGCCAGATCTGGCCGCCTGCATGAGGTTGTTCGTCGAGCAGCGCGGTACGCAGCCCCAGGCGCGCTGCGGTGGTGGCTGCGGCCATGCCTGCAGGCCCTGCGCCGATGATGATCACCTCATGAGTGCAGGCAGACGACGCAGCCTCACGCAAATGAGTGGCCTGATGCACAACGGTGTCCTGCCCTGATTCGCTCACTGATTCGCTCATCGGGTCGGTCTGCATCATCCGTGCCCCGGCAGACTGCGGGCGCCGCGCTGCCACCGCACGACCATGCCGGCTTCGACCGGTGTCATGCAGGCTTGCACATTAGGTCGGCCGTTGACCTGCACCAGACAGTCGAAACACACGCCCATCAGGCACAGCGGCCCACGTGGTGAACCGGAGACCGGTGTCTCGCGAAAGCGGTCCACCCCTGCGCGCAGCAGTGCGGTGGCCAGCATCTCGTCAGGCTGGGCGTGCACTGAGCGCCCTTCCATCAGAAAGTGGACGGTGGCGGATGGCGCGCTGCCTTCAAGCGGCTTGAACATCGAAGCGCTCGGCGTGAAAGTTCTGAATGTCCTGTGGCTGGGGTGCGCCCCGGATCCAGTCCACGAGTGCACCGGCATGCTGTGCGGCCAGGGTGATGCCACTGTGGCAGGTGACCACGAACGCGCCTGGACACTGCTCAGACGCCTGATAAATGGGAAAGCCGTCGGGGCTCATGACGCGCAAGGCACCCCAGGTGCGCACGATGTTGATGGTCTCGAGGAGAGGGAAGCACCGGATGGCCCGCGCAGCGATTATGGACAGTTGCGTGAGCGTGGTGTGATCGTCCAGGCCGACATCCTCTTTCGAATCGCCCAACTGCAAGATCCCCTCGCCGGTTTGACGCACGTAGAGCGTGGGGTGTTTGAGAAACGGCTGCAGGCGTTCGGTGACCAGGATCTGCCCGCGGTTCGGCGACACCGGCGCCTTGAGGCCCACCATGGGTGCAAGCGCGCGGTTGCCCAGGCCGGCGGCCAGCACCACGCGCTGCGCATCGAAGCGCGCGTGCGGCGTGTGCACGATGAACCCGCCCGTGCGTGCTTCGATCTCTTGCGCGGTCACGCCGGGCACCAGCACGCCGCGCAACTGTTCAAAGCCTTGCACCAAGGCGCGCAGTACCCTCAGCGGGTTCACATGGCCATCGAGCGGGCACCAGACTGCGCCCACCACATCAGGCCCGGTTTCTGGGATGAGTGCGCGTACGGCGGGGGCGTCCAGAATGTCGAAGGCATAGTCGCCGCCCAGATCTGCCCGCAGTTGCGCCAGCTGCGCCGCCCGCTCGCCGAGTTCATCATCGCTCAGGCACATCGACAGCCCGCCCGGCTGCGAGAGCTCCACGTCCACACCGGTGCGCTCGCGCAGCTCGGCGGCCAGCGCAGGCCATTGCCGTGCGGCCTGCATGGTCCAGCGTGCATAGGGTGGGCGCCCCAGGCCCTTGCCCTGCACCCACACCAGGCCGAAGTTGCCCCGCGCCGCACGCAGCGCATCGTCGCCCTGATCGAGCAGCGCGACACGCTCGCCAGCGCGCGCCAGGCCGTAGGCCAGCGACATGCCGACCACGCCGCCACCGATGACGAGGGTGTCGAAGGAGGTCATGGGAACTTAGCCGTCATTCTCAACTGACGGGCTGCGCGTGCGATCTGTGTCTGTGCCACACGCGCAGCAGTCGCCCTGCGGCGATCAGCCTGCCTTGTTCGACAGACCCGCGGCGACTCCGGGCATGGCCAGGCGGCCGGTGTTGGCCATCTTGGCCAGGGCGGCGGCCGCGCTGTCGTGCTGGAGGATCTTGTTCATGACCGCCTTGTCACGTTGCTGGAAAGGCTCGGGGTTGTTGACGACGTGCATGCGCGACTCGCGATAGTCGTCAAGCATGCGGTTGACCTCGGGGATGACATAGCGGGCGACCATGTCCCAGCTGCGCGTGGTGTTTTCGGGGTTGGCCCAGTCGTGCACGAAGCCGACCAGGGTGCCGAAGCCGCCCGTGAGCGGAATCAGTTTGCGGATGGCCGCGACCAGGTCGTCGGGTGTGCCGATGACGGCGGCCGCCCCCGGTGAGAAGGCGGTCTCGTCTACGGCCTGATCGGGGCTGGTGAAGGGCTTGCTGCCCAGGCGCTTGAGGGTTTCGCAGATGTATTCGTTGTTCCAGCGCATGAGGCCTGCACCGGCTTCCTTGCGGGCCTGCTCACGCGTTTCGGCGATATGCCACGACAGCAGCACCCGCCAGTCTTTGCGATCGACGGTGTTGCCGTACTTGCGTGCGGCTTCTTCGGCGAAGCTCCACTGCGTGGCCAGAGCGGCCAGCCCTTCGGCAGCGGTCGAGGCAATGGAAATCACGCCCGTGCCGTATTTGCCGGCCAGGGTCATGCCCGAGGGGCTGATCGTGGAGGCGGTGACCATGGGCATCTTTTCCTGCAGCGGCAGCAGCTGCAGGCGGGCGTCCTTGAGCTTGAACCATTCGCACTCATAGCTGAAACGGTCTTCACCAGCCAACAGCCGCTTGATCACGCCCAGGGCTTCGTCCTGGCGGTCGCGCTGCACCAGCGGGTCGATGCACAGGGTGTAGGCATCGGAGGCCAGCGCTCCCGGGCCTGAACCGAAGATGGCGCGCCCGCGGCTCATGTGGTCGAGCTGCACGATGCGCTGGGCCACGTTGAACGGATGGTGATAGGGCAGCGAGATGACGCCGGTGCCCAGCTTGATGGTGTGCGAGCGCTGCGCGGCGGCTGCCAGGAACATCTCTGGCGAGGCGATGGTTTCCCAGCCGGTGGAGTGGTGCTCGCCGCACCAGAACTCGTCGTAGCCCAGGCGGTCGAGCTGTGCGACCAGGTCGATGTCCCGCTGGAATTGCAGGGTGGGGTGCTCACCAATCGGGTGGTGCGGCGCAAGGAACGCGCCAAATTTCATGCGGCTCATCGTGGGGTCTCCAGGGTCAGGTCAAGGGATTCGGCAACAGGACAATACGAGGAAAACTGATCTTCGGTTGGGCCTGGTGTGTCGGTGAATCGATAGGCTCAGTGTGTTGAATGTGCCCGATCTACTTAGGGCCGCTTCGTCCATCCATCGCGCTCAGCCTCCGTCACCAGACGCACCGCGTCTTCGGGCAGCAGGTGGCGCTTGGCGACCAGATCGGCTGCGGCGTTGCGCACAGCGGCCGCATAAGCTTCGCGGCTCGGATAGCGTTCTTCAAGCGACAGTCGCGAATCGCCTGTGCGGATGCGCTCTTCGCGGGTGGCAGCAAACGGGATAAAGCTGCCCTGCAGCGTGCAAAAACCGTCGGCATACCGCGAACGGTCGAACACGTTCCAGCCGGTGTAGGTGCCGATGGGGGCCTGCACGTACACATTGCGGATGCCGCCCAGGTCGTTGCCGTCCTGATCGACCTGCGCCACCAGGTTGTTGTAGCGGCCCGTGCTGACCAAAGGCGGATCGGTGAGCAGAACACCGGAGGTATCGCCCGCATTGAATTGCGGCCCGTAGTCCTGCACGTGCAGCGGATTGTGCAGACCCAGGTAGCGCACGGCAGGCCGAGTCACGCCACCGTAGGTGTTGGCCGGAATATAGGGAAACCGCAGTTGGTCAGGCGCCACCAGGTTGCCTTGTGTGATGGTGGGCCGCTCGCTGGGAGGCGGCGATGCATCCTCTTTGACCCAGTCGGTCAGTGCCTGCAGCAGGGCACGCATGGTCCAGGTTTGCGGGTTGGGGTTGGACTGCTGCTCGCAACCGGCAAAGGGCGCCTTGGCGGGCAGCGGCATGGGCGCACTCGCGTGCTGGGTCGACGACAGGATGTAGCTGCGCACGTTGGCAGGCTCCGGCAGGTCGCGCAGCCCCAGCGGGTCGGTAAAGCCCAGCGACTGGCGCAGCTCCCACATTTCAAGTGCGGTGGCGGCATGCAGGATCTTCGGGCACGACTTGTCGGCCGAGCAGCGGTCCAGGATGCCCTGCGTGCGACCGGTCAGCGGATCGGTCAGTGAGCCGTAGGCGAAAGGAAACTCGGTGCCGGGGTAGAGGTTGTCGACGGTTTCGGTGCCGGCTGAACGACCGGGCTGGGCAAAGCGGATATCTAGCGGCATGAGTCCGCCGCCAATGTGCGGCAGCGCGCCATCGAACACCATGCGGCCGCGCTCATCGCGGTTGAAGCCCCGATGCAGGAATGAGCGGATGAAGCGCCCACTTTGCGACGAGCCCATCACGATGGTCTTCGCGTTCGGAATGCGCGCCGGGTTGGGTGTGCCGCTGGCATCGACCGCGTCGTGTTTGAGGAACGCAGCCAGGTCGCGTGTGACCGCAAAGCCGATGCCCAGCACCAGCGGGTCTTTGGCGCGGTAGCTCAGTTCGTAGATGCGGTCGGGGCGAAAGCCCCACTTCAGGCACACCTGCGTATCGCTGGGCGTGACGGTCTTGCCATCGGGGCACGCACCGAACGACCACTCGCCGGGCGGGACGGTCATCGGCAGACCCTGCGCGCTGGCCCGCATGGTCAGCCTGGGCACGAAGCCATCGGCGAAGGGCTTGGTGTGGTCGCGCTCGGCGGTCGGGTAAGGCGCGTGCGTGGCGCCGGTGAACCAGCCGCTGGTGACGTTCAGCGTGTGGGTGGCCGTGGCGGTGATGATTTCCGAACGCACCAGGCCGGTTACCGGTGAGCCGTCTGTATTGCGCGCCACCGGCACCTTCAACTGGATGCGCTGGTTGCCCGGCAGCACGTCGCCCTGCCAGCCGAACCACACCGTGGTGTAGCCCATGCGCTGCATGAAGCCGTCGCCGGGGTTTTCCAGATTGTTGATCTGGGTGAGATTGGGCGGCACGTCGACATTGAAGAGCGACAGCGCCCCCTTGTTGCCGCGGTTGGTGATGTTGAAGAACAGTACTCCGTTGCTCTTGCTGCGATCAGCCGGGCGCACGATCTCTACGTCGCTCACGTATTCCACGCGTCCGCGCGCATTGCGAGGGGCGAGCGCGATGTCCTGGATCGAGGCATTCGCTGCCGAGGTCGGGTCGAGTTCGCCGTGGGCCTTGGCCATCACACGCTCGAAGGTGCCTGCTGTGCCGAAGCTGCGCCCGCCGAAGGCCGGCTCGATCTTGACGATCTCCAGGCGCGTGATGGCGGCCTGGGCGGCTGAGGCACCGAGGCACAGTGCGGCAAGACCGAGGGCGGTGATGCGGCGCA
>JBIKKG010000226.1:0-5860 GCA_044360485.1 Burkholderiaceae bacterium | reverse complement strand
CGCTTCCTTGCTTCCCATGATCACAAAGCGGAAAGGCAGGCGGCGAAAGCGCAGCGCCCCGCGAAGTTTGCGCGTGTAAGGCGAGGATCCAACCCCAACCAGTCTCAAGTCGCTGTCCGAACTCATCACGTGCTACTCCCGATTCATGTTTGCCGTTGGCTGACCAGAGCACTGCAAGTTGCGGGACCGATCGGCACGTGACTTGCTGCGGTGGAACGCGCTATCGGCTGCCAGCGCGCAAGGGATTACACATCTGGCGGCAACCTTTAGCGGGCGAGCCCTTGCAATCCGGTCCCGCTCCTCACGAATAGCGGTGGTCGTCTAGGTACAGGTCGCGAGCTTCGCCTCGAGAGCCATCCCACCTGAACATCAACCGCGAGTGTACAAGTCGCAATGTTCGGATGATCAGCGGGATGTGCTGCGGGTCGGAAAACGTCAGCGCTATGCAGACAAGCGCCCCTTCAAGCGCGCGGCTCGAAAATCCGGATCCGACCCTCTACTGTCCTTCGGCGCGCCGACCTGGGCGACAACTGTCCAGCGGAAGCAGTCAGTTCTGCAACCAAGGCCTGGGTCGGCTCCAGGCCAGAAGCTGTCGTTGAGCAAACAGGGAAGCAGTCGCTCAACGGTCAACCTACGTTGTCGCAGTGAGTCAGCTTGAACAAGAGTTTGTGGGCAGCCCAGAGCGCTGCGCGCATGCTTACCAGCGGAGTTGTTCGACCTCAAGACCGAGCGCTGCGGCCACTTTCTCAAGTGTCGCTTTACGGGGCTGCTTGACCCGTTCCATCTGTGCATAGGCCGCTTGGGTAATTCCAATGCGGGTCGCTACTTCAGCCTGTGTCAGGCCGAAGTGCTCGCGCCAGGCCGCCATGGCCGAGACGCCCCGCTCAAACGAGAGATTCACCACTTCGTTCGGCACGCTGCCATGTGTGAACCCTCCTTTCATGCGGCGGAAATGTTCATAAGGCACAACCACGAATGCTGGCTTGCCGTCTTGACCGACAATGACTTGAAATTCAGTACGTGCGTTCATCGCGCTTTTTGACCTCTTCAATGCTCACGATGCGCACTGCACCGTCAAAATCGAAGAAGACCCTGTAGTTGCCTACGCGAAGGCGATAGCCGTGCTCATGATTTGTGAGGACCGTGACGTTTCTGGCCTTCGACAAGTCGAGCAATTCGGTGCTCACTGCCGCTCGGATTTTCTTCCCCGCATGAGCGTCGATCTTGCGCAGTTGGCGCAGCGCTTTCGGTTGCCAGTTGATCGAGTTCACGCCCTGATGATAAGTGAGTTATACGTATTGTCAACGATGGGCCGCAAGCTAAGGTTCTGATCCGACAATCGACCAACTCGGCAACCCTTGTTGCGACGGCCCAGTGATGCGCGCACGGATGGCATTGCTGCAGGCCGAGCAGGCCTTCGAGGCGGTGGAGGTCAGTTTGGGCAATAAGCCAGCCATCTTGCTGGCCATATCACCCAAGGCGACAGTGCCCGTGCTGCACTTGCCCGATGGCAGTGTGATTGAGGAGAGCTGGGACATCCTGCGTTGGGCACTGGCTGAGCCCGATGTGCATGGCTGGCTCGTCAGCCGGCTATTCGTGACGTGCATGGTCAAGTTGCCCGCGCCAGGTGTGAATCGCTTTGCGTCGCTGTAGCGATGGCTTTGCTGTGACCGCTACCCGCGCCTGCCACAGGTCTGATGCCGCTTGCTGTGCCAGCCGCACTTCAGCGGCTCCGCCATGATCGCGCCCAAGCCAGCCTTCAATGCGCAGCGCCATCGCTGCCCTGGTCGCGCGGTCGAAGGTCTGATGCAGTCTGATGATCTCCGCTGTGTCAGGGGTCATCTCCTCAGCCCGAGTCGGACCTGCTTTTCGATTTCGATGAGCACGAAAAAGACGGCACCGATGGCCATGATCAACAGTCCGTCCATCAGCGAAACGGGCATTGTTCCCAGCACAGCTTGCAAGGGCGGCAGATAGGTGACAGCGAATTGCGCGGTGGTGATGGCAACGACCACGGTCCAGATCACTCGGGTGCCGCGCGCTGCGGCCCAGGTCAATGAGGTGCTGTGGATGTTGCGAATGAAAAAGAGGTGGAAGATCTCCAGTACCACCAGCGTGTTCATCGCCATGGTCTGGGCCAGAGTCAAAGGGTAGCCCCTGTCGATGGCATAGGTGAAGATACCGAAGACCGCTGCCACGAACAGCGTTGCCACCAGAACGACATGCCACACCAGACCACCCGATAGAATCGGCGCATTGCGATCGCGTGGTGGGCGGGTCATGGTGCCGGACTCAGTCGGCTCGAAAGCCAGCGCCAGCCCCAGCGTAATGGCGGTAATCAGATTGATCCACAGGATCTGCACCGCCGTCACCGGCAGGGCCAGACCTGCCAGTAAGGCCAGAATGACCACTGCCGACTCGCCCGCATTGGTCGGCAGAGTCCAACTGATCACCTTCTTCAGGTTGTCATAGACCGTTCTTCCCTCACGCACCGCCGAGGCGATGGAAGCGAAGTTGTCGTCGGCGAGCACCAGATCGGCTGCCTCCTTGGCGGCCTCGGACCCCTTCAGGCCCATGGCGATCCCGGCATCGGCGCGCTTGAGCGCAGGGGCGTCATTAACCCCGTCGCCAGTCATCGCGACTGACAGGCCATGCGCCTGCAGAGCGGTCACCAGGCGAAGTTTGCGCTCGGGGCTGGTGCGGGCAAAAATATCAACATCGGCCACTTCCAGCGCCAGTTGCGCATCGTCCAGCTTGTCCAGGTCCGCCCCGGTCAACACGCGGTAAGCGTTCGCCAGACCGATCTGTGACGCAATGGCAGCGGCCGTTCCAGCATGGTCACCGGTGATCATCTTGACGCGGATGCCCGCCGCCCGACATTCGGCCACGGCGGCAATCGCCTCGGGGCGTGGCGGGTCGATCAGGCCGACGAGGCCAAGGAAGGTCAGCCCGCCCTCCAGCGTCCCCGCTTCGATTCGGTCATCCGTCTCGGAACGTTCCGCCAGGGCCAGTACGCGCAAGCCACGCCGCGCGAGGGCTTCGGCCCGGTCGTGCCAGTGCTTCAGGTCAATGCCTTCGCACATGCGCAGCACGCGCTCTGGCGCACCCTTCACATGGGTCACCCGGCCTTGCAACCCGTCGGTCAGAACAGCCATGAATCGGTGCCGGCTGTCGAAGGGGATGGCATCCAGACGGCGTGCGGTGTGATCGCCCGCGACCTTGCTGGCAAATGCCAGAAGCGCGCCTTCCATCGGGTCGCCTTCGACCATCCAGGCCGCATCCTTGCGGTGCAGGCGCGCGTCATTGCACAACGCTGCCGCCCGGGCGAGTCGTGAGAGGTCGCCCGCCGGAGTCACGGCCCCTTCGGGCGCATAGCCCTCGCCACCGATCGCAAAGATGCCCTGCGCCGTCTCGGCTGCAGCCACCACCATTTCGTTGCGAGTCAAGGTGCCGGTCTTGTCGGTGCAGATGACGGAAATCGACCCGATCGCCTCGATCGCTGGCAGGCGACGGACGATGGCATGGCGGCGCGCCATGGCCTGCACACCGATGGCCAGCGTGATGGTCATCACCGCAGGCAGGCCCTCGGGAATTGCCGCCACGGCGACGCCGACCACAACCATGAACAGGTCCTCAAAAGGCATGTGGCCGACGTAGTACCCCCAGACGAGCAGCAGCCCCGCTACCAGCAAGATCAGGAACGAGAGCCAGCGCGCGAAGTGGTCGATTTGCGCGACCAGGGGGGTGGTCAGCTGCTCGACCCCTGACAGAAGCCCGCCGATACGCCCGATCTCTGTGGCCTGACCCGTCGCCACCACTAGCCCGCGCGCCGTGCCCTGGGTGACCAGAGTGCCCGACCACAGCATTGAGCTGCGGTCGCCAAGAGCGGCATTGGCAGCAACCGGGGTCTGTCCTTTTTCCACTGGCACCGACTCTCCGGTCAGCATCGCTTCCTGTGCCGCCAGGCCCCGCGCCTCCATCACCCGCAGGTCTGCAGGCACCTTGTCGCCTGCCTCAAGCAGGACGATGTCGCCGGGCACGAGGTCGGTCCCGTCTACCGATACCCGGTGCCCATCGCGCAACACGGCGGCCTTCGGTGCAAGCATGCCTCGGATCGCGGCCATTGCAGCCTCTGCCTTGCCCTCCTGGATGAACCCGATGACCGCATTGGCCAGCACGACGGCAAGGATCACGCCGGTATCGACCCAGTGCTGCAGGGCCCCCGTGACCACCGCCGCGCCGATCAGCACATAGATCAGGACATTGTGGAACTGCAGAAAAAACCGCACGACCTGCCCCTGCGATCGCACTTCCGGCAGTCGGTTCGGGCCGTGCTCGACGAGACGCCGCGCAGCCTCGGTAGCGGTCAGGCCATCGGGTGATGCGGCAAGATTGGCTAGGCAGTCGGCGGTGGAGGTGGCGTGAGGTTTGGTCAGGTCCGTCATCGCGCCGTATAGCCGCCGTCAATGACGATCTCGGCTCCGGTGACGAACTTCGCTTCGTCAGACGCGAGATAGACCACCGCCCAGGCGATGTCGTCGGGCTCGCCCATATGACCGATGGGATGGGCCGACCCGGCGGCGGCCTTTGCTGCCTCCAGATCGTCCGAAGTCGCGCGCAGATGGTTTTCCACCATCGGCGTCCAGATGTAGCCGGGATGGATGGAGTTCACGCGGATCTGTTCCGGGGCATAGGTGATCGCGTCGTTCTTGGTCATCAGCCGTACCGCGCCCTTCGAAGCATGATAAGGCGCGATGCCGCCAATGCCGATGAGCCCGGCGATGGAGGAGAGGTTGATGATCGAGCCCTTTTTCGCTGCGCGCAGATGCGGAATGGCATGTTTGGTACCAAAGAACACGCCCTTCACGTTCACCGCCTGAACTCGGTCCCACTCGGCCTCGGTCACCTGATCGGTGGGCTTGGGGCTGCCGGAAATGCCAGCGTTGTTCACCAGAACATGCAGCCCACCAAATCGAGCGGCTGCAGCGTTGATGGTGACTTGCATCGCGGCCTCGTCTGCGACATCGACCGCCCAAAAGGCAGCCTTATGGCCTGCTGCCGTCAGGTCGGCGGCCAGCGCCTTGCCCTCGGTCTCAAGCAGGTCAAGGATGGCGACCCTTGCACCTTCCTCGGCCATACGGATGACACATGCGCGGCCGATACCGACCGCACCCCCGGTCACGACAGCGGTCTTTCCTGCAAGTCGACTCATGGTCAGTCTCCGCTTGGGGTTGGTCAGACCAGAGTAGCGGTGTTTAGCCCGTCTTGATCGATCTAAATCAATTCCACCTCAGTTTCCGCAAGCGGCCAGCCTGCGAAGTCGTTTGCGGTGTTGGGTTTGTTCAATCGTTTCCTCACCGAGTCGACGGCTAAGCCACGAGCCGCTCCCGCTGCGCTGGCGAGAGATAGCACCATTCGCCTTGCGCCAGGCTCAGGCTCTCGAGGGTCAGACCGCCAATCGCCGTGCGTCGAAGTGCCGCGCAGTGGTTGCCTGCGGCGGCCAGCATGCGCTTGACCTGGTGGTATTTGCCTTGCTCAAGAACAATTTCCAGGCAGTGGGAATCGAGTTGCCGCGCCTTGCCGGAGATGGGAGCGGGCTCGTCAATCAGTTGGACTCCCTCGTTGAGCAGCGCCATTTGCGCCAGTGTGAGCGGGTCATGCGTGGTCGCGACATAGACCTTAGGCACATGGCGCTTCGGTGAGGACTGCGCATGGATGAAGGCGCCGTCGTCTGAGAGAAGCAGCAAGCCCGTCGTGTCATGATCCAGACGCCCCACCGGCTGCACATCGCGCCAGCGGAACTGCTCGGGCAGCAGCGTCAGCACGCCGGGGTGATGACTGGGCTTGCGGGAACACTCAA
>JBIKKG010000225.1:0-5930 GCA_044360485.1 Burkholderiaceae bacterium | reverse complement strand
AGCCAGAGCCATGACCGAACCCGTTGATTCCCCAGTACCCGCCGAGGCACCTCCTGCAAGCGGTTCGGATGCGCCTGCGCGTCGGCGCAGACCGCGCCGCGCGGCGGCACCCGCATCCTCTGACGGTGGTGCCGATGCCGCAGGGGCAGGCGTGGCATCGGCCGAGGGTGTGGCCTCGGCGAGCCAGCCGACGGCATACGAGCCCGCACAGGATCGTGCAGCGCGCGAGGGGGCGTCATCTGAATCCGCTGCAAGGCAGGAGGCTTCGGCGCAGGGGGCTGGTGCACCTGCCGACGGTGCGCAAGCTGAGCGCAGGCGCTCCGGACCGGGCCCGCGTGGGCGCTTCGGACGGCGTCGTGGCGGCAAAGGGCCGCGTGAAGGTCAACCGGGTCAGCAGGGTCAGGCCGGTACGGCGGAGTCGTCGGCCGAGCCCGCGGCTCCGGTTGATCCGGATGCCGTGATTCCGGTCTATTCGCGCCAGGCCCGCGTTGGGCTGGATGCGACCGATCCGCGCAAGCGTGGCCCCTCGGGCGGCCCGCGCGGTGCGCGCGCTCCGGACGACGACGCGCCCAAGCTGCACAAGCTGCTGGCCGATGCGGGCGTTGGGTCGCGTCGGGAGATGGAAGAGCTGATCATGGCCGGGCGGGTGTCGGTCAACGGCCAGCCGGCGCATGTGGGTCAGCGCATCGGCCCGAGCGATCAGGTGCGGGTCAACGGTCGGCCCCTGAACCGGCGCGTCCAGAAGCCTGCACCGAAGGTGCTGCTGTACCACAAGCAGCCGGGCGAAATCTGCAGCCGCGACGATCCGGGTCAGCGCTCGACCGTGTTTGAGCGGCTGCCCAAGCTGCGTGGCGAGCGCTGGGTGGCGGTCGGTCGGCTCGACTTCAATACCGAGGGCCTGATGGTGTTCACCACCTCGGGCGAGATGGCCAACCTGCTGATGCATCCGCGCTTTGGCTGGGAGCGGGAGTACGCGGTGCGCATTCTGGGGCGCATCGATGACGAACTGCGCCAGAAGCTGCTCGAGGGCGTGCCGCTGGAAGATGGCCCGGCGGGCTTCTCGGCGATCGACGATATCGGCGGCGATGGGGCGAACCACTGGTATCGCGTCACCATCGCCGAAGGGCGCAACCGCGAAGTGCGGCGCATCTTTGAGGCCGTGGGCCTCATCGTTTCGCGCCTGGTACGCATCCGATTCGGCCCGATCGGCCTGCCGCCCGGGCTGGCCCGCGGTCGTTGGGTGGAACTGGGCGCGTCGGACGTGAGCACCTTGTCGACCATGCTCAAGCAGGCCGGGCGCGATGCCGCCGCAGCCAAGCGCGCCGCCGCTGGTCCCGAGGCGGATAAACAGCCTGGCCAGACGGGTGCACCTGACCGTCCCCCGCGCAAACCCGGCAAAGGCCGTGGTCCGGCGGCGGCACGCCCCTTCGATGTTGAGTTTGACGCGGTCGACGGGCCGGATGCCGGATCGGATGCGCGTTTTGATGACGTGCCGCCTGCGATCACGGACCTGGATGCCCGTGATGCGATGGAAGCGGCAGCGGAGGTGTCTGCCGATGCGGCGGCAGCGGCTGCGGCCGATGCAATGCCGCGGCGCCCGGAGCCTTCGGCTATCGACTCGGATGACCTCGACGACGACGACGCACAGCCACCCTTTCCGCTGCCCGCCGCTGGCCGGCGCAAAGGCGGACTGCGCACAGGGCCACCTGGAGCCGGCGAGCCGGTGGCAGCGCGATCGGGTTCACAACGGGTGAATCTGGACGATGACGAATGGCAGCCCACCTCGGCCGATGCCCATCTGTCTGGCATCACCCGTGCGGTGCGCAAGCAGGGGCGCGAACAGCGTTTCGGTGCGGGCAGTGGTTTCGGGCAGCCGGGCCTGCCGGGTCAGCCCAAGCCAACAGGACAGGGCCGTCGCAACCGCAAGGGCGGGCAGGGCGGTTTTGGTTTCGGGGCGGGCGGGCCGGCCACTGGCGGTGTGCCAGCTGGTGGTGGAGGTGGCGGTTTCGGTCAGAAGTTTGGCGGCAACCGCGCCCGCCAGGGCGGCAATCAGGGCGGGGGCCAGGGCACTGGGCAAGGTGGCCAGCGAGGTGCCGGCGGTGGTGCCGGCGGTGGTGCCGGCGGGCCACGCAACGGCCAGGCAGGGCCACGGCCGGGCGGTCGGTCCGGCGGAGCAGGGCGCCGACGCGGTCCTGCAGGCTGAGTCCGGGTGCGTCCGGGTCGCCTTGAGTGCCTGCGCAGTCGACTCAAGACACCCGGAAATCGGCTATACTCTGTGGGTTACGCGCAGTGGTTTTCAAGGCGCGCTTGTTTGCAGGTTAGGGGAATGGGCTGGCACAGCCCATTTTTTTTTCACGGTTCAAAGTGTTCAGGAAGGGTTCGTCCGGCGTGAATCCGGTTCAGGCCGCCGTGGAGCGGACAGTGGTGGCAATGGGGTACGACCTGGTCGATCTGGAGATCGCAGGCCGCGGTCTGTTGCGAGTGTTCATCGACCTGCCTGTGGGCGCTCAGTCGGTGGCATCGCCGTCGCATGAGCCACTCATGCAGCCCAAGAACGAGCCCGCTGCTCAGAGTCCTGACCATGTGCCTGAGTCGTTGATCCGGATGGAAGATTGCGAGCGGGTGAGTCATCAGCTCACCCACGTGCTGACTGTGGAGAACATCGACTACGCGCGCCTGGAGGTGTCTTCTCCCGGCTTGGACCGCCCCTTGAACCGGGAGGCCGATTACCAGCGCTTCATCGGACACGAAGTGGCGCTGCGCTTGCGCGTGCCCCTGTCGGGTCGGCGCAATTTTTCGGGTGTGTTGTGGCGCGAAGAAGGCAAGCCGCAGGGCTGGGTACTCGATCTGATCGACACCGCAGCCCAGGATGCGGCCGCGGCCAAACGCAAGCCGGGGTCGAAGCCGGCTACCCGGGGCGCTCGCGGTGCGAAGCCCCAGGCGGCCGCCAAGCCCCCTGCGACGGGCGAAGAGACGGTCAGACGCTTGTCGTTTGAATTGGCAGATGTTGAACGGGCGCGACTGGTGCCCAAGGTCAAGTTTTAGGAGGCTTCAGGATGAGCCGCGAAGTGCTGTTGTTGGTCGATGCTCTGGCGCGCGAGAAAAGCGTGGCCCGGGACGTGGTGTTCGTTGCGCTCGAAAGTGCGTTGGCCTCTGCCACGAAGAAGCGATTCAAGGACGAGGTCGATGTGCGGGTATCGATCGACCGCGACACCGGCGAATCGGAGTCATTCCGTCGTTGGCTGGTCGTGCCCGATGGCGAACTCGAAGACCATGACATTCAGGTCATCCTGACCGAGGCGCGCAAGCAGATTGCCGATATCCAGGTGGGTGACTTCATCGAGGAAGAGCTTGAGCCGATCGAGTTCGGGCGCATTGGCGCTCAGGCGGCCAAGCAGGTCATCCTGCAGAAAATTCGCGATGCCGAGCGCGAGCAGATCATCAATGACTTCCTGGAGCGCGGCGACAATCTGCTGTCCGGGACGATCAAGCGACTGGACCGGGAAGGCGCGGTCATCGAGTCGGGCAAAATCGAAGCGCGCCTGACCCGTGACCAGATGATCCCCAAGGAAAATTTGCGGGTGGGCGACCGGGTGCGCGGCTGGGTCTCGAAGGTGAATCGCGAAGGCCGCGGCCCGCAGCTGTTCATGTCGCGTACGGCCCCTGAATTCATCATGGAACTCTTCCGCCTGGAAGTGCCCGAAATCGAGCAGGGCCTGCTGCAGGTCAAGGCGGCTGCCCGCGACGCGGGTGTGCGAGCGAAAATTGCAGTGTTCACCACCGACCGTCGCATCGACCCGATCGGCACGTGTGTGGGCGTGCGTGGCTCGCGCGTGCAGGCGGTGACGGGTGAGCTGGCCGGTGAGCGCGTGGACATCGTGCTGTGGTCGGAGGATCCGGCGCAGTTCGTGATCGGCGCGCTGGCGCCGGCCAATGTGTCGTCCATCATGGTGGACGAGGAAAAGCACAGCATGGATGTGGTGGTCGACGAGGACAACCTCGCGCTGGCCATCGGCACGGGCGGGCGCAATGTGCGTCTGGCCTCGGAGCTGACCGGCTGGCAGATCAACATCATGACGGCTGAGGAAAGTGCCGGTAAGCAGGAGGCCGAGCGGTCCAATCTGCGCGCCACCTTCATGAGCAAGCTTGATGTGGACGAGGAAGTGGCCGACATCCTCATTGACGAAGGCTTCACCAGCCTGGATGAAGTGGCGTATGTGCCGCTCAATGAAATGCTGGAAATTGAGGCATTCGATGAGGACACGGTCAATGAGCTGCGCGACCGCGCCCGCAACGTGCTGCTCACGCAAGCCATCGCCAACGAAGAGAAACTCGGGTCGACTACCGAAGACCTGTTGACCCTCGAGGGCATGGATCGTGAGCTGGCAGTCAAGCTCGCCGATGCCAATGTGCACACGCGCGATGATCTGGCCGAACTGGCCGTCGACGAACTGGTGGACGCCACCGGACTGGATGAAGAGCGCGCGAAGGCGCTCATCATGAAGGCCCGTGCGCACTGGTTCGAGAATGAGTCGGCCTGAGTCGGAAGGACCTGAATGGCAAGCACCAACGTAGCAAACTTTGCCGCCGAGCTGAAAATGCCGGCGGATGTCCTCCTCGAGCAGTTGCGCTCGGCCGGTGTCGAGAAGAAGTCGGCAGATGACCTGCTGACCGAATCCGACAAGGCCCAGCTGCTGACGGCGTTGCGACGCGCGCACGGCGCCGACGAATCGCCCAAGAAGAAGATCACGGTCGTGCGCAAGCAGACCTCGGAGATCAAGCAGGCCGATGCCACCGGGCGGGCCCGCACGATTCAGGTTGAGGTCCGCAAGAAGCGGGTGTTTGTGCAGCGCGAGGCCGAGCCCGAAGTGGCTGCGCCGCCTGCCGAACCCACGCCTTCGCCAGTCGAGGCCGAGCTCGCTGCCCAGCAGCAGCGTGAAGCTGAAGCGCAAGCCCAGGCCCAGGCCCAGCTCGAACGCGAGCGTCAGCGCCAAGAGGCTGAGGCCCGCGAGCGCGAAGAGCGGCTGGCCGAAGAACGCCGGCGTGCCGAAGAAGCCGCTGCCGAGGCGGCCCGCGCCGAAGAGGAAGCACGTCGTGAGCAGGCTCGCGTCGCGTCGATGGCAGCGTCGGATTCACGTGACGCCGAGCGCGAAGCGGCCGAGGCGCAGCTGGCGGCTGCGGCCGAAGCTGCGCGTCTGGCCACGCAGGCGGCCGCTGAGGCCGCCCGCAAAGCCGATGAAGAAGCCGCTGCGCAAGCCTCGGCGCGTCGCCGTGCGCAAGACGAAGCCGCTGCCATCAACCGCTTGCTCACGTCGGCCCGTCGGCCGGCGCCCAAACCGGTGGAAGCACCGCCTGCGCCGCCAGTGGCCAAGCCTGTGCCGGCCCCGGCAGCCGCTGCGGAGGCTGGAAAGTCCGGCACGCTGCATCGGCCTGCGGCAGGCGCTCCGCGTGCACCGGGTGCGCCGGCCGCACCGGCTGCGCCTGGCACGGTCAAGAAGCATGTCAAGTCCGAGAATCTCTCGTCCACCTGGCAGGATGACGCGGCCAAGCGTCGCGCCATCAAGACCCGGGGTGATACCGGTGGTGGTGTGGGTGGCTGGCGTGGCCCGCGCGGACGCGGTGGTCGGGACAGCCGTGGTTCAGGGGGAGGGTCTCAGCAGGCGCAGGCAAGCACCGAGGCGATCGTTCGGGAAGTGCATGTGCCTGAAACCATCTCAGTGGCCGACCTCGCCCACAAGATGTCGGTCAAGGCCGCAGAGGTCATCAAGCTCATGATGAAGATGGGCCAGATGGTGACCATTAATCAGGTGCTCGACCAGGAGACCGCGATGATCGTGGTCGAGGAGCTCGGGCACAAGGCGATCGCAGCGGCACTGGATGATCCGGAAGCTCTCCTTGAGCAAACCGCCGAGCACCACGACGTGGAGCGC
>JBIKKG010000042.1:0-19573 GCA_044360485.1 Burkholderiaceae bacterium | reverse complement strand
ATTCGCTGCGCTCAAGGGCGACCCGGAGTTCGATTACCTGAACAGCCTGCCTACGAGCTTCACGTTGCCCGATGAGGCGGTTGATCGCCTGAGAGCTGCGGCAGGCCGCATCATCAGGGCATCGCCCGATTTCAAGCGCCTGCTCCTGGATGCAGGGCTGAACATCACGCCAAGAGCCTCGCCAACCGCGCGCTAAGCCGGGCATTCGCTGAGCCCACCCCGCAACTGAGCACGCTCAGCCCGGGTGGCGTCGGAAGTGCCGCACGGCCAGCCACAGTGCGACCGCCTGCAGGCCTGCGCACAGATAAAACGGCGCGCCCATGCGCCAGTCGCTGCGCGACAGGTCGCTCACGGCGGCCAGGGCCGGCGCACCCAGGATCGGCGCGATGACCGCCATCAGGCTATTGAGCGCGCTGACCGCCCCCATGGTCTGGCCTTGTTGAGATTCACTGGCAGCGCGACTCACAATGCTTTGCACCGCAGCCGTCACCGTCAGCCCAAAGACGTTGGCCCCGATCACTGCGAACATCATCCAGCCATGTGGCACCAATCCGTACAGTGCGTAAGCACAGGTCTGCGACACCATGCCGATCAGCACCAGCCGCGTGGCCGTGAAGTGCTTGATCAGGCGACCCAGCAGCGCGCCCTGCACGATGACCGCCATGATCCCCACCGCAGCCAGCGACCATCCATTGAGCTCGGTATCCCAGCCGAATTTCAGGGTCGTGTACAACACCCAGATCGTGTACATCGCAAACTGCGCGAGCCCCGTGAAGGCGATGGCTCCCATCAGAGAGCCGACGCCCTTCAGCTGTGCGAGCTCCCGCAGGGCCTTGATCGGATTCGCCGATGACCACGACATCGCACGACGACGCTCGGGCGGCAAGGACTCCGGCAGCACAAACCACCCGTACAGCAGGTTGAGCAAGGCCAAACCGCCGGCGGCAAAAAAAGGCAGCTGCAGATTGATGGCGCCAAGCAGCCCGCCGATCAGCGGTCCCAGAATGAACCCGATGCCGAACATGGCGCCAAGCAAGCCAAAGCGCTTGGCCCGGTCTTCAGGCAAGGTGATGTCGGCGACATAGGCATTGGCTACCGCTGCATTCGCCTGCATGAGCCCACCCAGCAGTCTGACCACAATCAGCATCGCGATGGAGGTACTTAGCGCGGTGGCAAAGAAGTTCAGCGCCAGACCGCAAAAGCCCAGCAAGAGCACAGGTCTGCGCCCGTAGCGATCAGACAGTGCACCCAGCACGGGGGCGCCAAAGAAATTGGCGATACCAAACGCGAAGGAGACGATCCCCAGCCACCACGCCTGGTCCGCAGCGCTCTCGGTGAACGTCCCGATCAATGCCGGCAAGACCGGGACAATGATGCCGATCGACATCATGTCAATCAGCACCGTGAGCAGGATGAAGCCCATTGCGGGCGCGCGCGCCCCCCTTACCAGCATGCCTGCATCAACGTATGCAGCATGTCGCGCTCTTTCACAAACTCGCGTTTCGGGTCGGCGTTGAAGTTCTTCAGCGACTTCTCGACCATCAGGGGCAGGCTGTCGCGTGCGATATTCAACTCGGACAAGCGCACCGGAACGCCCACCGAGCGAAACACCCGTTCGAGTTCTGCTGCAGCCTTATCCGGCGCACTCGCCAGGTCATCGCCCTCATGCCAAACGCCTAAGCCCTGGGCGATCAGCACCATCGCCTTCGGATTGCGCACCCCGAGCGTGCGAATGACGGTGGGCGTCACCGCGGCATTGGCTTCGCCCTGGCCGACATGAGGATGCGTCTGAAAGATGGAGGTGGCGAAAGCGTAGACCACACGCGACACCCATTGGCTGTCGGTCATGGCGCCCCCGTCATCGACATCGCGGTTTTGTAGAAACGACGCTGCGCAGGCCGCCATGCGTGGGGCCGGATCAAGCGGGTCACCCCCCTGCTGCAACGCCCGCTGCGCGAGCCTGAAGGCATGCAGGCGGTCGCCTTCCGACAGGGGGGTCATGCGTTCCGCACCCAGACTCACCACCGCACGCCAGTAGACCGAGATCGCCGTGGTCCGCACCAGGCTCGGGGGCGCGGTGAGCAAGGCGTCGGTGTCCCAGAAAATGGCGACCGGGCGAGTCTTGGGATCGAAAAACTCCATGCGATGCGCACGGTTGGGATCCTTGACAGCAGAGCCGGCACGATTTTGCGCGCTGGTGGCTGCAGTCAGCACATTGATGATCGGGACCTTGGGCGCAAGCAACTTGGGGCTGATCGCGGGTCCCTGCTCAGGGTATTGCGTGATCAGTTCGTCGACCGGACGCTGCTCGGCCATCAGGATGGCTACCACCCGGGTGCCTTGGGTCACGCTCCCCGCCCCGACGCTAATCAGCAGGTCGGCCTGGGCAGCCCGTGCAGCCTGTGCGGCGGCGGTTACCGCAGCAAGGGAGGTGTCTTTGTCCATCTCGTCGAAAACGCCTGCGCAGGTGTCTCCCAGGATGGACTGAATCCGGCGAATGAGATCGAATGAACGCGATACCGTGCGCCCGCACACGATGAATGCGCGTTTGGCTGCGTGCCGCTTGAGCTCGGCAGGCAGACTTTCCAATGCGTCCTGGCCACTGTACAGCCGCAACGGAAAACTCGTGGCCCGAAAATCGTTTGAAATCTCTGGCGTGAGGGTCATGATCGGGACGGGCTCCACGGTTGAGTGATCAGGCATCCAGCCTGTGCTTATACCGCCGATTGCCTGCCCCGACAGTCCGACCACACACCCGTTGAAACCGACAGTGGCTGAATCCGGCATGATGTGCTGTGTATTTCAGGCCGCCGCGCATGTATCAGACGATTTCCGACCTCGACTATTTTCGAATGCTGGTCAAGGACGCGCAGACCACGCCGCTGCTCGAGTCCGCGATCGTGCTCGGTCGTATGGCCTATCCTGAACTGGACCTTCAACAGGTTCAGGCTGACGTGGATGCACTCGCGGCGCAGCTGGCCCAGGCCTGTCGGAGAGTATCCACCGAGCGCTCCCGCCTGTCGCATGCACTGCAATGGTTCTATGGCACGCATGGTTTCGCAGGCAATGCCCAGCAGTATTACGACGCTGACAACAGTTATCTGCATCGCGTGATCGCCACCCGTCGCGGCATTCCCATCTCGCTTGCGGTGCTCTTTACCGAACTGACCCGCCACATCGGCCTGGAGCTATCGGGCGTGGCATTTCCCGGTCATTTCCTGATCAGAGCCGATCTGCATGAAGGGGTGGTCATCATCGACCCGTTTACAGGTGCCAGCCTCGATCGTGAATCGCTGGTTCAACGCGCAGCACCCTATGGGGTGGACCCCGAGCGACTGCTGGGGCCAGCCTCTGCCCCTCAGATTCTGATGCGCATGCTGAACAACCTTCAAGCGATCTATGCTCAACAAGGTCGCGACGAGCTGCTTGAGCACTGCATGGCACGTCTGCGCATCTTGCAAGAAGCGCCCTCCAACTGACCCATGCGCCGATCTGCATCAGACGCTCTGCAAGACCTCGCTGGTGCAGCCCAGCTGGCTACCGCTGCCACGCTCCGGCTCACGGACCTGGTGGAAGCCGTGCATGCGCAAGTCGTCAGGCCACCGCGTTGGGGGCACCGCGCCCATGCTGAGCGCACCGGCGCACTCAGCGGATGGGTGTATCGCAGCGTTCGAGTGGTGACGCGTGTGACCGGACACAGCATGGCGGCGCTGCTTCAAGGCCTTTCCAGGTATCCGCAGGCAGGGGCTTCGGGTGCCGCATCACAGCGCGCGTCCAGTCTTGCGGCGCTCAATGGCGTGCTGGGTGACTATCTGGCCGATACGCGCAACCCGCTGGCAACGGCCATGAGTCTGCAGGGCGCCGAGGCTGTGAAACAGCCAGAGGCCGTGGCAGAAGATGCCTTCGCGCATGAGACCCATGACACCTCGGGCAGGCTGTTGCTCATGATTCACGGTTTGTGCATGAATGAGCAGCACTGGACGCGCGCCGGCCACAACCATGGCCTCGCATTGGGTCAATCCCTGCGATTCGAGCCGCTTTTCCTGCGATACAACAGTGGGCTGCATATCGCCACCAACGGTCAGGCGCTTGCCGAGCTGCTCGAGCGCACCCTGGCACAAGCGCCGCGCAAACCCAAGCGACTGGTCATCATCGGTCACAGCATGGGCGGGCTGCTGGCTCGAAGTGCCATCCACCACGGGCGGCAGGCGGGGCACCGTTGGCCCCAGCAGGTCACCGATCTGATCTGTCTGGGCACACCACACCATGGCGCGCCGCTTGAACGCATCGGGCACGGGTTCAATACGCTGCTGGAGCGCCTGCCCTACCTGGCACCCTTTGCACGCCTGGGTCGCCTACGTAGCGCCGGGATGACCGACCTGCGCTACGGCAGTCTCTTGAACGTCAATCCTTCGCGTTTCCTTCAGCATTCAGATCCTCCTGAAGCCGTCGCCCTACCCGATGGCATTCGATGCTTCGCACTGGCGGCAACACTTGGCCAGCGCCCGTCAGATCGGTCCCGTCAGCTGCTGGGAGACGGCCTGGTGCCCCTCGACAGTGCCTTGGGTCGGCATCCGGAACCCTCGCGTCACCTGGCGTTTCTGCCCCATCGGCAATGGGTGGCTGAAGGTGCAGGGCATTTTGATCTGCTCAACGATCCTCGTGTGTACGCGCGTCTGTTGCAGTGGCTGAGCCCTGCGTCGCGCCGGCGTCGCCTTCGATCTCCAAAGCAGTAAGCCATAGGCGTGTGTCGAACTCCACCTGATGGTAGTCCGGCTGCATATGCCGGCATAAGGCGTAAAAATCCTTGCTGTGATCCGGTTCGCGCAGATGCGCCAACTCATGCACGACGATCATGCGCAACATGGTCGTTGGCGCATCCTTGAAGACACTGGCAATGCGAATTTCGCGTTTGGCCTTGAGTTGGTTGCCCTGCACGCGCGACACCGCGGTATGTGTGCCCAGCGCCTGGCGTACCGCCTGCAGCCGATTGTCATACATGACCTTGGCCAGAGGCGGCGCACTCTTGAGATAGCGCGCTTTCAACTCGCCGACATAGTCCAGCAACAGGCGGTCATTGCGCACCATGTGCCGATCGGGGTGGCGCTGCGCGAGCGTGGCATGCAGACGCTGCGTCTCGATCAGCCGGTGCACCTGCTCCAGGATGTCGGGCGGATACCCGCTCAGATAACGCAATGCATGCATGACGCGATCGTAGCCGAAGCGCCGATCAATCCGCTTGAAACTGATGCGGCCGCCGCCCTTGTATGCCGGCATAAAAACGCTTGATCTCAAGCATATCGGCCTGCACATCTCCGGTGGGGACGAAGATCGGCCCCAGCCCAGACACCTTGGTGCTGTAGTCCATATAGGCCAGGATGATCGGTACACCTGCTTCCAGGGCAATGTAGTAAAAGCCCGTTTTCCAGTGCCGTGTCTTGCCGCGCGTGCCCTCGGGCGGCACCACCAGCTGCACCGGGCCATCTGCTGCCCTGAGCGCAGCGGCAGACGCAGACACCTGACTGTTGCTACCGGTGCGATCCACCGCAATCCCGCCCAGCCATCGCATCACCGGCCCGAACGGAAAGAAGAACAGGCTGTGCTTGCCCATCCAGTAGACATTCAGGCGCAGCACGAAGGCGACCATGAGGGTGTAAGGCAAATCCCAGTTACTGGTGTGCGGCGCTGCAATCAGCACGCATTTGCGCGCCTGCGGCGGCAACTCGCCACGCACCGACCAGCCTGCGGTATGCAAGAAAGCCCGCGAGACGGCGCGTAGCAGGGTATTGATGACGGGGGTATCGAAGATCGTTCGGTGCATGCGCCGGAGCTCAGCCTGAAGGCGAATGCCCAGGCCTTCAGTGATGTGGTGCGCTCGCGCGGCTGCGCAGCGGGTCGGGGCCGCGGCGATCAGCGAGTGACACACCCCTTCAAGAGGTCAGGCAGCAGGCAACAAGCAGCGCGCTGGCGAGGGTACCTTGTTTTGAGCGTCTCAACCGAACTCAAACGAGGTCACACCGAAGACACCCCTGACATCGATCTGAGGCGCCACACCGTGGTACATGCGTGCGCATCCGAACGACTCGGACAGACCAAACAGAGAAGCGAGCTTGAGTCCCGGTTCGTTGCACTCCGGCACATCGAGTTGCACCGTATGTCCCTCTACTTTCGCGAACAGTGCACCCAACAAACGCTCGGCCAGATCAGGACGGCGCGCAAAAGCCGGTCCGATCTTGAAGCCGACCTGGGCGGGTCGCACCACGCCATACGCGACCAGTTCACCCGCTTCGATCAGCCCGAGTGCATGGCTGCCCGGCTGTCGGATCCAGGCCTGCAGGAGCATGGTTCGCGAAACGCCGAAATAGCGTCGATCGAACTGATCAATCTGGGCGAAGGGGATGGACTGAAGATCGACGGCCCGAGGATCCTGAAGGCCGCGTGCAGTGCCTTCAAAGCGCAGATCGCGCCAGGCCAGCTGAAAGCCGCCCCGGGTGTAGAAAGGCACCATGTCGAACACGCCGTCCATGCCGATGGACGCACCGCGATGCAGGCGGGCCAGCAAGCGATCGCGACGGTGATGCCACAGCTGCGTACCCAGGCCCTGTCCACGCAGATCCGCGCGAACGATGAACAAGCCCATGAAACCGAACGCTGCGCCATAGGACAGGATGGTGCCACCCGCTACAAGCTCATCGCCTTGTCGCATGGCGATAAACGCGTGCGAATCAAACGCCCAGGCGAGGTCGATATCCGCTTTGCCTGGGTTCCAACCCTCCGAAGAGGCCCACTCGGCCAGTGTGAGGACCTCATCCTGGCGCATCTGATCGATGCTGATATTCAACCTGCTGCCTCCAGCGTGTTTCGAATCACCGCACCGTGGATTGATTGACATCCACAGACATCAGCGCAATCGCTCGGTACCCAGATAAGCACACCCCTTGAAGTCAGCGGCAGGCTCCGGACGCGACTGCCGAACCCGCGCGGTAAAGCCATACACCGCGTCCGCCATGCTGTCACGGCAGATTCTCGGGGTCAGCGCGGCGCTCAGTGCCACATGCTGTGTCGCGACCTCCAGCATGGCGTGCGGTCTGTGCTGATCGCCGTCAGGCCAACGCCACCCCAATGCAACGGGTGGCGCACGCAAGGCGGCTTCGCCCTGCCGAGTCCAAGTCACCCCCGTGGGTCTGGATTCAAGGGCCCAGCCAGGTTCGTTGCCTTGTGCACGCAACCCAGCCTGGTTCTTCTCACAACCCATCTCAACGCCTGCACGGTTCAGACGGTCGATCATCAGTTCGCCATCTCGCATGCGACCATAAGCTTCAAAGTGCAGGCGCTTCACCCGATCAAAGCCAATGTCAGTGATCGCGGCGGTGATGATGACTTCAGGCGAGACATCCCGCACACGGACTACCCGACCACCGCCACAGGGGGACAGCAACAGGCGATCTTCCTCTTGGGTGAGCGTGCCGCGATAGAGCTTGCGTGGCGCGTCGTGGTACGCCGCTGCGCGCTGTTCAGTTGCCTGAGCTGATACGGCCATCGCAAGCGCTGCGAGTGCAACGACACAGGGCCAGGCCGAAACGCGCTTGAGGATCGCAGGCTGAACAGGCAGGGCAGCTTCACTGATTGGGGTCTGGCACTTCATCCTAAGGTTCATCGACTGACTCGAGGTGAGCGCTGTGAAGCGCTCAGTATGACTTCAAGGGACAGACCAGGCGAATAGGGCCAATCGTCTGCTGCCCATGGCTTGAAAGTTAGAATTCGAAACCGTTGATGCGCTGGTATCGATCCAGCCGAATCCCTCCTCCTATGCGCCACCTTCCAATGTACTGCGGCTGTTTTAGCGCAGCAGCAGGCTGTCCGCGTGCCCTTTCGGCCCTGTACGAGCAGCGACTGCGACAGCTCCGTACCCAGGGACCCGCATGAAGCCCGCCCCTCAAGAAGACACCCTCACCGTGCTGTACGACGGTGGCTGCCCGCTGTGCCAGCGCGAAATTGCGCATGTGCAGCGCCTTGCGCAAAAGCAGTCCGGCAGCGGACTGTGCTTCGCTGACATCAGCCGCAGCGACGATACGACCGTTTCAGACATCGAGCGCCAGGCGCTGCTTGCGCGCTTTCATGTCCAACGCGCAGACGGCTCGCGCCTGAGTGGTGCGGCGGCCTTCGTGGCCATGTGGGGCCGGCTTCCAGGCTGGCGATGGCTTGCGCGACTGGCCCAACTTCCCGGCATGCTGGTGGTGTTCGAGTGGAGCTACAACGCCTTTTTGCGCATACGCCCTGCGCTCCAAAGTCTGGCACGCCGCGTGGCGCCCGACGCACCAACGCACGAGGCCCCGGCCCCCGTGCTCTCTGAGCACATGGAGCGTGAGCTTCGGTCCGACCATGCGGGGGAAACGGGCGCGGTCTACATCTACAAGGGCTTGGCCAGCGTGGCAGCGTGGCGCGGCGACACCGAACTGCTTGCGTTTGCTCATCGGCACGGCAAGACAGAGGCTGATCACCTGTTGCGCGTGGAGCATTGGTTGGCACCGCAACGGCGCAGCCGCTTGCTCTTCCTCTGGCGTGTGGCAGGTTGGCTGACCGGCGCGCTGCCCGCGTTGGCAGGAAGGCGTGCCGTGTACGCCACCATTGCCTCGGTCGAAACCTTCGTTGACCAGCACTATCAGCAGCAGATCGACCATCTGCAGGCGGGGCCCGACGCTGAGCGCCTGAAAGATCTGCTGGTGCTGCTGCAAGACTGCCAGGCCGATGAGCGCGAGCACCGCGACGAATCGGCTGCCCTGGCCGGCATGAAGCAGCCCCTGCCACTGAAAGTGTGGTGTGCAGTGGTGGCCGCCGGCTCGTCTGGCGCTGTGGTGATGGCACGCAGGATCTGAGATGAACGGGGCCGTGGTCTGGTTCAAGCGTGACCTGCGCATCGCCGATCACGCACCGCTAGCTGAAGCCGCGCACTGCGATGCAGCGCTTGGACTGTTCATCATTGAGCCCGCCTGGCTAAGCAGTCCCGAATGTCACCCACGGCATATCGACTGGCTGCTGAAGTGCCTCGCACCGCTACGTGACGCCCTGGCTGCACGTGGCCTCCCCTTGCTGGTACGTACGGGCGATGCGGTGGCAGTGCTCGCGGCGCTGCACGACGAATTCGCCTTCACGCATCTGCTCAGCCACGAAGAAACCGGCCCGGGATGGAGCTACGCGCGCGATCGTCAGGTGGCACAGTGGTGCCGATCCCTGAGCGTCGCCTGGACTGAATTCCCCCAGACCGGCGTAGTACGTCGGCTGAAGGACCGCAAAGGCTGGGCGTCGCGCTGGCAGCAGCGCATGGACGCGCCTTGCGTCCCCACCCCACAGGCGTTCAGGGCTGCGCCCGGCTTTTCCCCTGCCAAGGCGTCACGCAGCTTGCCTGCGCTGCGCGATCTGGGCATTGCCGCAGCACCCGACACACCGCCGGGTGGCGAGGCAGCAGGCCAGGCCATGCTTGCCAGCTTTTTGAGTGGCCGTGCGCTGGGCTATCGACGTCACCTCTCGAGCCCACTGACGGCGCCAACCGGCTGCAGCCGACTGTCTGAACACTTTGCCTTCGGCACGCTGTCGATGCGCACGGTGCACCAGGCCACCGAAGCCGCCATTCACCGTACCGCCAGTCGCGAGTTGGCGTATGGCCTGCGCGGGTTCAGCAGCCGCTTGCGGTGGCACTGCCACTTCATGCAGAAGCTGGAGGACGAACCCGACATTGAATGGCGCAACTTTGCGCGCAGCGCAGACGGACTGCGTGCCGGCGACGGGGTGCCGATGCGCGAGATGGACCGCGAACGCCTGCAGGCATGGTGCGAAGGGCGAACCGGCTTTCCCATGGTGGATGCCTGCATGCGCCAGCTGGTCGCAACAGGCTGGCTCAACTTTCGCATGCGCGCGATGCTAGTCAGCTTTGCCGCCTATCACCTGTGGCTGCATTGGCGCGAGCCTGGCCTGTTCCTGGCGCGCCAATTCCTCGACTTCGAGCCGGGCATTCACTGGAGCCAGATGCAGATGCAATCGGGCACCACCGGTATCAACACCTTGCGGATCTACTCGCCCGCCAAACAAGCGCTCGATCAGGATCCCCAGGGCCACTACATCCGACAGTGGATACCGGAGTTTGGCAGCACCGCGTACCCGCAGCCCATCGTCGATGAACGCAGCGCACTGGCCTGGGCCAAGGAACAGCTCTATGGCTTGCGCCAGACTGGCGAGGCCCATCGTGAAGCCGGAGCCATTCAGCAAAAGCATGGCTCGCGCAAGAGCGGTCTGCCCGCGACAGGCAAGCGAACCAAGCGTGTCCGTGAACCTGATACGCGCCAGGGCAGCCTGTTCTGACCGGCTCATGGCAGGTTCATTTCCAGTGCAACCTACCCCCAGCGTCGACCAATCGCGGGCAAAGTTTCGGCGCGACGACTGGAACGAGGCTGAAGGGGCGCGCAGTGCCCGCGCCTCGATCAACTGACTGCACGCTGGAAAGGACAACCAATGGACGACATGACGAACGCATCGCTGACCGCGATCCGAATTGAGCGCGATGTTTGCTATGGTGAGGGCGCGATTGGCCATGGCACGGGCCGGCCCAGTGTGCGCCCGTTGCTTTTGGATGTGTATCTGCCCCCAGATGATGCGCCCATCGCGGGGCGCCCGGCCTTAGTCCTTTCCCATGGTGGCGCTTATCACCGCGGCGCCAAGGATCGCGATGCATTCGAGCAGGACGGCTCGCACAACACGCCGGTACATGAATATTGCGAGCGCTTCGCCGCCCGCGGCTATGTCTGCTTTTCTGTCGGATATCGGCTGACCCAGGAGCGCCCTGCCCCGCTAGCCTTACCCATCAAGCGCAACAGGCATGAGGTGCAGCGAGGTCGCATGGATTGGGTCCGTCAGCTGCTGGGATTGCCGCCCGCCAGCGCAGAAGAACTGTTATGCGGCGTCGAGGCGGCATGGACCGATGTGGCGCAAGCATTTCGCTTCATTGAAGGTCATGCCAATCGCTGGAGCATCGACCCTGATCGCATCGCGATGGGCGGATTTTCCGCAGGTGGTTTTGCGTCGGCCTATGCCATCTTTGCCTTGGGGGTGCCAGCCGCTGCGCTCATCTGCCTGTCAGCTGGCATGGACCCGGAGGACGCCGAGTACTACGTGCATGGCGCGCGAGGACTGCCGCCCGTCCTGATCTTCACCGGCGAACACGACCTGCCCTCCATTGCCCCACGCACTCTCGCCCTCGCGTCATGCGCTGCGCGCGCAGGCCTGGGAATGAGGCGTTACCTCGTGCCGGGCAAGCCGCATTTTTATGATCGCTCGTCACCCATCGTGCTGCAGGACTCGACGCTGCCAGGGAGCGAGCGCTGTGCAACGCTCGAAGCAGCGATGGAACAGTTCCTGGCGCATTCGCTGGTGCGACCCACGGTCAATATCGATTTGCTGGAGAGGTTCGCACAGGCATGGAGCCAGCATGACATCGACGCACTCATGGCCTGCATGTCCGATGATTGCGTGTTTCACACGTCGGCTGGCACTGAGGCGAGCGGCACCCGCTACATTGGCCGCGAGGCCGTGCGCATTGGCTTCATGAGAGCCTGGGCCGACTTTCCCGATGCGCAATGGACCCGCGCGCGCCATGTCGTGGCCGGCCGGCGGGGCGTGTCCGAATGGACCTTTGTGGGAACGCGTGCGAGCGACGGGCAGCGGGTTGAGGTCGACGGCTGCGATCTGTTCACGTTCCATGGCGACAAAATCCGCGTGAAGGACTCCTGGCGCAAACAGCGCTCCTGAAGTCCCGGAGTGGCTCCGCCAGGCCACCCAAGTTTGGGTGAAGAAACTGCATGGGCTGCCGGATTGTCCATAACGTTATATAACGTTATGCTCTTGGTTCGACCAGGAGAAATGCCTGGCGTTTTTGCCCGTACCGACGCTCCACACGTCTGTGCATCAGCGGGATGAACCCAAATGAGTGAAGCCACGCACGCAATCCACCCCTCGAACATTCGGATCGGCTTCATTGGGCTGGGTCTGATGGGCGGCGGGATGGCCATGAACATCCTGAAGAAGCACGGGCAGCTTGCCGTGTGTGATCCAGATGAGCGCGCCATGGCGCCTTTGCTGGCTGCAGGCGCCACGCGTATGGCATCGCCTCATGCCCTGGCCGCAGTGAGCGATATCGTGCTGACCTCGTTACCCACGCCAGCGATTTCGCGCAAGGTGGTGCTGGGTGAAGACGGCCTCATCAAAGGACTGGCTTCTGACACCACCGTGATCAGCCTGTCGACCGATGGCATCGACACCGTGCGCGAGATCGCCACCCAACTGAGCACACGGCACATCCGATTCATCGATTGCCCGGTCGGCAAGGGTCCGACCGCCGCCGCCGCGGGCGAGCTGCAACTGTTTGCAGCGGGTGACCGCAACACCTGCGACAGCGTCCACTGGTTGCTGTCGATGATTGGCAGCAAAATTGATTACTGCGGTCCCATCGGCGCCGGCCAGGCAATCAAGCTCGCCAACAATTTGTTGTCCTGCGGTTACGGAGCACTGATTTCCGAGGCGTATGCCATGGCCAAAAAGGCGGGTGCCAATTTGGACATTTTCTGCGAAGCCCTGCCACAGACCGCCGCCAACAGCTGGCCGCTGCAAAACATCTTTATTCCCAAGGCCTTTCAGGGCGACTTCAGCCCCTACTTTCGGTTGTCCGCGGCACTGAAGGACTATCAGCTCGTGATCGCGATGGCTGATGCGCTGGGCACACCGAGTCCCACGGCTCGCACGGTGCTGGAGTACTACCAGGCTGCAGCCCAGGCCGGCCATGGCGAGCGCGATTTCGGTGCGCTTGCGCTTGTCAACAACCCGGAATTGCTTGACGAGTGAAGGCTGCCCCGCGCCTGGACCGGAACAGCCCGATTGCCCTGCATCGGCAGCTGGCTCAGCAGTTGCGCGATGCCATCGCGGCCGGCACCTACGCACAGGGTGATCGGATACCGACCGAGCCCGAGCTGATGAAGCGCTATGGGGTCTCGCGCATTACGGCGAGCCAGGCGGTCATTCAGCTGGTCAGCGAAGGCCTGCTGGTGCGTCGACAGGGCAAAGGCACGTATGTGACCGCCGCGCCGGTTCGGCACGCACTGGTCGATTTGCGCGGCTTTTATGACGAACTGGTCGCCCGTGGGGTGAATCCCGAGATCACCTTGCTGGAGTTTTCGATCAGCGCCCCGACACCCGATGTGGCCACCCAATTGCGCTGCGGCGATCAACCCCTGGTCAGTTGGAAGCGGCTTTACAGCCGCCAGGGCGAACCGTTTGCCGTCGCCTGGGTCTATCTGGCTCCGATCGTGGGCAAGGTCACACGCGAACAGGCGGCGAACCAGACCTCGTATCAGATCCTGGAGGCGCGCCTGAAGCGGCCGGTCGACCATGCCGAGATCTCGATCCGCGCCCAGGCCTCTACCGCTGACATGCGCAAGCTGCTGCGGATGCCGCCCTCCACACCCATCATCGCTTTGCAGCGGGTGTCGTATGACGCCGACGGCACGCCGCTGGAATACGCCCTGTATTGCGCTCACGCAGACGCTTACGAGTACGCCTTCAAGGTCAAGAGCACCGTCAACGTCGCCGATGCGCTTGCGCGTCGAGTCGGATAGACCACCCCGCCCGCGCACCCTGTCCAAACCGCGCCCAGCATGCGCGATCGATTCACATCACGGAGACACGCCATGCAACATGCCCACTACCTGCCTGAACGCATGGGCAGCGCGTCCATCTCGCCTGAAGGCCGCTTCGAGGCGGGCTCCTTTCAATCCTTCACGCTCGTGTACACCGCCGGCTATTTCGGGATCGACGACACCGGCTCCCTCAAGGTCGTGCACCGCTTTGCCAGCGACATGGGGCGCCCGCAATGGAGCGACCCCAGCGCGGCGAACTACACCACCGTCACCGCATCCAATGGCGCGGTGCTGGAGGTGCAGTACGACGGCAAGCGCAATATCCGCCCCTGGGATAAAACGCTGTTCATTCGCGTGATTCGCGGGTTCCTGCGCGAGGGCGACACCATCACGATCCGCTTCGGCGACCGCTCGCAGGGCTCACCCGGCATGCGGGTGCAGACCTTCTGCGAGCCAACCTTCGAATTCCGTGTGCTGGCCGACCCGTTCGCCACCTACCACTACACCGAATTACCGGTGCAACCCAGCATCGCGGTCGTGGCGGGTCCACCGGTCATCTGGAAGGCGATCGTCCCGACACTGCGCGGCGTGGGCCAAGCCTTTCGTCTGGGATTCAAGGGGGAGGACAAATGGGGCAACCCCAGCGATCAGGTCGAGGGCGTCTTCACGCTGCGATCCAATCGGCCTATCAAGGGACTGCCCGCGACGATCGAGATGCGTCGGGGCGAACATGCACGCAGCATCGAGCACTTGACGGTCCATGAAGCGGGGGATGTGCGCATCGAGATCTTCGATGCCTCGGGCGTCCGTCTGTGCATCAGCAACCCGTTGAAGATCGCGCAGGATGCGCCGCTGCTGCACTATTGGGCTGACCTGCACGGCCAATCCGAAGAAACCATCGGGACCAACTCTGCGCGTGAACTGATCGAGTTCGCGCGCGATCGGGCGTTCCTGGATGTGATGAGCCACCAGGGCAATGATTTCCAGATCACCACCCCCTTCTGGGAACAATTGAACCGCCTGACGGCCGAGTTCAACCAGGACGGGCGCTTCGTGATCTACCCAGGGTATGAATGGTCCGGCAACACCGGGCTGGGCGGTGATCGCAACGTCATGTTTATGCATGAGGGGCGCACGATTCATCGCTCCTCGCATGCGCTGCTCGATGATCTGTCCGATCTTGCAAGCGATGCCAACAGTGCCCGGGACTTGTTCGATGCGCTGAAGGACGAGGACTGCGTGGTCTTTGCGCATATCGGCGGACGCTACGCGGACATCAAGATGGCGCACGACCTGCGCATCGAACGATCCGTGGAAGTGCATTCCGACTGGGGCACCTTCGAGTGGCTGGTGCACGACGCAATGGAACAGGGCTATCGCATCGGGATCCTCGCCAACTCCGACGGTCACAAGGGTCGACATGGAGCGAGCCACCCGGGTGCCTCATTGTTCGGGGCCTACGGCGGACTGTCCTGCGTGCTGGCACGTGATCTGACCCGCGAGGCGATTTTCGATGCGCTGCGCAAGCGGCACCACTACGCCACGACCGGTTGCCGGATGCTGCTGGATGTGCAGGCGCACTTCGACACCGATGCGCAGCGCCATGAGACCGACCCTCATCTGCAGGCAGGCGAAACCACCACGGTGCGATCGGCCATCATGGGTGACATCGTTCAGTGCCACGACGCCTCATTGGAACTGCGGATCCACGCGGTGGCCTCAGCGCCCATCGAACGCATCGAGCTGCGCAACCGGCTGGAGGTTCTGGAGACCTGGCGCCCTGACAGCGAGTGCGAATTGGGTCGTCGCATCCGGGTGATCTGGGAAGGGTCGGAATATCGCGGGAGGGGACGGCAAACCGTCTGGGATGGCGGCTGCAGCCTGACCGACAATCAGTTCGAGCGGATCGTGCCGATCAATCAGTGGAACCTCGACAAGCAGATCGTTCAGACCAACCCGACGACCCTGCGATGGAGTGCCCTCACGACCGGCGGATTTGGCGGCTTCGACGCCTGGCTCGCAGACCCACAGGCCGGAGTGCTGCGTATCGACACCCCGCTGGTGCAATGCGAGATCAACATCGCCGACATTGGGCGCGAGGATCGGGTCTTTGAAGCTGGCGGCATCCGGCGGCAGATTCGGGTGTTCCGTCTGCCTGATGAAAACCCTCATCATGAGGCCCGTATATCGCGTCGTATTCCTTTACATGCACCCGACGACAATGCGCTGTATGTGTGTCTGACCCAGGAAGACGGGCATCTGATCTGGTCAAGCCCGATTTATGTGATCCGCTGAGTCCTTAAGCAGTCTCCTTGGCAGGCGCACGCTCAGCGCGGTCTGCTGAAAATCTACAGGAACCCTCGCCATGAATCGTCTCGTTCGGTCATCCATCTGCGCACTGGCCCTGCTCACCGCTGCCGCCCTGCCCTGCGCGCACGCGCAGGACTATCCCGACAAACCGGTCCGCCTGGTTGTGCCCTGGCCAGCAGGCGGGCTGGTCGATATCGCCGCCCGCCTCATGGGGACCAGCCTGCAGTCCACGCTGGGTCAGCCTTTCGTGGTGGAGAATAAGCCGGGCGCCGGTGGGGCGATCGGTGCCGATACCGTGGCCAAAGCCACGCCCGATGGCTACACGCTCGCGCTGACCACCTCGGCGCTCAACATGAATGCGGCGCTCAAGCGCACTCCCGGATTCAGCATAGCCAACGAGTTCACTCCGGTGGCTGCCGTGGCCTACGCACCCTCCGTGCTGGTGGCACGCAATGGCTTAGGGGTCAAAACGGTTGCAGAGCTGATCGCTTTGGCGCGCGCAAAGCCCGGCAAGTTGACCTACGCCTCAGCTGGCCCGGGGAGCCCGGCTCATCTGTATGGCGAGCTGTTCAAATCGTTGGCCAAGGTGGACATGCTGCATGTGCCCTACAAAGGCGCGCCGCAGGCCATGACCGACCTGATGGCCGGCGAAGTCGATGTGCTGTTTGCCAACGCCGCCGTCGCCTTGCCCCAGATCAAGGCCGACCGTGTGCGCGCGCTGGCGGTCACCAGTGCACAGCCCTTTGCCGCGACGCCTGACCTGCCGACGCTGATTGACGCGGGGCTACCCACGTTCGAGGCCGATCAGTGGCTGGGCATTCTCGCGCCTCGCGGTACGCCACCCGCGGTGGTGCAGCGGTTGCGAGCGGCCATTGCGCAGACGCTCGCCAAGGACGATGTGCGTGCCAAGCTGTCGCAAAACGGGATGTCTGCCGCCTCTGCGGCCACGACCGCCGAGTTCACTGCGGTACTGAACCGGGAATTCGACACCTGGCAGAGCCTCGTGAAGTCGGCCAATCTCAAGCCGGAATGATTCGCTGACCACGCACCGATTCGATTCGACAAGGAATCACCCGCATGACTGAGCACACTGCCGCCACCCACCCTGGCACCCCATTCCCAGGCCACATGGGCAAGACGCTGGTCGAGTCCACCCCGCACTGGATCACCCCGAGCCGTGCTGCGCCGGGCAGCCCCAACGTGATCGTGATCCTGATGGATGACATGGGGTATTCAGACCTCGGGTGTTTCGGCGGCGACATCGACACGCCCCACATCGACGCGCTCGCCGCCAATGGCCTGCGATTCACTCAGTACACCACGGTGCCAATGTGCACACCGGCGCGTGCGGCATTGCTCACCGGAAAAAATCCGCACAGCGTGGGCTGCGGATGGCTCTCGCATAACGACCCGGGCTACCCGGGCTACAAAGGCGAAATTGCGCTCAATGCGCCCACCAGCGCCGAGCTGTTGCGCCTGCGCGGGTACGCCACCATGGCCGCTGGCAAGTGGCACAACACCTACGACCGCAACAATTTACCGGGCGGCGACACCAGCTCCTGGCCCATCCAGCGCGGCTTTGATCAGTTCTACGGATTCATGGCGCCGGAAACCAGCTATTTCCAGCCAGACAACATGATGGAGGGCAATCAGCCCGCCAACGTGCTGCGCTACCCACCCGGCTACTTTGCGCCGGATGATTACACCAGTCGCGCCATTGACTGGATTGCCCAGCACCGCACCTGCGCACCCGACAAGCCGTTCTATCTGTATTTGGCGTTTCAGACGCCGCATGGCCCCTTGCATGCCAAACCGCAGGATCTTGCGCGATACAAGGGGCGTTACGACGCGGGCTGGGATGCGATGCGCCAGCAGCGTTTCGAGCGCCAGCGCAGCGCAGGCCTCATCGAAGCCAATGCGGGCTTTGCCCCGCGCAACCCGGGTGTGCCGGCCTGGGCCGATCTGAGCGCGGATGATCAGGCTCTCTTTGCGCGCTACATGGAAATTTACGGTGCGCTCATCGACAACGCCGACCAGAACATCGGCCGTTTGGTGGCCTTCCTGCGCGCGAGCGGTCAACTCGACAACACCATCATCATGCTGACCTCCGACAACGGCGCCAATGCGGTTGCGGGCCCTGCAGGCGTGATGAATCTGGTCGGGCGACGCGTGGGTGCGGTCGAGGATATGGCGCTCAACCAGCGATTGCTGAAGGCAGGCAAGGTGGGCGGCGAAGATACCTACATTTGCTATCCCACCGGCTGGACACAGCTCAGCAACACGCCCTACCGCTTCTTCAAGCGCACGCCCATGGCGGGCGGTATCCGGGTGCCGCTGGTGGTGCATTGGCCTGCCGGCATCAGCGACCGGGGCGCCCTGCGACGTCAATGGGTACATGTCACCGATATTCTGCCCACGCTGCTCGACATCACGGGTGCAACACTGCCCGCCGATTTCAAGGGCTATCGCACCCGCGCACTCGACGGCCGCAGTTTTGCCGGGCTGTTCAACGATGCCGAAGCGCCTGCCCAACGCGATCGTCAGTACTACGAGCTGCAGGGCAATCGCGCCTACATCAGCGGCACCTGGAAGATCGTCTCGCTGCAAGCGCCCGACAAGGCAATCGACTTGCACAACTGGATGCTGTTCGATCTGGCGCAGGATCCGGCCGAAATCACCGACCTGGCCGCCACGCACCCCGACATCGTCGCGCGTCTGGTGGCGGAGTTCGACGCTGAGGCAGGCCAGAACTATGTCTATCCGATTGATGTGCGCGATGAGCGGCGCAACAGTCAGATGCCTCCCTACGAAGTTGATCGCGTGCTGTTACCCCGCGATTTTTACCGCCAGGGTCAATCGATTCCGTCAGTCGTGGTCTCTCCGCTGGTGGGCGACCGCAGCTATGCGCTCAGCGCACACTTTGACTGGCAGCCCGGCAACGAGGGCATCATCTTTGCGCTGGGTGACCGTTTCTGCGGCCTGGTGCTGTTCGTCGAAGAGGGCGCACTGCATTGCATCTACCAGCAGTGGCACAACCCCAAAACACTCACCCCGATCCCGCTGTCGGCTGGCACGCAGACTTTTGTCTTCGATTACCACGCCATCGGGTCGCGCCAAGGCAACGCGACCGTGTCGCTCAACGGCATGGTGCATCTCCAGGGCATCGACCTCTCGCCCACGCTGGTGCGCATACCCAGTTGCGGTATGAGCATCGGTCTGTCGCGACGCCTGGCGGTCAGCGAACGCTATGAGCACCGCGGTGCGTTTGAATACAGCGGTCAGATTGAGCGTGTTCGGATCGAGCCCGGGGTGATCGCACCCGGCAGTCAGGTGGAGCCCAGCGAAGAGGCCTACCAGGCGAAGCTGAGAGCGGCAGCCGGGGCGAGCCCCGTGTCCTGATACGGCACTCGTTTCAACTCATGCCCCTTCGCGCACCGCGACCTGCTGCGCTGGACTGCAAGCGGCTACCATTTGCCGATAAGCCCGATGACTCCGGAGACCACAGCCATGACGTACCGAAACATTCAAGTCAGACAACTCAGTGGCGCCGGCGGTGCCGAAATCACCGGTGTCGATCTGGCCTC
>JBIKKG010000224.1:0-5965 GCA_044360485.1 Burkholderiaceae bacterium | reverse complement strand
GCACTCTTCGCGAATCTGCAACCGGGCACCCCCAGCGGAAAAATCGAGCTGAGTTCAGAGGTCCTGGCGCAGCGCTGGGGAGCCGAACAGCGTGTGCCGCATTTCACCCCGCCCTCTGAGAAAGACGGCCTGGCGCTGATTTCGCCGGCGTCGGACAAACGTATCTCATCCACCTTGCTTGGCGAAGGGGGGTTACCCTCGCAAGCTCCCGCCCTGCTGATGCATCCGGACGATGCGCAGGCCCGCGGCCTGGGCAGCGCGGTTCTTGTACGGGTCTTCAATGCGCTGGGCGAGGTGATCCTGCCGCTTGAAATCACACGTGCCGTCCCGCCTGGCGTGGTCTCATCCGAAAAAGGCGCCTGGCTGGCCACCAGTACAACCGGCCAGACCATTAGCGCCTTGGTGAGTGCCGATGCGCGAGCAGACCTGGCGGAAGGCGCCTGCTACAACGACACGCGTGTGGAAGTGCGAGCCGCATAGCCCGCTGACCGCACGAGGCCAGGAGCGGTTAGCGCCCACCCGCTTTCATGCGCTGCGCCATGTCTTCCGGTCGTCCGTAAGGCCGTGTGCGCTCATGCTCCAGTGCCTGGCGGCGGGTACGCTCTTCGCGATCTGCCATCAAGGCCTTCACGATCCGATTGGTACCACGTGAATTAGCCAGGATTTCGGTCGCCAACGCCTGCACCTTCGCATCGAGCTGATCGTCGGCTACGCAATGATCGACCAGCCCAATCCGCGCGGCGTCCGACCCGCTCAGCCTGCGGCTGGTGAACATCAGCTCCTTGGCCACCGAGCGGCCCACCCGTTCGGGCAGCCGCACAGACATGCCCCAAACCGGCACCAGGCCCCACTGCCCATGGGTATCGCCCAGGCGTGTCGACTCAGCGGCCACCAGCAGGTCGCAGCCCAACGCCAGCTCCAACCCGCCCGTAAAGCAGTGACCATGAATGCGTGCGATGGTTGGCTTGGGTAGCGCTTCCAATGCGTCGATCGTTTCCGGCTCGAAATATGGACTGGGCGCGGGCTCATGGGAGGCAATCGCATCCAGGTCGTGACCTGCGCAAAAAGAACGCCCGGCACCTGCGAGCACGACGCATCCAACCGAGGCGTCTGCAGCAATCGCATCGAGATGCGCACGCAATTGAACGAAGACGCCCGGCGTCAGGGCGTTCAGCTTGGTGGGACGGTTCAATGTCAAAGTCGCCAGACCATCGCGGTCGGTACGCATCACGAGTGGCTCGGACATGGCAGATCTCCTGGAGGCGGGACTGGTCAGTGTCGTCGCAATCCGATCTGTGTGTCGAACGAAGCCGGTGGAAAATGAGTCGTGTGCCGCGTACCGACCGATCGATTCCAGCGATACCGGTGCGCGATGCGTTTGACCCTCCGACGGCTTGTCGGCAAAAATGGCCCCGTGCCGCGAGACCCCCACAACAAGACACACAACGAGAGACCATGCCTCAGACTGCTGCATCAAGGCCGTTCCACCATCTCGGATTCATCGGCACAGGAGTCATGGGGGAGCCCATTTGCCGCAATCTGGTCCGCAAGTTTCGCTTGCCGACGATCGCCTTTGATCTGGATGTCACCGCACTCGCGCGGCTGCGCGCTGATGGCGTGCAAACCGCCGCAAGCATCGCCGAGGTAGCCCAACAGGCCGACCTGATCTTCCTGTCCATGCCGTCGGGCGACATCGTCCATCAACTGGCCCATCAGCCGGGCGGGCTGATCGCAGGTGCACGCAGCGGACAGGTGATCGTCGACCTGGGTACCTCGCCGGTCGACACCACGCGTGCGTTGGCGCGCGTCTTTAGCGAGCGGGGTGTGGCCTTTGTGGATGCGCCAGTCGCGCGCACCCGCGCTGCGGCTGAAGCCGGCACGCTGTCGGTCATGGTGGGCGCAGAGCCCGATCTCTTCGAGCAGATCAAGCCGCTGATCGCCACCTTCGCCACAGAGATTACCCGGTGCGGCGGCGTTGGTTGCGGTCAGGTCGTCAAGATCCTGAACAACATGGTGCTCTTCGAAACCGTCATGGCGCTGAGCGAGGCACGCAGCATCGGACTGAAGGCCGGCGTCGATCCAACCTTGCTCTTCGACACCCTCTCAAAGGGATCGGCTGACAGCTTCGCGTTGCGCAGTCACGGCATGAAGGCCATGCTGCCGCAAGACTTTCCTGAGCGTGCTTTTTCCGTGCGCTACGCACGCAAAGACCTGACTTACGCGCTGGCGCTTGCCCGTGAGACTGGTGTGTCAGCACAAGGCGCGCAACTGGTGGACACGCTTTTTGAGCGCGCCATCGCGCGGGGCTGGGGCGACCAGTACCATCCGGTCATCAGCCGCTTGTTCGAAGCGGCCAACGACCAACAGGTTTAAGGGGACATCGCATGCCTGCAACGCCTGACACCTACGAGGTGTACGCCATTCGCTACGCACAGATGAAAGAGCGCACCCGACGCGACAACTTCATCGTGCCGATCGATCCGCATGACGGGCCCATGCCGATGGACTATTTCGTGTGGCTCCTCAAATCCAGGACACGCACGATCCTTGTTGATACTGGGTTCAGCGCCGAAACCGCACAGATTCGCCAGCGCGAACTGCTGCGCTGCCCGATCGCAGCGCTCGGTGTGCTCGGGGTGACGCCTGAATCGGTGCAGGACGTGGTGCTGACGCATCTGCACTACGACCACGCAGGCAATCTGCCCAAGCTGCCCCAGGCCCGGTTTCATGTACAAGACGCTGAAATGGACTACGCGACTGGGCGCTGCATGTGCCATGGCCAGCTGCGCCACGCCTATTCGGTAGAGGATGTGGTGGAACTGGTGCGCAAGGTCTATGCCGACCGCGTGGTGTTTCACGCAGGCGATGCGGTGCTGGCACCCGGCGTTGAACTGATGCATATCGGCGGGCACACCAAGGGTCTGCAATCAGTGCGGGTGCACACTGAGCGCGGCTGGGTTGTGCTCACTTCCGACGCCAGCCATTACTACGAGAACATGGTCGAAGAACGTCCGTTTCCCATTGTGTTCAATGTGGCCGACATGCTTGCAGGCCATCGTCGGCTCATGCAGGCGGCGGATTCACCGGCGCATATCGTGCCCGGGCACGACCCTGAGGTCCTCGCGCGTTACCCGCGGCTTGCGGGCGACGCGATCGGCATCGCCTGTCTGCATCAGTCGCCCCATTGACTTCCGCAGAGCAGGCTAAGGCCAACCGGGTCGGCATCCTGTGGATGGTGCTGGCGATGACCGCATTTATCGCCAACGACGCCATGATCAAGGCGATTGGTGCCCGGCTGCCGGCAGCGCAGATCATCGTAGTGCGGGGGGTGATGGCAATCAGCCTGATCTGCCTGGTGGCCTGGCGGATGGGGGCGCTACCGCGCATTCGCGACGTGGTGCGGCCCTGGGTCATCTTGCGTGCAGTCTGCGAAGGCCTGGGCACGTTCCTGTACCTTGCCGCGCTGTTTCGTCTGCCCCTGGGCAATGTGACCGCCATCAACCAGTCGTCGCCGCTGTTCATTGCCGTACTTGCCATGATCTTTCTGAAGGAGCGGGTCGATGCCGGCCGCTGGGTGGCGATCAGCCTGGGATTTGCAGGTGTGCTCGCGGTCATCCAGCCGCGTCTGGACGGGTTCAACCTGTATGCCTGGATGACGCTGCTGGCCACGCTCATTTATGCCTGCCGTGATCTTTTGACCCGCAAGGTGCCCGCGGCGACGCCCTCCATCTTGGTCACACTCACCACGGCTGCCGTGGTGTGGCTGATGGCCTGCGGCGTGCTTGCGGTGGAAGGATGGACACCCATGCAAGCGCGCGACGTTGGCTTGCTGGGCATTGCGGCGGTCTTTCTGTCGACCGGCTATTACGCCAGTATTGCCGCCATGCGCCAGGGCGAGATGTCGGTCGTGGCCCCGTTTCGCTATGTCGGTCTGTTCTGGGCTGTGCTGATCGGCTGGGTGGTCTGGGGCGATCTGCCTAATGCCTGGGGCTGGTGCGGCATCGCCTTGCTGATTGCTGCCGGGGTCTACATGATTCGCCAGCAGCGCATACCGCGGCGCGGCTGAGTGCAGTCAGTCCGAGAGGTTCGATAGCGCAGCGATGCACGCTTCGCGCACGGCCCAGGCGTCGATCGGCGAGACCCCCACACGCTCGGCCCAGCGACCCAGGGCCTGCTGGTGCAGCTTGCGCTTGCGTGCCGAGACCGACTCAGGCAGCAAGAAATGCTCCTCGATCAGCGCCTGGAACGGTGACTCGGTGCCACGCGGCAGGCCAGTGAAGTCCCAGCGCTGATGATCGACCGTCAGGTAACAGTGGGCTTCAGGGATCGAGGTGTAGGCGGCGGCCTGCAGCACAGCGCCCACGCCGGGCGTATTGGCTTCGGTCATTTCATAGACGCCCACTGTGAGTACCACCTCTGGATGGCCACACTCCTGCGCGACGGTGGCCAGGAGCTGATGCTTGCTGCTGCAGGTGCCTCGCCCTTCACGCAGGACAGCCAGCGGATCATCTGGCCAGGTCGTGCGTGCATAGGGCAACTGACGCACATGCGCAGCCAAGGCTTCAAAGGTGTGAAACCCCATGCCCAGAATGGCCGCACCCATCGGCGAGCCGGGGCGCAGGGGTTGCAAGGGAAAGGTAAAGGGATTGAAGTAACTCATGGGCAGCTCGCAACCGAGCGTACGCTCGAGCCTGCCGGCTGGCAATGCTCGTATCGGGATCGTCGCTGGCATGCCCCCACATTCAGACAGCGCCGGTCGAAACACCGACTTGCCCGAAGCCTGCCCCGCGGTCCATAGTCGACCAGGCGCTGCCTGCAACGGGGCTCGATCACCAGACCGAGCCCTGCACATGACACACCTTGCCCCCGAATAAGGAGACACCCATGCACTACGAAGACGTGCTGTACCAGGTAGACGACGGCATTGCGGTCGTGACATTGAACCGACCCGACAAGCTCAATGCCTGGCGCGCAGAGATGGATCGCGATGTCCGGGCTGCCATGCGCGCGGCGTCGAGCGACCCCAACGTGCGGGTGATCGTGCTGACGGGCGCCGGACGCGGCTTTTGCGCAGGCGCGGACATGAACAACCTGCAGACCCTGGCAGGCAGCAGCGACGGTCAGTCGCAGCGGCCCGAGCAAGCGCCCGCCGAACCCTTTGACCCCCATGCCAACGACAATTTCAATCGCAGGTACTCCTGGTTTCCTGCGGTGCCGCGTCCGATCATTGCCGCCATCAACGGGCCCTGTGCCGGGCTCGGTCTGATCATGTCGCTCTATGCTGACATGCGCTTTGCTTCAGACAAGGCGGTGTTCACCACGGCATTCGCGCGGCGCGGGCTGATCGCCGAGCACGGGATTTCATGGCTCTTGCCGCGCCTGGTCGGTATGGCGCATGCCGCTGACCTGCTCTACTCCGCACGCACCGTCCGTGCGCCTGAAGCGCTGGCCATGGGCCTCGTCAGCCGCATCATTGAACACGAGCAGTTCATGACCGAGGTCATGAACTATGCGCGGATGCTGGCGACCGAGGTATCACCGCGATCCATGCGCGAAATGAAGCGCGAGATGTGGCACGCGCAGTTCCAGACCCTGGGCCAAGCCATTGATGAAGCCAATGGCGATATGGCTGGCAGCTTCCAGTCGGAAGACTTCAAGGAGGGCGTGGCGCACTTTGTGCAGAAGCGCCCCGCGCGGTTTACCGGGCGCTGAGAATCAAGGGCTGCGGCGGGGGCCAGGTGATGAGCCGAACCTGAACGGGGTTCGGCTCGGGCAATCTCATGCAGCCTCGAGTTCAGCAAATGCGCGCCGTTTGTCCTGCGCCTGAGGCAACTGGCTCAGCGTGGCCTCGATGGCTGCTCGCGTCTGGGCACGGTTGTGCTCGAGCGTGTCCACCGAATGCCAACGTACAAAACCCTCCCACAACGGATCGAGCAGCATCTTTCCAGGCAGGCTGCGGCCGTCC
>JBIKKG010000041.1:0-19627 GCA_044360485.1 Burkholderiaceae bacterium | reverse complement strand
GTGTTTCTGGAAGCGCCGCAATCGCTCGAGGAAATTGCGCTGGTGCCGCAGCGTGTGAAGGGTCCGTGCCTGCTCAACGTGGTGCGCGGCGGCAAGACGCCCGATCTGCCGTTGGCGGATGCCGAGCGCATGGGCTATGCCATCGCCATCCTCCCAGGGCTGCTGCTGGGCGGCATCATCAGTGTGTGCGACCAGCTGCTCGATGAAGTCAAGCAGACCGGACGCTACCCCGTGCCCAAGGTGGAGACGTCGCCAGCCAAGACCTTTGCTCGCTTTGGTGCTGCCGAGTGGGATGCCCGGCGCACGGCCTTCAGGGACCCGCTGGAGCCTGCCGCCGCAACCGGTGGTGCCGCAGCAGGTGCGCCGGCCAAGGTGGCGGCCAAATGATCATCGTCCCCCACGCGAGCAGCTCGACGCCCTGCGCACTGTGCAGCGCAATGTGGCACTCAGTGAGCGCCCCTGAAGCGCGAGTGGCCTCATGAGCGGGCCGCGCACCCTGTTCGACAAGATCTGGCAGTCGCATGTGGTGGTCGATCGCGATGACGGCTATACGCTGCTCTATGTTGATCGGCATCTGATGCACGACGGATCGGCCGCGGGCTTTGCCAGGCTTCGCGCCAAGGGCCTGAAGCTGCGTCGGCCGGATCTCGCCCTGGCAACACCCGACCACTACAACTCCACGGCAGGCCGCACGCTGGCCGATATCCCTGATCCGCAACATCGTCATCTGGTCGAGCAGATGCGCGAGAACACGCAGCAAAGCGGTGTGCGGCTCTTTTTCATCGATGATGAGCGCCAGGGGATTGCGCATGTGGTGAGCCCCGAGCAAGGCCTGACCCAACCGGGCGTGACTCTGGTGTGCGGCGATTCCCACACCGCCACGCATGGCGCGGTGGGCGCGCTGGCCTTTGGCATTGGTTCGTCTGAAGTGACCCATGTGATGGCCACCCAGTGCCTGTGGCAGCGCAAGCCCAAGACCATGCGGGTCAACGTGGAAGGTACGCTGGGTACCGGTGTCACGGCCAAGGATGTGATCCTGGCGATCATTGCGCGCATTGGGGCGGCGGGTGGTGTCGGGCATGTGATCGAGTACGCGGGCTCTGCCATCCGCGGCCTGTCGATCGAGGGGCGCCTGACGGTGTGCAATATGTCGATCGAAGCGGGGGCACGAGCCGGCATGGTGGCGCCCGACGACACCACGTATGCCTACCTGCACGGGCGCCCATTGGCGCCGCAAGGCGCGGCCTGGGACCGTGCGCTGGCCTACTGGCGCTCGCTGCCCACTGACGCGGGCGCGCAGTTCGATCGTGAAGTGACACTGGATGCAGCGGCCATCGTGCCAATGCTGACCTGGGGCACCAGCCCCGAGGATGCGGTGGCGATCACGGATCGCGTGCCAGACCCATCGAGTGCGCCCGATGCCGCCAAGCGCGATGCCATGAAAGGCTCGCTCGAATACATGGGCCTTGTGCCTGGCACACCGATGGACAGCATTGCGGTGGATCGTGTCTTCATTGGCTCGTGCACCAACAGTCGCATCGAGGATCTGCGTGCAGCCGCCACCGTGGTGCGCGGGCGCAAAGCGGTGATCCCATCGTGGGTGGTGGCGGGCTCTGGTCTGGTCAAGCGTCAGGCCGAGGCCGAGGGGCTCGACAAAGTCTTCCTTGAGGCAGGCCTGCAATGGCGTGAGCCGGGCTGCTCGATGTGCGTGGGGATGAATGGCGATACCGGCTTGCCCGGGCAGCGTATTGCCTCGACCTCGAACCGCAATTTCGTGGGGCGGCAGGGGCGCGGCGTGCGCACCCATCTGGTCAGCCCTGCGATGGCGGCGGCCGCGGCGGTCACGGGCCGTTTCACCGATGTACGTCGTTTCACGGCCGGGGGCTAAGTGCGATGGATGCTTTCACGACCCTGACCGCGGTGGCGGTGCCGCTGGATCAGGCCAATGTGGATACCGACCAGATCATCCCGGCGCGTTATTTGGGGCTGCCGCGCGAGCAGCAGGTGCCGGCCATGTTTCATGACCTGCGCTTTGATACCGAGGGCGCTCCACGGCCTGATTTCGTGCTCAATCAGCCGGCTTTTGCCGCCGCGCAGATCATCGTGTCCGATCGCAATTTCGGCTGTGGCTCATCGCGCGAGAACGCCGTGAGCGTGATGGTCGACAACGGATTTCGGGCGTTCATTGCGCCCAGCTTTGGCGACATTTTCTTCAACAACTGCTTCCAGAACGGTGTGCTGCCGATTCGCCTGTCCGCAGAACGGGTGGCGGTGCTGCGTCGCCTGCTGCGCGAGGCGCCAGGTGCGACGATCAGCGTCGATCTGGCCAACCAGCGGGTCACCGGTCCGGACGGGCAGTCTGATGTGTTCGAGATCGATTCCTTTCGCAAGGACTGTTTGCTTCAGGGCGTGGATGAGGTCAGCCTCACGATGACCTACGCGCCGGACATCGCGCGGTTCGAGGCTCGCCAGAAAGTGGAGCGGGACTGGCTGTAGTGCGTCGTGTTGCCGTGTATGGGGCGCTTCATTCCAACAAGACCGATGGGGCAGCCAGGCTGCCGTTTCTAAGGAGAGCAACACCGTGACCGTCGCCAAGCCACATGCGTGGCAGGAAGAGATTTTTTCCATCCTGAAAAAAGGGCAGGTGCGCCAGGTGGCGTATGTGCCCGATGCCGGTCACGCGCATGTGATCCGCAAAGTACACGCCGACCCCAAGATGCGTGCGGTGGTGTTGACCACTGAAGAAGAGGGCGTGGCCACCTGCTGTGGTGCGTGGCTGGGCGGCGAGCGTTCTGCGCTGCTGATGCAAAGCAGCGGCGTGGGCAATTGCATCAATATGCTCTCGCTCATCCAGAACTGCCGCTTTCCGTTTCTCACACTCGTCACCATGCGTGGCGAGTTCGCCGAATTCAATCCCTGGCAGGTGCCCATGGCGCGTGCCACGCAGACCGTCCTGGAAGCAATGGGCCTGAACGTGATGCGGGTTGATCGGCCTGAAGAAGTGGCCGATACCGTGCAGGCAGCGCTCGATTCAGCCTTTCAGAGTGGTGAGCCGATGGCCGTGCTGTTGTCGCAGCGGCTGATCGGCCGCAAAAAATGGGTGGCATCTAAATGAGCGCCAAGAAAGTGTCCAAGGCAGACAAGCCCGGCAGCAGCGCGAAAAAGGGAGCGGTTCAGGCGGGTGCCTTGAAGCTGGACCGCCGTGCGGTGGTGGCCAGCCTGATCGGCGCCTGTCCCGATGCACTGGTGATCACCGGTCTGGGGTCATCGGCCTATGACGTGTTTGCAGCGGGTGATCGGCCTGAAAACTTTTATCTCTGGGGTGCGATGGGCGGCGCTGCTGCGATCGGCCTGGGCCTGGCATTGGCGCAGCCTCAGCGCAGTGTGCTGGTCATCACCGGCGACGGTGAGCAGTTGATGGGCATGGGTGCGCTCGCCACCATTGCCGCGCAGCAGCCGTCAAACCTGAGCGTGGTGGTGCTGGACAACGGCCATTTCGCCGAAACCGGCATGCAACCCAGTCACACCAGCCTGGGCACGCAAATCACGGACGTGGCGCGGGCCTGTGGCATCGCAGATGCACGTCAGGTGCGGGCGGGCAAAGAGCTCGATACGCTGGCCGACACGATCAACGCCCGCCAGGGATGCCTGTTCGCTCAGGTGCTGATCGCCGCGGACGATCTGCCCCGGGTGCTGCCACCCCGCGACGGCGTGCACCTGAAGAACCGGTTTCGTGCCGCGCTGGGTTTCGAGACGTTCTGAGCGTTGGTCGCTTCGGATCAGGCGGGCGCGGTCTGCGGGCCGCGCACCAGACGCCCTGGCAGGGCCGAAGTGGCCTGACCGTTGCGATAGGTGATCTGGCCTGACAGCACCGTGGCAACGTAGCCCGACGCCGATTGCAACAAGCGCTTGCCCTGGGCCGGCAGGTCGTGGGCCATGTAGGGCCGCTCGACCTGCAGCCTGGCAAAGTCGATGACGTTCACATCGGCCTTCATGCCGGGGGCCAGCACACCGCGGTCCATCAGGCCCACCGCGCGTGCGTTCACCGAGGTGTGTTTGCGCACCAGCTGCTCGACAGGCAGGCGGCCGTGGGCGCGGTCGCGGCCCCAGTGCGTGAGCAGATAGGTGCTGAAACTCGCGTCGGAGATGATGCTCACGTGCGCGCCGCCATCGCCCAGACCCATCAGGGTATTGGGGTTGTCGAGCATGGTGCGGCACACATCGAGGTTGCCATCGGCGTAGTTCGCAAAAGGCGCCAGGATGAAGCTGCGGCCGTCTTCCTTGAGCAGGTAGTCGTAGGCAAATTCCGCCGGGGTGCAGCCTGCGCGCTGGGCATGCGCCGTGATGGACTCGGACAGCGGTGGCTCGTAGTCGGGCCGCTCGCCCAGCGGGAACATGCGGTCATAGGCCGCCAGGCGCTTGTGAAAGACATCGCCGTGGGCCAGCGAACGAGACTCCTCGAGCAGCTTCGCGCGAAAGGCGGGATCGCGCATGATGGATACTCTTTCGGCAAGCGGGCGCTGGGCGATGGCCTTGTAGGCCGGGCACACGCTGAAGGGGTTGCGGCTGCCCTGCAGACCCAGCAACACGCCGATGGGACGAGGCGCCACTTGTGCACGAATGGGCAGGCCATCGCGGGCGGCCGCGTCCGTCAGGTCGAGCAGTTCACGCCACACATGTGGCGTGGTGTTGCGCTGGGCCAGCGAAAAAGATAGCGGGCGCCCCGAGCGCTCGACCACTCGGCGCACCATGGCGAACTCGGTCTGCGGATCGGGCGTGTCCCAGTCGGAGATGTACTCGAGCACCCCCTTGCCCGCGTCACTGAGGCCCATGGCGATACCCGTGAGCTCGGCTTCGCCGGCACGCAAGGACGGTGTGGGGTCGCCCTTGAGGGTGCGGTGATTGATGCTGCGCGAAGTGGAAAAACCGATCGCGCCGGCCTGCGCAGCGTCGCGTGCCAGCGTACGCATCTGCGCAATATCGGCCTCGGTGGCAGGCTCCAGGCGCGTGGCCCGCTCGCCCATGACGTAGACACGCAGTGCGCCATGCGGCAGCTGTGCGCAGAGGTCGACATCGCGTGGGCGCTGCTCTAGTGCGTTGAGGTAATCGCTGAAACTCTCCCAGCTCCAGTCCAGGCCTTCGTGCAGGACGGCGCCGGGAATGTCTTCCACGCCTTCCATCAGCTCGATCAGTTTGTCGCGGTCGGCGGTGCGCACCGGTGCAAAACCCACGCCGCAATTGCCCATCACGGCGGTGGTGACGCCGTGCCAGGTGGAAGGATGCATGCGACTGTCCCAGGCGGCCTGGGCGTCATAGTGCGTATGCACGTCGACAAAGCCCGGTGTGACCATGAGGCCACGCGCATCGATCTCCTCTTTGCCTGCCCCCAGTGCCGGGCCCACGGCGGCAATGCGCCCGCCCAGGATCGCCACGTCGGCTTCGCGCATGGGCGTGCCGGTGCCGTCAATGAGTTGGCCACCGCGAATGACCAGGTCGTAGGGGGTGCTCATATCGCTGTCTCCTTAGGGCAATCCAAGGACCATAGCCCCCGCACGCAGGGGCGTCAATGCGCCGGATCGGAAGCTGTGCGGGGTCGCCGATGAACCGCTGCAGGCGAGGTGGGTGTTCCTTGCTGACGCACGTGCACACCTACCGCGGTGCGGCGATTCGAAATCGTCCGGGCCTTGAATGCCTGGGCCTGTAGGCGACAATGGCGTGTTGTCCCGTGGCGTTGCGGGATCGCTTTGCTGGGAATTCACCGATGACCGAAACGAACATCCTGATCGAAAAGTCGCCTGAAGGCTATGCCGTGCTGACCCTGAATCGCCCCGGTGCCATGAACGCGCTCTCGCGCGCCTTGCGCCAGGAGCTGGCCGATGCGGTCGACGCGCTGGAGGCCGACCCTGCCGTGCGGGTGCTGATTCTCACGGGTGCGGGCCGTGCGTTTACCGCCGGGCTTGATCTGAAGGAGCTGGGGGTGAAGGGATTGCGTGACGATGCCGCGGCGGTTTCGTCGATGCAGGAGGCCGTCCAGGTGGGCGATCCGGTGCGCTCGATCGGTCGCTTCAGTGGGCCGGTGATCGGTGCCATCAATGGCGTGGCCATCACCGGCGGGTTTGAGCTGGCCCTGGCCTGCGATGTGCTGTTGGCCTCGTCGGAAGCCCGATTCGCCGATACGCATGCGCGGGTGGGCGTGATGCCGGGTTGGGGCCTGTCGCAAAAGTTGAGCCGCATCGTGGGCATTTCGCGGGCCAAGGAGCTGTCACTGACCGGCAATTTCCTGGGGGCCGAGCAGGCACTGGCCTGGGGGCTGGTGAATCGGGTGGTGCCGCCGTCGCAACTGATGCCGCAGGCGCGCGCGCTGGCGCGCGATATGCTCACAGCGTTGCCACACATGCTGGTGGCCTACAAGAAGGTGATCGATGACGGCTATGCCGCAACCTTTGCGCAAGGCATGGCGATTGAACGCGAGCGCGCCGATGCCAACAACGGTTCAGTGAGTCCGCAAGATATCGAGGCACGCCGTGAGGCGGTGCGTGCTCGGGCGCATACGCAGAGCTGAGTCCGGGCGCAGGTCAAACAGATCGGTGATCAGGGTCCGTGTGCTCACTCACGCGGGGTGTCCGGATCAATCGATACAAGTGATGCAAGCGACGCAACCGATGCAACCGATGCAACCGATGCAACCGATGCAACCGATGCAACCGATGCAACCGATGCAACCGATGCAACCGATGCAACCGATGCAACCGATGCAACTGATGCAACTGATGCAAGCGATGCGTGAAAGATGATGAGGGCTCCACCATGAGAACACTTGAATTCGGCTGGTTCCTGCCTACGGCAGGCGACACGATTGAGTACGGCACCAAAGAGGGCGCCATTCTCCCTTCGATGGCCCTGTTTGACCGTGTGGCGAAGGCTGCTGAGGCCTCAGGCTTCGAGTACATGCTGGTGCCGGTGGCGTCGTCGTGTTGGGACGCCTACATCGTGTCTTCGATGGTACTGGCGCGCACAGAGCGGATGCGCATGCTGGTGGCGGCACGCCCCGGCTACGCCAGTCCGATTCTCATGGCGCGCATGATTGCGGCGATCGAGCAACTGTCTGCCGGGCGTGTCTCGGTCAATCTCATTGCCGGACAAAGCGATGAGGAGTCGCGCCAAGATGGCATCAAGCTGGCCAAGGAAGATCGCTATGCCTTGATGGACGAAGACGTGAGTCTCATGAAGCAGCTCTGGACCTCACGCACGCCGGTCGATTTCGAGGGCCGGTTCCATGCGCTGCATGGTGCGCGTGTCGCACCCCGTCCCTCGCAGGCCCTGCGCTTTTATCTGGGGGGCGGTTCGCCAGAAGCCTGGGAAGTGTCGGCGCGTCACGCGGATGTGCATCTGTTCTGGGGCGATACGGTCGACGCGATTCGTGCAAACATGGCTCGCATTCGCGAGCTGGCGGCTCGGCATGGGCGCGAGCACGAGATCGGATTTGGCATGCGGCTGCAGATCATCTGCCGCCCCACCGAAGATGAAGCCTGGGATGCGGCCCAGGCGCTGGTGGCCAACGTCACCGAAGCCCAGACGGCGTTCGTGAAGAGCCACTACGGCAGTTCAGCGGCTAATCGCCGGGTGCAGGAGCTGGCGGACACCCATGGCGAGATGATCGCGCCCCATCTGTGGACCGGCATCACGCGCATTCGACCCGGTGCCGGCATTGTGGTGGTCGGCAACCCTGAGCAGTGCGCCCAAACCTTGCAGCAGTTCATCGACCTCGGTTGCCATTCCTTCTGTCTGTCTGGCTATCTGCACGACGAGGAGTGTGTGCGTTTTGCGCGATGGGTGCGGCCGCTGATTGCCGCGCGCAATCCTGGGCGCATGCCGGATGTGCCGATCACGGTTTGAGCGCGTGGCAATCCAAAGGGGTGCATGACGTCGGTCAGGGTTCAGGCCTGTTGCCCCACACGGTTCATGCCACGCACTGAGCTGGTGCGGTATGGCGCAAAGACCGCGCCTGATCACGGCTGATGTGCCGGCATGGTTCGTGCATCAGCCTGACCATGCTGACGCCCTGCGACCTGACGCCCAAACAATACGAGGAATTCGCTGCCCTGTTTCGGCTGTTCGATGCCGATTCAAATGGGGTGTTATGCGGTACCGAGATCGATGACGCCTTGTCGGTGCTTGAAGTTGGATTGAGCGAGGTCGATCGTCAGCGCTTGCTGGTCGCAGCACAGGCCACTGGTTCAATCGGGCGCGAGGCCTTCATCGACTGGCTCAGCACCCGCGAGGATTTCGATCTGACCCGGGAGTACCGGGCCGTTTTTGATCTGGCCGACAGCGATGGTGATGGAAGCCTGTCGAGCGAGGAGATGCTCCAGTTGGCCCGCTGCCTGGATCCGGCGTGCAACGAGATCGCGCTGGAGGTACTGATCTTTGAGCATGATGCCGATGGCGATGATCGGATCGGATTTGAGGAATTCATGCGCATGCAGCAGGCGAATATCGCCTTGCAGCTGACGATCGCAGGGGTTCGGCGCTTCAAGAAAATGATCGCGCGATACAGGCTGGCAGCCCGCAATACGCGGATTGCGTTGGTTGAAGTCGACTCTGATTTGGGCGCAGGCAAGGCCGGTGCCCATGGCGGGGTCGAGATGCTGCGACAGAGTGCGGCGAAGCGGCAGATCGCATCGCGTGGTGTCGATACGCTCGGACGGCAACAAGGTCGTGACAGCCTGACGCCCCATGCGCGCAATATCGAATCCATTCGACAGTTGCTTGAGGAGACCTGCGCGTTGGTCAGCGGCACTCTGAAGGAAGGCGCATTCCCTGTGGTGCTCGGCGGCGACCATTCCACTGCTGCAGGCACGATCGCGGGCATCTGCGACGCCTATCCTGACAAGCGCCTGGGTGTGGTCTGGATCGATGCCCATGCCGACGTGCATTCGCCATACACCACCCCATCCGGAAACATGCATGGCATGCCGCTGGCGCTGGCTAGCCACCATGACAACCGCGCCAACGCAATGAACACGCTGGATGCTGTGACGCATGGTCATTGGGAGGCTTGCAAGGCGCTGGGCCGGCCACACGGACCCAATATCGATCTGCGCGATGTGGTGTATGTGAGCGTGCGCGACACCGAGCCGGCCGAAGATGCCACGATCGCACAGTTCGGCATCCCGATCTTCTCGACGGCCGATGTGCGTAGCAAGGGTCCGGAGGCGGTTGCTCAGGCCTGTCTTGATTACCTGGGCGAGGTCGACATGCTGTACATCTCCTTCGATGTGGACAGCATGGATGCGGCGATCTGCATGGGGACTGGTACGCCTGTGCCGGGTGGATTGAGCGCCGATGAGGCCTCGAGATTGAACCGCCGGCTGGTCAGCGATCCGCGCGTGGTGTGCTGGGAAATCTGCGAAATCAACCCGGAACTGGACCTGCGCAACTCCACCGGCCAGGTGTCGATGATGGTCTACGAAGAAACGCTCGACGCGCTGCAGTCGCGTCTGTCGACTGCCATGACCGTGCAGCAACAGGGCCACTGAGATGTCTGCGTCTGGCAGGTCCGCTGCGCAGGAAAGTGTTGCGCTGGTCGACTTACTGGGCGAGTTTCTGAACGCAAGGCCTGTCGCGGCGCCTCGTGCCCCGCCCGGCCGTCCTGGCGTGATCCGGGCAGCCGACCTGTGTTTGCGTGGCATTGCCCAGGTGATCTTCATGAATCAACCCTTGTGCGGGTTACTGATTCTGGCGGGCATGGCGCTGCAGTCCTGGATGCTCGCACTCTTTGCCCTGCTCGGTGTGGCGGCCAGTACTGGATGGGCTGCGTTCACCATCGACGACCGCGGCGGTATCGATGCGGGGATCTACGGTTACAACGGCGCGTTGGTCGGCGCTGCCGTAGCGACCTTCGGTCAGATCGATTCGATCAGAGCAGGGCTCCTGTGGTCGCTCTGCACGATGGTCTTTGCCGCTGCATCGAGTGCCGTGCTCAAGAGGCTTGGTCGCTGGCTGATCCGGCATGGGGTGCCGGCGCTGACGTTTCCGTTTGTGCTGTGCACGCTGGCGTGTTTCGCGCTGGTCTCGGCGCTGGGATTGCCGGGGTTGTCGTTGGCGCCTGCATCGTCAGAGACCGTGACGGCTGTCATCGGCCCGGTGCAGTGGCTCGAGGGCGCCGCGCTGATCGGCTTTGGGCAAATCTTTTTCGTCGGACAGTTGGCAGCAGCGGTACTGGTCGTGATGGGCGTCTTGCAGGCCAGCCCGCTGGGTGCGGCGATCGGGCTGGCAGGTGGCCTGGCGGGATTGGTCGCAGGGCTCCTGATGGGGGCTTCTGCGGACTCAATGGCTGCCGGTCTGTTGAGTTACAACGCCATTCTGTGCGCGCTGGCATTGGGCGGCGTTTTTTTCGCCTTCAGCCTGCGCAGCCTGGCGATCGGCGTGGCTGCTGCGTGGGTCAGCGCGATTCTTGGTCAGCTGCTGGCGGCCTTGTTGGCGCCTCTGGGGCTGCCGGCGCTGACGCTGTCTTTCTGTCTGGTGACCGCAGCCGTCATGATGCTCGTGCGCCATCGCCTGCCCGCCCTGATCCCGGTGTCGATGCACGCCATTCACAGTCCGCAGGAGCACAGGCGTCGCTATGCGGTCGCCGTTGGCTTGCTGCGAGATTTTCGCCGGAATTTGCAGGCGGGGCTGTCACTCGGTGGGGTGCGACGCCAGTCGCTGAAGGCCCGGGCAGATGCCTCGGTGGTGCAGGAGCTGGATGCACTCTTTGCCCGACTGGATCGTGATGGCGACGGGCGCTTATCCAGGGTGGACCTCGCAGGTGGTTTGCGTGCGTTTGAGCCGGTCGCAGATCAGACCGACCCGTGGTCGGATGCGGTGGCCGCTGCCGAAAGGCGCCTGGACATGCTGGAGTCGATTGAGCGACTGTTGCACGTGCTTGCGCCCGAGTCTGATGATCAGATCGACGCCACGCAGTTCGCGGAACTGATGCTGCGGTGTCGCAGACTGCTGCGCGATCGCGACCGATTGCTGACTTACCTGCAGCCGATTTCGGCTGATCCGACACGGCCCATTGGCCGCAGTGAACTGGACCGTTTGCTGGTCAGCCTGGGGCAGTCGCCACTCGAGGACCAGGAATGGACGGCTGTGGTGCGCTTGACCGGCGGTCGTCTACTGACCTGGGGCGCAGTGGTCGATCTGATGCTGATCACCTGAAGCGGGCAAAGGCAGGACCACAGCAGGACCACAGCGGGACTACAGCGGGACCACAGCACGGCTAGAGGCGAGCTAGAGGCGAGCTAGAGGCGAGCTAGAGGCGAGCTGCGCCGCCTCGGTCAGTCGGTCCCGCAGGCCGCTGTCGCGTCGGGTAGGCGACAGGACCGCGGCGCTGAGTGCGGCCTCGGAGGCACTCAGCACCAGGCTGTGCCGCGCGCGGGTGATGCCGGTGTAGAGCAGCTCGCGCGAAGCCATCCTGGCGGGCTGGGGTGGCAGGATGACCGCAACGCGGTTGAATTCAGAGCCCTGTGAGGTATGGATGGTCAGGGCATAAGCTGGCTCATGGGCCGGCAGTCGGGCGGGGGCGATGCTGCGATATCCCTGTGGGTCCTGGCTGAACCAGACGCACAGCTCGCCTTCCTGGTTGGGGAGCACCAGCCCGACATCACCATTGAACAGACCCAGCAGGTAGTCGTTCTGACGCACGATCAGCGCCTGGCCGATGAACCAGGCTGATGCCGGCGATGCACCGACTTGCTGACGAATCCAGTCGGCCAGACGCTGATTCAGGCTGCGGCAGCCATGGGGCCCTTCGCGCACTGCGCACAGTGCCCGGAATTGGTTGAAGGCCTGGGTGACCGCGGCCACATCGTGCGGGGTTTGCGCCAGCGCCAGCGCCAGTGGCGCATAACCGTCGACCAGTGTCGTCCACAGGTGCGTGGCGCCGAGGCTTGCTGTGTCGCTGATCCATGTGAAGTCGGCCTGCGCGCTGGATGGGGAGGGCGCGCGGCGAACCGCAGCCAGAAGCGCCTCAGGCGAGCCTTCGCGCACAGCCTGCGCGAGTTGACCGATGCCCGAGCCTGTGTCGAAGCGATAGGTACGGTTCAGCCAGACCACTGAGGCGTTCAGAGCGCTTGGGCGGGAGGAAATGTCTGACTGTGCGTTTGACTGAGTGAGGTCGGGCGGTTCGGGTTGGGATGCGGATGGCGTGGGGCCCAGGAGTGCATGGAGGGTGGCACGCGATTGATCGGCGCTGAGGGACTCTCGGCTGAGCTCGGCAAATACGGCACCCGCCTCCACCGAGGCGAGCTGGTCCTTGTCGCCCAGCAGCACGATGCGTGCGTGCTCAGGCACGGCTTCCAGTAAATGGGTGGCCAGCGCCAGATCAAGCATCGAGGCTTCGTCAACGATCAGGATATCGATCGGCAATCGATGGTCCGCATGGTGCACAAAACCTGCGCCTTCAGGCCGCACGCCAAGCAGGCGGTGCACAGTGGAGGAGGTGGTGGGCATGCGGGTCTGCAGCGCGTGCGGCAGATGGCCCGCGCGGCTGCGGATGGCTTCGGTCATGCGCGCGGCGGCTTTGCCCGTGGGTGCGGCCAAGGCGATGCGTGCATCAGGGTGCTGTGCCAGCAGGCATGCCAGCAGGCTGACGACCGTGGTGGTTTTTCCGGTACCAGGTCCACCGCTGATGATGGTGAGCCGCCGCGTGAGCGCCAGCGCAACCGCAACGTGTTGCCCGTCTGGTGCCTCCGATGCGTGAGGATCATCGTCTGTCGGCAACAGGCTCTGGAGCAGCTGACGGTTCTGTACACGATCGTGCTCGTTGAGCAGATCGCCCGACGGCACGGCAGCCCGCAGCAATCGTGCGGCCAATCGGCCCTCGTAGTTGAAGTAGCGATGCAGATAGAGCCGGTCGTGATCGTCGAGAACCATCGGGCAGGCACCGGGATGCAGCGGTGTGCCCACGGTTCCGCTGTTGATCAGCGACTGGCGCAGGCTGCCCAGCGTGAGCGCAGGCAGATTCGAATCGGTGCGCTCGGGCGCAGCGGCGTCGCGCGATGCGGTCAGGAGATCGTGCAGGGGCAGGCACACATGCCCCGCGCTGGTGGCCAGGCTGAGGCGGTGTGCAGCCAGCCACACGCGCTTGAGTGCATCGGCCGGCATGGCATCGCAGTGCTGTCGGGCCCATTGCACGACCTGCTCGGCAAAGCCGGCTGCCAGCCACTCGGGCGATGAGGGTTCGAGGGATTGGATCATGGCGAGATCCCTGATCCGTCGATCAGATGGCCCAGCGCATCGATCAGTGACTGCGGTGGTCGGGTGGTATGCACGCCGCAGGCGCGGCCATCGGGAAGGATCCAGTCGGGCCGCACACCGCGCACGAAGAGATAGAAGACCTCGCCCATATGGGTATCGTAGCGATAGTGGGGCACACGCCGACCGAGGTACCGGTGCAAGGCCAGGACGTAGAGCAAGGCTTGAAGGTGGTAGCCGTTGGCGGTCATGGCCTCGTCGAGCCGCGCGGGGGCATAGTCGCGCTGATGCATGCCCAGGTGGTTCGACTTCCAGTCGAGCACATGGAAACGTCCCTCGTGCTCGAAGACCAGATCGATGAAGCCGCGCAGATATCCCTGCAAGCTGCCGAATGCAAAGCTCGGCATGCCGTATCCATGATTCCTGAGCAGCGTGGCAAGTGCCTTGGCCTGGAGGGCCTTGGCGGGTAGTGCGAATTCGAGTTCGACGAGCCGACGCTCACGCGTCATGTGTGTGAGTCTGAGGCCCGGCAGGATGGGCGTGTGCAGCACATGCTGGAGCATGTTGGCCACCATGGCGGGCAAGTGGGCCGCCTCTTGCGCAGTGCGTGCTCCGGGCGGATAGCGCCGCAAGGCTGCATCGATCGCCATCGGCCAGTCATCGCAGCGGGTGAAGTCGATGCGCTCGAAAACATCGTGCAAACAATCGCCGGCCGCTGCGCCCCGCGGAAATTGCAAAATATCTGGCGATGAGTCGGCCGTCGGGTCCGCTGCGAAAGGCTCGCCATCCGATGTTGAATGGGTCTGTGCCTGGCGTGCGTCATGGTCGACGGCCGATCCTTCGTGTCGTGCGCCATAGGCGAGGCTGCTGTAGCTGCCCAGCCGCCAGGCGCGCGGCAAGATGGCGGGTGCCACGCGAGCCGCAACGAGTGGAAAGGCGCTCGGGCTGTGCAGCACGAGCGGTCCGGCGCCGCGCGCAGTGGGCGAGGGGGGCAATGGCGCGAGCGCCACATGGGGCGCGCAGTGCGCTGCCCATTGCGCCCAGGCCGACAGGATCCGTTCTTCGGAAAGCTTGTGTTGCAGCCAGTCGGTGGGCGACATCTGCTCCCCCGCGACGAGCCAGTGGAGCAGGGTGCGACGGCTGCTGGCCGTGCTGGTGCGGATGCGGAACAGACCCGTCACCAAATAGCAGCGATGCACGGCCCGCGTGAGGGCGACATAGATCAGCCGCATCTCTTCGGCGGCCGACTCCAGTCGGATGGCCTGCTTGATATCGTCGGCTTCGGTCTTGTCGAGCGGCTCGTCGCGCAGATCCCAGACCGGGTGACCGGTGGCGTCGTGATATTCATCGCCCAAGGGCGGCTTGCGGCGCGAGTTGCCGCCCGCGTCCCACAGGAACGGGCAAAACACCACGGGAAATTCCAGCCCTTTTGAGCGATGCACGGTGAGGATCTGAACCAGATTGCGATCAGACTCCAGACGCAATTGCGCAGCATCGCCTGCGTCATCCAGGCTGCGCCGGGTTTGCAGCCAGCGCAGCAGGGCATCGGGCGCAGGGTGTTCGGCCGCGGCTTCGTGCAACAGCTCGGTGAGATGCGAGAGGTTGGTGAGGCGGCGCTCGGCGTCATCGCGTGCGAGCATGCGCAGGCTCACGCGCATCTGCTCCATCAGTTGACGAAGCATCACACCGATACCGCGCTCGAACCACAACTGACGCCAGTTGGAAAAACGCGTGATGTGCTCGGTCAGGGCGCCAGTGTTGTGCGAAAGCGCGTCGATGTCGAGCGCGCTCAGACCGATGAGATCGGTGGAAAGCGCGGTGCGCAGTAGCCCGTCGCGCCGTGGCTCGAGCACCGCACACAACACCTGCTCCAACCCTTCCGCATCGGGACTGTGAAAGACACTGGCCTGTGACAGCTCGACGCTGCCGACTCCGACCAGTGCGAGTGCCTGGCGCATCTGCAGGCCCTGTGCGTGGCTGCGCACCAGGATGGCGATGTCGCCCGCCCGCAGCGCCCGGTTGTCGTAGTGCACCTGGCCTTGTTGGGCACCGTGGAGGAGGTCGAGGATTTCTGCTGCGCAGGCACGTACGACGGCCTGCCGAGCGGATGGTTTGTCGAGCCAGCCGCCTTCATTGTCGCCCGGCAATGTCCAGACCTGCATCGCAGCGCGCGTGTGTGCAGGAATGATCTGGTGATCGTCCGGCAGCGGGCGTGCATCCTGGAAGGGGCGGCGGGTATGCGCGCCCAGTCCGACCGGGTGATAGCGCAGACCGTCGAGCATGAAGGCGCGTGGATTGGCCCCAAACAGTGGATTGAGGGCGTTCAGCAGGGCGGCGCTCGAACGCTGATTGTCGGTCAGGGTGAAGCTTGCGCCGGCATGCGCGCGGGCCTGCAGATAGGTGTGCAGGTCGGCGTTGCGAAAACTGTAGATCGCCTGCTTCGGGTCGCCGATCAGAAAAACGCAAGCCTTGTCGCCCCGCCAGATGCTGCGAAAAATCGCGAATTGCAGTGGGTCGGTATCCTGGAATTCATCGATCAGGGCAACGGGAAAACGTTCGGCCAGGGCGCCGGCCAGCGCCGGATAGTGCGACGAGGCGAGTCGCTCATGCAGGTTGCTGAGCATGTCGTCAAAGGCGATGACACGTCGCTCGCGCTTGAGCGCGCGTACGGCCTGAGGCGCCGACTCAAGCAGCCTGCGAAACAAGGCCAGGCGCCGCTGTGTCAGGGTCGCCTTGGCCTGGTCGGTTGCTTGAAGCAAGCACTTGGCCTCATCGAAAAACCGATGCGCCACGGGCGCAGGCTGGCCCTTTTTCGGGATGAGTCGCTCGGTGCTGAACAGCCCGAGCTTGTCCAGGGCGGTCGGCCAGGCGAGTGGGTCGGCAGTGGCCACGGCCTGGTCCCATTGGCCAGCGGCGGTTTCAACGCTCGCTGCGTTGTAGGACTTTGCGTTCAGCCGTGGCAGCGACGTGTTGATGCAGTGGAGGATGTCGGCGCGCTCGGTTTGCCAGGTGTGTCGAGCCTGCGCCTGCAGCCTCATCAGTTGGGCACGCTCCGGTGCGCCAAAGGGTGCAGATGGCGTATCGGGGGGCCAGATCAGGGTGGACATCGGTCGGCTCAGCCGACGCTTGAGCAGGGCGGCCAGGCGCTCGGGTGAATCGCCGCAGGTGGAGAGCCAGGCGGCCAGGTCGGCATCCGGGCACTGGGCCACGTGCTGTCGCCAGAAATCGTGCACCACCTCCCCTCGCAGCGCTGCGTCGTCGCGCAGGAGTTCCAGCGAGAGCGGCATGCCGGCGCTGAAGGAGGCATCGCTGAGTGCACGCTGGCAAAAACCGTGGATCGTGAAAATGGCCGCTTCGTCGAAGCATTGCAGCGCGTCCTGCAGGGCTTCGCGCAGCGCGGTGGCACTGTGACCTTGTTCGATCAGCGCCGACAGGCAGGTGACGATGAAGGGGTCGGTGTTGTGGGGGGCGTGTTCCAGCCACGCCAGAGCCTGAAGCAGGCGGGTGCGGATGCGCTCACGCAGCTCGGCTGTGGCGGCATTGGTGAACGTGACGACCAGAATTTGGGCAACGCCGAGCTTGCGCTCAAGGAGCAGGCGCAAGTACAGCCCGCATAGGGTCCAGGTCTTGCCTGTGCCTGCTGAGGCCTCGATCAGATTGACGCCGTGCAGCCCGCATGCGACGGCATTCATGGGCTCAGGGCTGTTCAAGCGTGTGCTCCATGAGAGGGCCGAAGACCTCGCGTGCCAGTGCGATAAAGCGATGATCGAGCGGGTCGCTGCGACCCCGCAGAGCCAGCCTCCAGGCCGGATCCTGTGATTCGCTCCAGCCACGGTCCTGGTGTGGTGCCCAGATTTTGCGTGCCTCCGACAGCCGTTCCCCGCTGTCCATGAAGGCCCAGGCCGTCTGCGGAAAGACCGGCAACGGTTCGCTCAAGCCCTGCCTGTACAGGGCCAGCAAGCGTTGCAGGTGGGCGGTGGGGTCCTGGGGCATCTGCAGGTGCAACAGGCCGTCCTGGGCAATGAACAGGGCCTGTGGCGCCATGCCGGCAGGCGGCTGCGCACCGGCAACCAGCAGGGTGATCCAGGCGCTCAGCCTGTCTGTGGCCCGCAGGGGCGCATAACGCCAGGCCAAAACGCCGCAGTCCCGCAGATCGGTGAGGTGAGCCGTGATCTGCCAGCTTTCACCGCCCAGCGTGCATGACCACTGCACGCTCTGGGCGGGCAACAGTGGTGCGTGGCGCGCTGCCCGCACCCGCTCGGCAAAGGCCTCGAGTGCAGTGAGCTCGGTGCTGAGTGCCTGCTCGCCGAGTGCGCCTGCCGGCAGCTCCAGGCCGGCACGCGCTGCGGTATGCAGTTGCTGCGCCGTCTGCCCTTGCAGCATCGCGGGCAACAAACGCGCTGCCAACGACCGCCGTGCGGCGCCTGTCACGATGAAGGGCTCGTCGTCTTCAAGGGCGTCTTGGCTATCGGCCAGGCTCAGACCCAGTCGGTGAGTGAGAAGTGCGCGGGCCGGGTGACGGAAAAATGCGATCAGGCGCTCGATAGGCACGCTGCGCCAGGCTGGATCCGGTGGCGGCAGCGGTGAGACGAAAAATGCTGGTGCCTGCGAGGGCTCGTCAGGATCGGGGCCGTCTTCGTCGGGGGAGTCGGGGGCATCAAGGATGTCGGGGCTGTCGGCCGAGTCAGGGTCATTCCCTGGGCGAGGTGCATTGGCTGCCTCGATGGCGTTGGGCTGGGTGGACGTGATCTGCTGTGGGCCGGCGAGTCTGGCCTTCAGAGCGCCCGCGAGTTCGGTGTTGAAGCTTTGCAGCCGTGGGTCGGCGCCTGAGGCGGGCGGCGCAAAGGCTTCGGAGGCAAAGGGCTGCAGGGTGTGATGCACGACGAGTTGGGTGCGGGCCTGCTCGGCAGCGGTGGCTTGTGTGACGGTTTCCAGCAGCTCGCTGATCAGCACCGAAGGCGGCAGGGGGGTGTTGTCGCGGATGCTGTGGCCGGTGTAGCTCAGATAGAGCATGTGGCGTGCGCTCAGCAGCAGATCGAGAAAGAGGTTGCGGTCATCGATGCGGCGCTGTCGGTCGCCGGGCTGAGGCTGGAGTGCTATCAGGTCGAATTCCGCGGGTGCTTGCGTGCCGGGAAAGCTGCCGTCATTCAGCCCGATGACGCACACCACACGGTAGGGCAGGGCCCGCAGCGCGCTCATGGAGGTGAACGTGACGGCGCCGGACGGTACGCCGCCCCGGGCAGGGTCGTCGAGCAGGGTTTGCAGGGCGCTACGTACGACGGGCAGGCTGACTGCCTGCGTCAGGCCACCGGTGTGCATCTGGGTGACCAGTTGATGCAAGGTGTTGCGCAGCTCGCGCCAGTCGTCGAGTTGATCGTCCTGGGGCGCGATGAAGGTGTTCAGTGCATCGTCGAGCACCGTGCGCCATGCGTCTGGGCTGTGAGGCCGACTGGTGCGATCGCGCAGGGCGCGAAGGCTCTGGGTAAACCGCCACAGACGGCCCAGGGCCTGCGCGGCCTGACCTTGAGCGCCGCCGCTTGGAAGCTGCCCCTGAAAGGGCGCAGGGCTCGCGTCGGGCAGCGCATAGCCCAGAAAGAGCCGGCTCAGCGCGCTCTCAAGGGTATGTGCTGCATGGGCAGGCAAATTCAGACGGGTGAGGTGGTCGGCATCAAAGGCCCAGCGAAAGCCGCTGCTGCGCATCCAGGTGTGGATCTGCTGCAGGCCTGCTTCATCCAGACTGAACCGCCGTGCGACGGTGTCGTGCTGCAGGACGCTGAACACTGCGCTGGCCGTGACGCGCGAGCCAATGAGTGCCAGCACCGCGAGCAGCGCGCTCGCCGGCGCATGCACGCGGCTGCGCGCTCTTCCGGTGATCGTCCAGTCGATACGCCGGGCGTCGGGGACGCTGCCGAACACGCCTTCGATGAGCGGCGCAGCCGATTCCAGATCGGGAGTGACGACCAGCACCTCCCAGGGCTTGAGTGCGGGCAACCCGGGGTCATCGCCGGCAAACAGCCCGAGCAGGCCATCGTGCAGGACTTCGAGTTCGCGGGTGAGGCTGTGGCAGACGCGCACCTCGAGGCTGCGGTCAGTGGGCGCGAGGGTGATCGAGCCGGGTTCGAGTGGCGCCAGAGTCAGGATGGAAGTCTGTAACTGCGCCAGCAGGCTGTGGCCTTCCGGTGCTTCGAAGTCGGCGTCATCGGTCATGTGCTCGCCGAAACGGTCGATGAGCAGCCCGACATGGGCTTGGGTCTGCGTCCCCCATGCGTTGAGTAACGCATGCCCGGCCTCATGGCCGGCCGAGCTACTGGCGCCACCCCGCTGCTTGAGCCAGGTGAGCGTGCGCGGGGCGAGCAGGTCGAACCAGAAGGCCTCGCAGGGGTTG
>JBIKKG010000223.1:0-5972 GCA_044360485.1 Burkholderiaceae bacterium | reverse complement strand
GAGGATGGCGATGGCATAGCCCATGCGCTCGGCATCCGCCAACGGCAGATCGGGCGTCTTGCCGCCGCGCACCACGTTGAGCAGGCACGGACCCTTCACACGCTGCGGCACCAGCGCAATTTCCTCAAGCGATTGCGGCGCTTCCAGAAACACCACATCGGCTCCATTGGCCAGCGCCAGATTGGCGCGTGTGACCGCCTCGTCGAAACCCATCACCGCGCGTGAATCGGTGCGCGCGATGATGCAGAAATCCTTGGAGCGACGAGCGGCAGCGGCCGCCCGGATCTTCGCGATGTAGTCCTCGCGGCTGGTCACTTCCTTGTTGTCCAGATGACCGCAACGCTTCGGAAACACCTGATCTTCGATGTGAATCGCGGCCACGCCTGCCCGTTCAAACTCCTGAACTGTGCGAAACACATTGAGCTCATTGCCGTAGCCCGTATCGGCATCGCTGATCAGCGGAATGGAAATCGAGTTCACGATCCGCGTGGCATTGGCCACCATTTCGGTCAGCGTGAGCAGCCCGTAGTCGGGGTAGCCGAGTGTGGCTGAGGTGCCTGCCCCGGTCATGTACGCCGCAGAAAACCCGGCCCGGTCAATGGCCCGACCGGTGATACCGTCGACGGCGCCGGGTGCCACGACCATCTTGCCGCTGCGCAGCAGCGAACGGAATTGAGCGGCCTGCGACATATCTGAACTCCTGAGAACTGAACGGGTGGATGGCTCAGGGCGACAGGCGCAGGCGCAACCAGACGGGTGTCCGGCTCACGCGTGAAGTGTCTCCCCGATGCGCACAGCCTGCGCAGCCGATATGGCCCTTGAGCTGGTCACTGATGCTGCATTGACTGTGCGTCGTCTGCCGATGCCATCGTTCGATGCGCCGGCAGCTGTCATTACAGGCGCAGCCCGAGCCCTTGTCAATCAGCGTGGGCCCATGTGGGACCACCCGGCAGCCCATTGGGCGCGCACCAGCGTTTCAAGGACAGTGCCGTGCCGGCAGCGCCTGCCCGTGCCGCAAGCGACAATGCGTGTTGACCCATGGAAGATCGATGACGCCACCCGACAGCAAGCGCTTCAACGAACGCCGGGTGCTCGCGTGGATGTGCGTGATCATCTTCTTCAATCAGGTGGGTTTCGGCGCCGTTGTGCCGGTGTTGCCGCTGTATGCCAGTACATTCGGCGTATCGGTCTCGGCCATTGGCGCCACCATTGCTGTCTATGGTGCCGCACGCTTTCTGTGCGCCGTGCCCTCGGGCCGCATGGCCGACCAGTACGGCAGACGCCCTGCGCTCGCGCTGGGCGGGCTGCTCGGGGTGCTCGGCAACCTCTGGTCGGCCTGGGCCGGCACCTTCCCTGAGTTTCTGCTGGCCCGGTTCATCGCCGGGCTGGGCGGCGGCATTGTGGTGAACATTGGCGCCGTGGTGCTGGCCGACATCAGCACACCGGCGCGGCGCGGACGCATGATGGCGCTCTATCAGGGTGCCTTTTTGTTTGCGGTCGGCGTGGGGCCGCTGCCGGGCGGACTGCTGGCCGAGCGTTATGGCCTGGACATGCCCTTCCTGGCCAATGCCGTGGCCGCGCTGGTGGTCGGCATCGTGGCCTGGTTCGCCGTGCCAGAGACTCGGGACTTTGCCGCACGCAGAGACGGCGCCCCCAGCCAGGCCCTGCCCTTTGGCGAACAGATTCGCCTCATGACGCGCAAGGTGGGCTTCCTGCTGGTCTGCCTGACCGGCTTTACCCATGCCATGGTGCGCACCGGTGGATTGTTCAACGTGGTGCCCCTGGTGGCCTCGGGCAGCCTGGGCCTGGGCGCCGGGCAGATCGGCGCCAGCATGGCCCTGGGCAGCCTCTTCGGCCTGCTGGCCACCTACCCGTCCGGCATGATCGCCGACCGGTTCGGGCGCAAACCGCTCATCGTGACCGCAGCACTCATCACCGCCGTGTCTTTCTTCGGATTCTGGTTGGCGAGTTCAGGCCTGCAGTTTGGCGTGGCCTGCGTCGTGTGGGGTATTGCCGCAGCGGTAACGGGCGCTGCGCCCGCCGCCTATGCCGCCGACAATGCGCCACCGGGCATGAATGCCACCGCCATGAGCATGTACCGCGCGCTGTCCGATGTGGGCTATGTGGTGGGGCCGATCGGACTGGGCGTGCTCAGCGATCTGGCCGGGCCCAAGGTGGCTTTGGCGTTCTGTGCCATCGCCATCGGATCGGTAGCACTAGCGTTCTGGCGTTACGCACCTGAAAGTTACCGGCGCCGCTGAGCACTCCGACCGGCGGGCATGCCCCGCCTGACCCATCTGACCTTCCGCCTGACGCCTTACTTCTCGCCCCAGGGCATCTCGGTCCACAGCTGGCGGAACTGCGCCTCGGTGTCGCGCAAGACCGTGCGGTACGGCGCAGGTGCCAGATACCGCATCTGCGTAAAGAGCCCGGCGTTGATCTTGAGAAACTCCGGATCGCTCGTGGTCTGCGCCACCGCCCTCACCCAGCGCTCACGCACCTCAGCCGGCAAACCTTTGGGTGCGGCAATGCCACGCAGAGACGACATCTCGATGTTGTAGCCCTGCTCCTTGAAGGTGGGCACATCGGGGGCGAGCTCGGTGCGCGTCGGGCACATCTGCCCGAGGTTGCGCAGCGGCGAGCCAGCCTTGATCGCCTGCATGGCTTCGCCGATGTTGACGGCGGCCACATCAATCTGTTTGCCCAGCGTGGCCGCACGCACATCGGCCGCGCCCTTGAAGGGCACGTGGTTCATCTTCACGCCGGCAATTTTTTCGAAGTACAGCATCGCCAGATGATCGTCGGAGCCCACCCCGGTGGAACCCACCGTGACCTGCCCTGGACGTGACTTGGCAAAGGCGGCAAGCTGATCGAGCGAGCGAATCGGGCTGTCGGCATGCACCGAAAAGTTGCCCGGGTCATCGACCACATTGCCGATCAGGTCGTACTGCTCCCAGTGAAAAGGCGACTTGCGCTCGATCGGGATGGTGAGCACGTTGGGGGTGTTGATGAAGCCCACCGTGTAGCCGTCAGCAGCGGCGGCGGCCAACTGGCCGAACCCGATGCCGCCACCCGCACCGGCGCGGTTCTCGACCACGAGCTTCGCACCGCCACCGAGGTATTTTTCGATGAAGGGGGCCATGGCACGTGCCATCACATCCGTGGCACCACCCGCTGAGTACGCAATGATCATGCGGATCGGCCGATCGGGATAGGCCTGCGCCCGTGCGGCGCCCGACACGCCTGCGCCTGCAGCGCCCAGTGCTGCCATCGTCTTGAGGGTTGATCTTCTGGAGGTGTGCATGATCTTGAGGTCCTTCTTGAATGTATTGGGGATGTTTAGGCCGCCGCCTGAATCGGCCGACCGAGGATCGCCTCGAATCGCTTCGCAAAGACCGGCCACACTTCGGGGTTCACCAGTCTGGGCGGACGCTCACCTCGCATCAGCCCAACGAGTTGATCTGCAGACCAGGTGGCCATGGTCTCACGGCACTCGTGGGTCACGCCTGCAGTGTGATACGTGGCAATCACCGAAGGATGTTGCAGCAGCGGCGAATCCAGCGGTGGCGGCTCCTGGTCCCAGACGTCCAGACCGGCGCCCGCCAAATGGCCCGACTGCAAGGCTGCATAAAGTGCCGCTTCATCGTGGATGCCGCCGCGCGCGGTCGTCACGAAATACGCACCGCGCTTCATCCGTGCAAACGCTGCAGCGTCGATCATGCCGCGCGTGGTGGCATCACGGGGGCAATGCAAGGACACAAAGTCACTGCGCTCCAGAAGTTCATGCAGGCTTGAAGGCTGCGCGCCCCGCTGGTGAATCTCATCGGCACTCAGCAAGGGATCATGGGCCAGTACATGCATGCTGAAGGCGTTTGCCAGGGCCGCTACGCGCCGCCCCGTGTTGCCAATGCCCACCACACCCACGGTCTTGCCCGCCAGCTCGCGCCCGGTCAGGTCTTCGCGCGAAAACCCCCGCTCACGGCGCAACAGGCGGTCGCTCTCGGTGATGCGATGCGCCAGACCGATGATGAGGCCCAGTGCGTGCTCGGCCACGGACACCGCATTGCCGCCCGACTGGTTCACCACCGCCACCCCGGCGCGCGTGCAGGCTGGCACATCGATCGGATCGAAGCCCGCGCCGGTAGACGATGCGCACAGCAGCTGCGGGCAGGCCTGCAAGAGCTCTTGCGTCACGAAGGCGGAAGCGGACAACTCGTCTTTCGCTGCGGTCACGTGATAGGCATGGGCGCCCACCAAACCGCGCGCGGCATCGGCCAGGGTGGCCGGCATGGCTTGCACCAGCAGCTGGACATCGGTCGCAGCGGTCACCCGCTGATCGAAGATCGGATGGGTCCAATGATCGAAGCGCACGATGCGCGGGCGTGGCAGGCTCATCACTCAGTTCCTTGTGTCAGGCGGTCAGACCGCGATGGTAACCAGTTCCGGTTCCACATCTGAACCCGCATGGCGCTTGCCCGCTGCCTGCGGCGGTAGGCTCCACAGCCGATCCCGCCTTGCCACGCACCCTGAAGGACCCGCACGATGAAAGCATTGCTGAGCCACAGCCCCGGGGGGCCCGACACGCTGGTGTTTGAAGACATCCCGCAGCCGGTGCCCCAGAGCGGCGAGGTGCTGATCAGGGTCCTGTCGGTCGGCATCAATTTTCCGGATGCGCTGTATATCCGCGATCTGTATCAGGTGAAGATGAAACGTCCGTTCGCACCCGGGTCTGAGGTCTGCGGCATCGTCGCATCGCTCGGCCCGCACGTGCAGGGGCTGGCCGTGGGAGACAAGGTGATTGCACGCTGCGGCACAGGCGGCATGGCGGAATACGTGACTGCCACAGCCAGTCGCTGCGAAAGGATCGCCCCCGATGCCGCTGCACATGAGGCTGCGGCGCTGCTGCTGACCTACACCACCTCGTACCACGCACTGGTTGATTGCGGGCACCTGCAGGCGGGCGAGACGCTGCTGGTGCTGGGTGCAGCCGGCGGCGTGGGCACTGCCGCGCTCGATTTGGGTCGCGCACTGGGTGCACGGGTGATCGCTGCGGTTTCAAGCCAGGACAAGCTTGAGTTCGCCCTGAAACATGGCGCGCACGGCGGCGTCGTGTATCCCGGACTGGCCGCCGATCTGTCGCAGCGCGATGCGCAAAAAGCGCTGGCCGATCAACTCAAGCAAGCCGTGGGGCCTCAGGGCGCTGATGTCGTCTACGACCCGGTGGGCGGGCCGTACTCTGAAGCGGCCACCCGCACGCTGCGCCCGCACGGCCGTCATCTGGTGGTGGGCTTCACCGCTGGCATTCCACGATTGCCACTGAACCTGGTGCTGCTCAAGCGCAGCCATATCGTGGGCGTGGATCTGCGCAATTTCAGCGAAAGCGACCCGCAGGCCAACGCGCGCAATGTCCGCACGATCATCGACATGTGGCAGGCCGGCACGATCAAACCGGCAGTCTCGGTGCGCTTCGCTCTGGACGAAGGTGCACAAGCCTTGCGCGTGCTGGAATCACGTCAGGCGCTGGGCAAGCTGGTGGTCGACGTCGGGAACTGACCGGGACGCGTCCGCACCCACGCGCTTTGCGTGCGGCCGTTCTGTTGCGCACACTGCACGGCATAAGACAGCAGATCGCGCTGGGCACGGCTGCCACCAATGCGCTCGTGGGTAGCCATGAGCGGTTGCAGGTGCTGCAGCGTGCCTGCGTGATCGCCGCGCGCCATCGCTGCAAAGCCACGCGCCAGCGCGCTCACCATGTCAGCCGCCGGGCCTTTTGCCTGGTCGCGCACGCGTGCCAGGCCGGCATCGTCACCGGCCATGGCATAGACCGCCGCCGCATGCATATCGGCAAACGCCAGGCCGGGCTGCGGAAAAAACTGGTTGGCATAGTCGACCAGCGCGCGCCAACGCTCAGGCTGTGGTGCTGCACCCAGCAGCTCGGCACGCAACAACAATGAAGCCGAATCGGTCAGCAG
>JBIKKG010000222.1:0-6014 GCA_044360485.1 Burkholderiaceae bacterium | reverse complement strand
GCGCGAGACGCGGCTCATGCAGATTGCGCCCATCTCGACCAACATGGTGCTGTCCTACGTGGCCGAACACATTCTGGGGTTGCCGCGCTCGTACTGACGTTCTCTGCACCGAGTCGCCCGACGCCCGCTCGCGCATTCGGGCCCAGGTTTGTACATCCTAAGGCGATCCAGAGATGACGCACACCAAACTCTTCAAAAACGGCAATTCGCAAGCGGTCCGGATTCCGGCCGAACTCGCCTACAGCGCATGGGACGTTGACCTGGTCATCGAGCGCCACGGAGACGAACTGCGCATTCGCCCCGCCACGCGTCGCATGGGCGATGTGCTGAGCAAATTTGCCAAGTTCTCGCCAGACTTCATGGAGCACGGACGGGGCGCCAACCTCGAGGGCAATCGCGAGGCGTTATGAGCCCGAAGTACATGCTCGACACCAATATCTGCATTGACCTCATGAAGCACCAGCCGCCTGAGGTACGCGAGCGATTTGCAGCATGCTTCGTTGGTGATGTTGTCATCTCTACCGTCACGCTGGCCGAACTCGAATATGGCATTGCGTGCTCAAGCCGAGCCACGCAGGCCACCAACCGCTCAGCCCTCGCGGGCTTGCTCACAGACATTGTCGTGGCGCCCTTTGACGCCGAAGCTGCCAAGGCTTACGGCCCGATCCGTCTGGCCAACAAAGATCGCAACCGCGATGCGCTGGACAGACTCATTGCATCGCACGCGGTTGCATTAGGTGTGACGCTGGTCACCAACAACGTGGCTGACTTCGAGCACTACCCGGATCTGATCGTGGAAAACTGGGTCAGCAACAACTGAGAGGCGGTGTCAGGCTAAGGCGCTCACACGCCTGACTAGCCCTTCTTGCCGCTGCCGATACGACTCTCCGTACCCGCCATGAGCTTGGCGATGTTTCCCTGATGGCGCCACAACAGCAGCGCCGCCATGATCGCGATCATCACGAAAACGGCGTCGGCGCGGGCCATGAGCAGGTAAAAGAGCGGCGCAAAGACCGCGGCCACGATCGCCGCCAGCGAGGAGTAGCGCAGAAACACCGCCACCGCGACCCAAGTGGCGAGCGTGGCCAGCCCCAGCCAGGGCGCCAGCGCGAGCAGCATGCCGGCCGCAGTGGCCACACCCTTGCCGCCCTTGAAGCCATGAAACACCGGAAACAGATGGCCCAAGAAAGCAGCCAGCCCCACCGCTGCCAATGTGGTGTCGGTGAAGCCGAACCGGTCGGCGGCGAGCCGCGCCAACACCACGGCCAACGCGCCCTTACCGGCATCGCCCACTAACGTGAGCACTGCCGCTGTGCGGTTGCCGGTGCGCAGGACATTGGTGGCACCCGGGTTGCCTGACCCGTAGCTGCGCGGATCATTCAGACCCATGAGCTTGCTGACCAGGACCGCAAAGGAAATCGAACCCAGCAGATAGGCGAGCACAACGGCCACGAGGGCGGGCAGGGTCATCATGGGTATCAGTCCTCCAGGGCGCAGTCGACCGGCTCGGCTTGCAGCAGTTCGGTCAGCGCACGCGGCTCGATCCCCACGAGATAACCGCGACGCCCGCCATTGATCCAGATGCGCGGCAATTCAAGCACGCTGCGCTCCACGTAAACCGGCAGTCGCTTGCGCGTGCCAAAGGGTGAGGTGCCGCCCACTTGAAACCCGGTATGGCGCTGCGCCACCTCGGGTTCACAGGGGCTGATCGATTTGCGCTGTGCCTGGCGCGCGAGGTTCTTGGTGGACACCTTGCGATCGCCGTGCATCAGAACGATCAGCGGGCGCGCAGCATCGTCCTGCATGACCAGGGTCTTGATGACAGCGTGCTCGTCCAGACCGAGCTGCCTCGCAGATTCAGCCGTGCCGCCATGATCGACATAGTCGTAGGGGTGTTCGGTGTAGACCACGCGGGCGGCACGCAGGGCTGCAGTGGCCGGGGTTTGCGAGACATGCTTGCTGGACATGGGCGAGATGATAACGGCGGCTCAGGCAAATCGCGGCGCATCCACCGCAAGGCGCGCGTCAGCGGACACGGGCTGCCTCGGGCTGGTGCTCCAGCAGATCCACCCAGTCACGCATGGTCTCGAGCGTGGCGTCCTGGGGAGCGATAGGCGGGCCGGCTCGCAGCGTCACACGGCTGAAGCTGCCGCGTCGAAAGGGCTTGACCATCGCACGGCCCTGTTCGATGCGCGAGAAAAAAGACCCCCAGAGATTACTCAGACCAATGGGCACGACCGGCACCGGATTGGCCTGCAGGATTTTCAGCACCCCGCCCTTGAACGGCTGCAGTTCGCCATCGCGGGTGATCGAGCCTTCCGGAAAGATGCCCAGCAGATCGCCTTCGTCCAGCACCTGGCGGGCGGTCGCGAAGGCGGCCTCGTAGGTGTGCGGGTCTTCGCTGCGCGGTGCAATCGGGATGGCTTTTGCCAGTCGAAAGACGCCACCCAGCACCGGCGTGGCGAAAATGCGATGGTCCATGATGAAGCGAATCGGCCTGGGGCTGGCCGCCATGATCAGGACGGCGTCCATGAAGCTCACGTGATTGCTGATCAGCACTGCCGGACCGCTGACCGGAATGTGCTCATCGCCCCGCACGCGAAACCGATAGATGATCCGTGACACCACGAAGGCCACAAACCGCAACAGGTACTCGGGCACCAGCAAAAAGATGTAAAGCGCCACGACCGCATTGGCCAAGGCCAGCAGCAAAAAGATGACAGGCAGGCTCACGCCCGCCGCCACCAGGGCACCGGCCGCCAGCGAACTGGCGATCATGAACAGCGCATTGAGAATGTTATTGGCTGCGATGATCCGCGCCCGATGCGAGGGCTGTGAACGGATCTGGATGAGCGCGTACATCGGTACGCTGAACAGCCCTGCCGAAAGGGCCAGCATGGTGAGATCGAAAAGGATGCGCCAATGTTCGACACGCGCCAAAAACGCGGAGACGCCTTGTAACGGCACCACGGGCAGGCCGCGCACGGCAAACGACAGATCGAGCGCAAACAGCGTCATGCCGATGGCGCCCAAGGGCACCAGACCAATTTCCACATGTCTGCGCGACAGCACCTCGCACAACAGCGAACCGGTGGCAATGCCGACAGAAAACACCACCAGCAGCAGCGATGCGACATGCTCATCGCCATGCAGCACATCCTTGGAGAACGCAGGAAAGTTCGACAGAAACACCGCGCCAAAGAACCACATCCACGAGATGCCCAGCAGTGAGCGAAACACCACGATGTTTTCGCGTGCGATGCGCAAATTACGCCAGGTCTCGGTGAACGGATTCCAGTTGATGCGCAGACCCGGGTCGGTGGGCGGGGACGCTGGGATGGCTTGCGCGCAGACCCGTCCGAGCACCGCCATCGCCACCACGGCCATTGCCACGAGACGCGCGCCGTCAGGCAGGGCCACCAGCAAGCCACCAGTCAGATTGCCCAGCAAGATGGCCACGAAGGTGCCCATCTCGACCATGCCGTTGCCGCCGGTCAGCTCGCGCTCAGTCAAGTGCTGGGGCAGATAGGCGAACTTCACGGGGCCAAAGAGCGTGGAGTGCAGACCCATCAGGAACACGCACACCAACAGGGCCGGCACATTGCTCGCCAGAAAGCCCCAGGCCGCTACCCCCATGATCGCGATTTCCAGCTCCTTGACGCGCCGAAACAACCAGCGCTTGTCGAGCTTGTCTGCCAGCTGACCGCTGGTGGCTGAAAACAGCAGAAACGGCAGGATGAATAGCGCGCCAATCACGACCCCGGCCTGTGCAGGCGGCAGCCAGCTCACTTGAAGCTGATACGTGACCAGCACCGTGAAGGCGAACTTGAAGAGATTGTCGTTGCCCGCACCCAGAAACTGCGTCCAGAAAAAGGGGGCAAAGCGCCGCTGACCGAGCAGGGCAAACTGGTTCGGATGGCCGTGTGCGATCGCACCATGCTCCGGTTGCTCGGGTGTGGCTGCACTCATGGGCGGGGCTGCTCAGTGGTCGCCTGCGAACCATGGGCAGCGATGCGCTCGGTGCGCACCGCATCAAAGAGCCGCGTGAGTCCGAGCAGCGCGTTGATCGAGGGCGTCTGGACCTGCACACGCTCAGCGATTTCATGCACGGTGGCCACGAGCGCTTCGAGCTCGATCGGACGCCCTGCATCGACATCCTGCAGCATGGAGGTGCGCACCGCACCGAGCTTGCGCGTGATGGCATTGCGCGCATCGGGGGTCATGGTGATCGGCACGCCAATGCGCTCGCCAATGGCTGCCGCCTCGCGCATGGCGTCGCACACGAATCGATTCAGCAAGGGGTCATCGAGGATGCGGTCCATGGTGGCGCCGGTGAGCGCCGAAACCGGATTCATGGTGAGGTTGCCCCACAGCTTGAGCCACAGGGCTTCTTCGATGCGCGCAGTGGCTTCGATCTGCAGACCCGGCACAGTGAAGAAATCGACCACCGATGCACGACGTGCGGCATCGACTCCCCCGGGTTCTCCCAAAATGATCCGTTCACCGAAAGCCTGGTGTACTCGCCCGGGGGCGGGGCATGCGGCCGACATGTGCACCACCGCGCCCATCACGCGCTGGGGCGCAATGGCGGCTGCGAGCAGACCCTGCGGATCGGCGCTGCGCAAGGGCATCCCGCGCCAGGGTTCGGACAGACCCTCGGAAAACCACCACGGCACGCCGTTCATCATTGAAACCACCTGCGTGTGCGGCCCCAGCAGCGGGGCGATGAGTGCGGGCAGATCGGCCAGCGCGGTGGTCTTGAGGGTGACGATGACCAGGTCTTGCACCCCCAGCGCGCTCGGATCATCGCTGGCCTTGATTGGCACGGCACGTTCCCTGCTCGCGGGGTCAATCGCGGATGCGTCACGCAGGCGCAGCCCCTGCGCACGGACTGCGGCGAGCGTGGCCCCGCGTGCGAGCGTACTGACCTCTCTGCCGCCCTCGATCAGACGGTGTGCAATGAATCCGCCAATGGCCCCCAGACCGATGACACAGGCCTTCATGATGGTGTGCTCCTCTTGCGTGTCGAGCGTGCGCGCTGAAACGACCGCGACTGTACCGCGACGCGCTCGCGCGGCGTGAAGTTCAGCCCCGCGGGTGGTGGCGCGCATGCAAGGCCTTCAGCCGCTCGCGTGCCACGTGGGTATAGATCTGTGTGGTGGAAATGTCGGCATGCCCCAGCAACACCTGGACCACGCGCAAATCCGCACCGTGATTGAGCAGATGCGTGGCGAAGGCATGACGCAAGGTGTGTGGCGAGAGCGGCGCCTGGATGTCGGCCTGCCGGGCATGGCGCTTGACCAGCGTCCAGAACATCTGTCGGGTCATGGCGCCACCGCGTGCGGTCACGAAGAGGGCATCGGCCGAACGCGCACCCAGCAGCTTGGGTCGGGCGTCATCCAGATAGCGCTCGATCCAGTGACGCGCCTCTTCGCCAAGCGGCACGAGCCGCTCCTTGTCGCCCTTGCCGATCACCCGCACCACACCGTCCACCAGACTGACCGATACGCCTGACAGCCCGATCAGCTCCGAGACACGCAAACCCGTGGCATAGAGCGTTTCGAGCATCGCGCGATCGCGCAGGCCCAGCGCAGTGCCGACATCAGGCGCTGCAAGCAAGGCTTCCACCTGAGCCTGCGACAAAGACTTGGGAAAACGCAAAGACTGACGCGCCGAGACGATCTGCTGCGTGGGGTCGTCCGGGCGTTGGTGCTCGCGCACCAGCCAGCGATAAAAGCGCCGAAACACGGTGAGCCGGCGATTGCTGCTCGTGGGGCGCGACGCTGCATGGCGTTCGGCGATATAGGCTTGCAAGTCAGCCTGAGTCGCTGCCTTCAGCGTGGCAGGGCGTGTGGCCAGCCAGACGGCCAACATGGACAGATCGCGCCGATACGCCTCCAGCGTATTGGGCGACAGCCCGTCTTCGAGCCAGAGAGCGTCCAGGAAGCCGGACAGGGCCGCGCGGTCGGTGGCCTCGGGCGGCGCAGCCGCAGCGGCGAGGTCGTCGGCGGGCT
>JBIKKG010000221.1:0-6055 GCA_044360485.1 Burkholderiaceae bacterium | reverse complement strand
GTCGCTTCGTACCCACGGACCTGGCCTCGCGCGAGCGTGGTGAAATGCTGTCGTGGTTGATGTTCGTGGCCAGCGGGATTGGCCCTTACTCAGGGCAAGCGGTGCACTTTCGCAACATGGCCCCTGAACCCAAGGAATACGCGCTCAATCGCTACGACTTTGAAGCGCATCGGCACTGGAAAATTCTCGACGACCGACTGGCCACGCAACCTTACCTTGTGGGTAACCAGTACAGCATCGTCGACATGGCGTTCTGGGGCTGGGCGCGGCTGGTGCCCTTCGTGTTGGGCATCGACAATCCCTGGGGCCAATACCCTCAGGTCAAGCGGCTGCTCGACGAGATCACGGCACGTCCCGCAGCCCAGCGCGTCGAAAAGTTGCGCACCGCCCATGCCTTCAAGACTGAATTGGACGAAGAGGCTCGGCGCAACATGTTTCCGCAAAACGAACGGCTCAAAAAGGCCTGAGCCGCATCGGGCCTGTCCTGCACACCGGCCCGCCTGCCTGCATCGGCGGGCAGGCTCAATCATCGCTGCCCAGATGGCGTCGCGCAGCACGCGCAAGCTTCGCATCGAAGGTGATCAGCGGGGCTTGCAAGGCGGCGGCCAACCACAAGTAGGCCGCGTCATAAGACGTGATCCGATAACTCATGGCCAGTGAGGCCTGCGCCACCGGCTCCACCCAAGCCCGCTCGAGCGCGAGCACCTTGTAATCGGCCAGTCCCTGGGCAGCGATATCGCCCAGGCCGGCACGCGCCTTGGCCAGCGCCACACTGGCCATTTCATAGTCGATCAGTTGGGGCGCATGCAGACTCATGCCCGCCAACTCGCGCAATGCAGCAGGGCCCTCCGGTTCGTCGAACAGCACGGCCGCCAGCACGGCAGCATCGACCACCACGGGTCGTCGGACTCGCAGCGATGCCCCGGGTTGGGCTGAAAACAGTCTGCGCCGACTCATCGACCTTCCCGATCAGCGCGCACCTGCTGTCCGGCTGACGGCCCGCTTCGAACCGGTCTTGCCCGTCGGGCGGCATGTTCGCGAGCGATCAGTTCAATCGGCTTGAGCGATCCCGGCTCCGTTGCCGACGAGCGTACCGACGCCACCGGCACGGGACGCGACGGCGAACGCGTCAGCGTCAGCGGATCCTGGGCTGCAGCAGCCGCCGTGACCAGCGACAGCAGCTCGCCTTGCAGCGATCGGTGATTGAGCCGTGCCCGCTCACGCAAAGCCTGCGCCACCGGCTCGGGGACATCCTTGATAGACAGTGTAGGCATCTGTTGCACCGGTACTTGGGTTCGTTCGGTCTGATCCAGTCGGGGCGGCACGGGCAGTGCTGGCCGACAGTTCCATTATGGCTCCAATATAGAACCATTGCGTTCCGGTGCGACGGCCACACAGACTGGTCGTTTCGTCCCGAGGAAGCCGTCATGCCTTCTGCACACGACACCGATCCGTCCATGGCCTTCGGTCAGACTGCACCCGTGACCCTGCGCCAGGCCGCCACACTCATCCGGGCAATGGCGCACGAGCAAAGCTTCCTGCTGCTGGCGCCGCCCGGTGTGGGCAAGTCCGACATCGTGTTTCAGGTGGCACGCGAAGCCGGTCTGCCTTGCCGCTCGCTGCTGGGTACGCAAATTGCGCCGGAAGACGTGAGCGGCGTGCCACGCATCGTGGGCGAGCGTTCGGTGTTCTGCCCGCCGCGCGCCCTGCTGCCCGAGAACGCCGAGCCGTTCTGCCTCTTTCTGGATGAGCTGCCCGCGTGTGCGCCTGACGTCCAGAAGGCCTTCTATTCGCTGCTCCTTGAGCGACGCATTGGCGAATTCGCGCTGCCGCGCGGCACGTGGGTCGTAGCGGCCGGCAACCGGATGCAGGACCGCGCGCTGGTACGCGCCATGAGTTCGGCGCTGGTCAACCGGGTGACCATCCTGCATGTCCGGGTGGATACCGACGAGTGGCTGCAATGGGCCGCCGTGCATGGCGTGCGCCCGGAGATCCGTCGATTTGTCGCGTCCATGCCCGAGTCCCTGGTGCGGCCAGTCCCGGAAGATCCGGTGCCGTTCTCCACACCACGCGCCTGGGCTGCGCTGTCGCGCTCGCTCGACCTCGCCGAATCGGCGGGTGTGCTCGATGCCACCACCCGCCGTGCGCTGGCATTCGGTCGTCTGTCGCCCGAAGACGCGGCCATGTTCTGCGCTTTGGCCGAAGAGTCGCTCACGCCCCTGCGGGAACTCGGCGACTATCTGCGCGAACCCGAGACCCTGCCCCAGGGCGAGTCAGGCCGATGGTTTGTGCTCGACTGTATGCGCCAGCATGTGCGTGAAGGACGGCTGGAAGCGGTCGAGCCCGCTGTGGTCGACCGCTTCCTGCGAGCGCTGCCCGATGAGCATCAGTTGCAGGTGCTGACCGATCTGGTCGACCGCTGGGCGGAACTGGGCGCAGAAGACGCGATGTTCGAGCTGTTGGGCCGGGTCGCCCAGGTCTAGCGCAAGCAAAGCGCGCGCATGAGCACCCCATTGACCCGACGGCCCGATGCGTCCGCATCCGGAGCATCAGACGCGCTGGCGCGGATCGGCCTGGCGCTGCGCCGGATCACGGTCCCGTTTCCGTATCTCGCAGGACTGGCCGCTGCAGCGCGTGTTCAGCTCGATGCACGGGTGCCCACCATGGGCGTCTTCGCCTCGGGGCGGATGGTCGCCAACGCGCAGTTCGTCGGCAAACTCAACGATGCCGACCTGAACTTCGTGGTCGCCCATGAGTTGCTGCACCTGGCGCTGCGCACGCATCAGCGCGCACGCGGCAGCGACCTGATGCAGTTCAACGTGGCCCATGACTACATCATCAACGATGTCCTGCGCCATGAACTCGGGATCGCCCGCATCCCGGCAGGAGGGCTGGACATGCAGGGCGCCAGGCTGCGTTCAGCTGAAGCCATCCTGCTCGAATTGCGACGCGAGGCGCGCGCCCAGACGGCCGGTGGCGGTACCAAAGTTCGGATCTGGCAACCTGGATCGGGATCACGCAGCGGCTCAGGCAGTGGGCAGCGCGATGGCGACGGCGAGTCCTCCGGTGACGAGATCAGCGACGAAATGGGTGACGTGCTGGCCGACGCACTGGAGCGCGAGTGGTTCGATGCCGACGCGCAGGCTCAACGTGAGCAACAACGTGAACTCGAGCAGACAGCCCGCCGCGGGATGGCAGTGGCCCGGGCACGTGGCCGACTGCCTGCGGCATTAGCGGCTCAGATGGGTTTGTCGCCCGGGCATGACAGCCGGTGGGTCGACGCAGCACGCGGCGCCTATCGGACGCCGGCGCAGATCCCTTTGCAGCGTTGGATCGAGTCGGTGACCATGGGCCCGCGTACCTTTGAGCGGCCTGCGCGGCGCGCAGCCGGCAGCGCCGGCATCGTGCTGCCCGGGCGACGGCGCGAGAGTCAGGTGTTGAACGTCGTCCTCGACACCAGCGGGTCCATGAGCGACGAGATGCCCCGTGCACTGGGGGCGCTGGGCGATGTCTGCGAAGCGCTGGGTGTCACGCAGGTACGCCTGATCCAGTGCGATGCGATCGTCACCGCCGATGACACCCTCGAACCGCAGCAACTTGCCCGCAAGCAGATCGCAGGGTACGGCGGCAGCGATCTCTCGCCTGCCCTGCGCTATCTGGCGAACGACCCCGAAGTGCAGGCGGTCGTGGTGATCACCGACGGCGATATCCAGCACCCCGATGAGGCGCTGCCCTTTGAGCTGCTGTGGCTGCTGCCACCCCAGTCGCAACCCACATTTCGACCCAGACAAGGGCGAGTGATGCACCTGTGCCCACGCACCTGACCCGCCCCATTGATTCGCCTCGCCGATTCACCACACTGAACCCAGGAGCGCCCCACCATGAAAGTGATCCAGGAACTGGCAGCGTATTTTGACCGGCGCGGTCGCCTTGGCCCGCAGCAGCTCGAACGGCTGCTTGAGCAAGGGCTGCTGGCCCACGAGCCGCCGCGCACCATGGTCGAACATTGCGGACAGATCGGTCAGACCTATTATTTTCGCGTCACCGGCGATCCTGACGGGCCTGTCTGGGGCACTGACATCTACACCGGCGACTCCAGCGTCGCCGCCGCCGCAGTGCACGCCGGTCTGGTCAAGGCGGGGGATGTCGTCGTGCTGCGTGTGATGGTGGTCGAGCCGCCCGAGCGCTTCGACGGGTCGCTGCGTCACGGCATTACCAGCCACGAGTTCGAGCACTACGGCACGGCCTTTCGCTTTGAGCGCGTGGGCTTCGATGCGGCCAGTGGCCGAACCTGAACCGCCCGAAACGACGGGCGCCGCGCCGACACTTTTCACTGACGTGTGCTGATCACTGCGTCGGGGCGCCCACGGTGGTAAGGTCTGCGGATATCTCAAGCAGAAGCGACCGCCATGATCCCGATTTCCGTCCTCGATCTCGTCCCGGTGCGCATGGGCGAAACACCCGTGCAGGCCCTGCCGCGCGCACTCGACCTCGCCCGCCACGTCGAGCGCTGGGGATATCAGCGTTACTGGGTCGCCGAGCATCACAACATGGTCGGCATCGCCAGCTCGGCCACATCGGTGGTGATCGGCTATCTGGCGGGCGGCACCTCCACGATCCGCCTGGGCTCAGGCGGCATCATGCTGCCCAACCACTCACCCCTGGTGATTGCCGAGCAGTTCGGCACGCTGGCCTCGCTCTATCCGGGTCGCATCGACCTGGGACTGGGGCGGGCACCGGGGACCGATCAGGCCACCATGCGCGCACTGCGTGCGCATCCGCAGGCTGCAGAGCATTTCCCCGACGATATTCAGGCGCTGCGCTTCCTCTTTGACGATGCACAGCCCGACCAGGGCATCCGTGCCGTGCCGGGTGCCGGCACCCATGTGCCGCTGTGGATCCTGGGCTCCAGCACCTACGGCTCGCAGGTGGCAGCGCACTTCGGTCTGCCGTATGGGTTTGCTTCGCACTTCGCGCCTGCCGACCTGGACGCCGCCCTGCGCATTTATCGCCAGCAATTCAAGCCCTCGGAGCAGCTTGCCCGATCGCACGCCATGCCCTGCATCAACGTGATCGTGGCCGATACCGATCGAGAAGCGGCTCGGCTGTTCACCACGCTGCAACAGCGCTTTACCGACATGGCGCGCAATCGTCGCGGCCTGATGGCACCCCCGATCGACGATATCGAGACCTACTGGTCGCCGGCCGAAAAAGCGCATGCCATGCGCATGCTCGAATGTGCCTTCGTGGGCTCACCCGAAAGCGTGCGCAGACAGTTGCAGGCATTCATCGAGCGCACCGGCGCCGACGAGCTGATGGTGAGCGGCAGCATCTTCGACCACGATGCGCGCCTGCGCTCCTATGAGCTGCTTGCCGACATCGGGCACAAGCTCGAGCCTCGCCGCACAGCCGCGCTGGCCACCGCCTGAGACACCGGATCGACCCAGGGTTCGCCTCTGATTCGGCCCTGATTCGACACCACTGAGTCGATCCTTCGCCGACGCCCGTCAGCGGAGGCTGCGACTTAACTGGCGCGCACCGAGGGCTGCAAACCCACTACGGTCGTGGGCCGTGAAGACAACCCCACAAAAGCGAAGTCGACCTCCGGCGCGTGGCCACCCACGATCCGGGCGATGCTCTTGCCCGACCCGCATGCATGGGTCCAGCCCAGCGTGCCATGCCCGGTGTTCAGATACAGATTGGGCAGGCGTGAGCGACCAATGATCGGCACATTGCTGGGGGTGGCCGGGCGCAACCCGGTCCAGAACTGGGCCTGGCTCGAGTCGCCTGCACCTGGGAACAATGCGTCCACCCGGCGCACGATCGCCTCGCAGCGCAGGCGATTCAAGTCACGATCGTAACCATTGAGCTCGGCGGTGCCAGCGATGCGCAGTCGATCGCCCAGACGTGAAAACACCAGTTTGTATTCGTCATCGGTCAACGACACCTGATGCGCGAGCGACGCATCGGCGACAGGGATCGTGACTGAGTAGCCCTTGGCCGGATAGATCGGCAATCGGATGCCCAGCGGTTTGACCAGCAAGGGGCTGAGCGA
>JBIKKG010000220.1:0-6063 GCA_044360485.1 Burkholderiaceae bacterium | reverse complement strand
CCATCCGCCGCAGGCGCGCCACCTGCTCGCGCACCGTCTGACCCGCTGCCAGCCCGGCCTGTGCGCCCAGTGCATTGACGTAGCTGATCACACCATGCGCAAGCCCGTCAGCGGCCTCGCCGATGCGCGCCGAGCGGTGCGCATAGGCCGCTGCAATCACGCCGACTTGTTGCAGCATGGCCAGCCCCACGATGCCGGCTTCATCCTTGCCGACGCCCGCATCGTTGAAGAACACCGCAAGCGGCTTGTCTGCCAGCGCCAGGACGTAGCGCGCGGCCGACACACCTCCGTGCGAGCCGCAGACCACCACGCCGTGGGCCATGGCGGGTTCGGCCACTGCAATGGAGTCGACGACAAAAAGCGCGCGGGCCATCAGGATGTCGGGCAAGTGTTGTTGGGAGGGTGCTGGTGTAGTGTACGACCCGCACGCCATGCCAACCCCCATGCTGCATCCATCGCCGAGCACCACCCATGACTGATGCGCTTCTTGCCACTTCCGACGGCCTGGTGCTGCGGGGCCGTGCGCTGCCTGCTGTCGGTGAGGCCCGCGGTGCGGTCGCTATGGTGCATGGTCTGGGCGAACACAGTGCCCGCTATGCGGGGTTGCATCAGGCGTTGACTGCGGCCGGGTTTGCCGTCGCCAGTGCGGATCTGCGCGGATTCGGTCGAAGCCCAGGCCCGCGCGGTCATATCAACCACTGGGACGATTACCGCGCCGACACGGCCGCCATGTTGGCCTTGGCCCGCACGCTCGCTCCGGGCAAGCCGCTGTTCCTGTTCGGCCACAGCATGGGCGGGCTCATCGTGTTGGACTATGCGTTGCAGCGCCCAGAGGGCCTTGCCGGCGTCGTGGCCAGTGGTCCGGCCCTGCTGCCTGGCGGACCACGCCGACGCGCCCTGGAAGTGGTGGCCAGCGTGCTCTCGATCCTCACACCGAAGCTATCCACCCGACTGGGCATTGATAAGACCGGTATTTCCACTCTGCCTGACGTCGTGGCCGATTACATTGCCGACCCCTTGCGTACAGAAGCGGTCTCGATGCGCTGGGGCACGGAGATCATGAAGGTCATGCCTGCGACGCGCGAAGGTGCCACCCGCTTTCCGCTGCCGTTGCTGGTCATGCACGGGGAAGATGACCCGATCACCTCGCCCGAGGGCAGCCGCGCGTTCGTTGCCGCCTGCGGGCACCCGGATCATCAGCTCATCCTGTACCCCGGCTGCCGGCATGAAGTGCACCACGATGTGGGCCGTGCGGCGTTCGAGCGCGATCTCATCGGTTGGCTGATCGCGCATACGCCACCCACGGCCACCACCGGCGATGCGGCGGCAGGCCTGGCTCATGACGAACGCATCCCCGGACGAACGTCTCCACAGGACCTGAATTGACCGACCTGCGTCACACGATACCCGCAGCCAACAACTCGCCCGGGCGCGTCTGGCTCATCACCGGTGCATTGCTGGCTGCATTGGCGGTGCTCACCGATGCGTTTGCAGCCCATGGCCTGCGCGCCGTGCTGGAGCCCGCACAGCTCGCCACCTGGCAGACCGCTGCACGCTATCAGTTCCTGCACGCTTTCGCGTTGTTGCTGGTCGGTGTGCTCGCCCCCCGACTGCAGGGCCGCTGGTTGTGGGCGGCCGGCGTGTGTTTTGCCGTGGGTATCCTGCTCTTTTGCGGCAGCCTTTATGTGCTGGCGCTCACCCGCCTGCGCGGGCTGGGCATGCTCGCGCCGGTGGGTGGTCTGGCCTTCGTGGCCGGGTGGTGTTGCCTGGCGGTCAGTGCCTGGCGAGCGAAGACAGTGCCGGCAAGCTAGGGTCGATCGCCTGCGCGGCCGCATCCAGATCGGCCAGCGTGCCCAGGTCCACCGGCATGCCTTGCGCCCGCTCGGCACGGGCGCGCCGCTCGGGGTCGCCGGGCATCATGATTCGGTCGGTGGCACCCGACAGCGGCGCCGATTGCACCCAGTCCGTGAAGGCCCGCGCTTCTTGCGCAAAGCGCTCAGCCGCGCCGATGCGGTTCGGATCGAACACGATGGCGAACATGTTGTTCCAGATCGCGAACTGCATGGTGCGGTTGGCCGGTTGCGCGGTCTCGCCCCCGGTCAGCGCTGCGCCCAGTAGTTCGCACACCATGGCCAGTGCGTGTCCCTTGTGAGCGGCTGCAGTCTGCAGCGCACCATGCGGCCCCTGCGCAGGCTCGAACATCACGGTCGGGTCACGCGTGGGCTGGCCCTGCGCGTCAATCAGACTGCCTTCGGGCACTTCCGAACTCGGATCGGATTTGCGCTTCATGTATGCCACGCGCACCTTGCCGTGGGCGATGGCGCTGGTGGCGAAATCGAGCAGGATCGGATCTGCACCCGGGCGCGGGATGCCCACGGTAAAGGGGTTGGTCAGAAAGCGCGCCTGTGCGCCGCCATAGGGCGCCACCATCGGGATCGTCGAAACCGCGTTGGTGAAATGCACCGAAGCCAGTCCTGCGGCCACGGCCTGTTCCGCCCAGTGCCCCACGCGCCCCAGGTGATGGGAATTGCGCAGACCCATCACGCACACCCCGTGTGTGCGGGCACGATCGATGGCGATTTCCATGGCCTGGTGCGTCACCGACTGACCCATGCCGCGACGCGCATCCACCGTGATGAGCGGGCCGTTGTCCAGCACCACGTCAACGGTCTGATTGAGCTGCAGCTCGTTGGCCTTGAAGGACTTCACGTAGCGCGGCGCCATGCCAATGCCATGGGAGTCATGACCGGCCAGATTGGCGCCCACCAGATGGTCGGCGGTCAGCTGAGCTTCGCGTTCACTGGAGCCTGCACGCAGCCACAAATTCACCATCCAGCGGTGAACGTCATCGGGGTGAATGATCTTTTCGGCCATGCTTGAAGTCTCCGTGTGATGAATTGAGGCGCCTGATGCGCCGGCGCATGTTCAGGTCATGTTAACGCGATCGTCGGCTATCCTTGCTGGATGCAAGCCCCTCTGAACCTGCCGTTTGACCTCGCTGCACTGGGGCCTCTGATCAACGGCCTCATTCGCGAGCTGTCGACTGCGCAGGGCTGGTGGGCCCCCGTGGCGCTGGCCGTCTGCGTGGCACTGGCCATGCAACTGGCCGCGCGCATCGACCGTCGCCTTTCTGAACGCGGGCGTTCCGGGCGCATCACGTCCTGGGTTCACCGCATCGGCTGGCCGCTGATCGCACTGGTCCTGGTGGTCGTGGCCCGAACGGTGCTGGTGCGCTTTGTACCTGCCAGCCTGCTCTCGGTGGCGATCGAGCTGCTGGTGGCGGTCGTGGTCATCCGCGCCCTCCTGCTGGGGCTGCGCCAGACCTTTCCGAGCGCGAAGTGGGTCGCCGGATTCGAGCAGCCGATCGCTTTCACGGTCTGGTTGCTGACCGCACTCGATGTGCTCGACCTGCTGCCCGCGCTGCTGCACACGCTGGAAAGCGTCATCATTCCGCTGGGCAAGTCGCGCATCACCTTGCTGCAACTGGTGACGGGTCTGCTGACCGTGGCACTGTCCAGCCTGGTGGCCTTGTGGGCGAGCAGTGCGTTGGATGCCCGTCTGGCCAACGCGTCCGCCATGCCCAGCAGCGCGCGCGCTGTGATCGGTCGCATTGCCAAACCGATGCTGATGCTGATCGCACTGCTGATTGCACTGCCGGTGGTGGGCATCGACCTCACCATGCTGTCGGTGTTCGGTGGTGCGCTGGGTGTGGGCCTGGGTTTCGGCATGCAGAAGATTGCCGCCAACTACATCTCGGGGTTCATCATCCTGCTCGACAACTCCATTGAGCCGGGACGACTGATTCGGGTCGACAAGTACCGCGGTGTGGTCGCTGAGATCGCCACCCGCTACACCGTGCTCAAAGGACTCGATGGTGTGGATGCCATCGTGCCCAACGAAATGCTCGTGAGCTCGGTGGTCGAAAGCGAAACCTTCACCAATTCCAACACCCGCATCCCATTGCAGGTGGGTGTGGCCTACGACTGTGATGTCGAGCAGGCCATGGCGATCCTGGTCGACATTGCGCGTTCGCAGCCGCGTGTGCTGAGTGACCCCCCGCCGCTCGCATTTCTGGTGAACTTCGGCGACTCGTCCATCAATCTGGAGCTTGGTTTTTGGGTGAGCGATCCCGAGACCGGCACGCTGGGCCTGCGTTCAGCGGTCAACCTGGAGATCTGGCGGCGTTTTCGCCAAGCCGGCATCGAGATTCCCTTCCCGCAGCGCGAAGTCACGGTGAAGTCCGGCAAGCTGCCTGGCACGGCCTGAGCCCGCATTCACCGGGAATGGCCGGGCGGGTGTCGTCTTGTGCGTGATGCTCCGGCAGGATCACTGCAAGGGCTGCACCGCCTCAGGCTGTGCCCAGCACCAGGCTGGCTCCTTTTTCGCCAATCATCAGCGATGCCGCATTGGTATTGGCCGAGGTGACCGTCGGCATGATCGAAGCGTCGATCACGCGCAGTCCGTCCACGCCACGCACGCGCAGCTGAGGGTCCACCACCGATTGCGCATCTGTCCCCATGCGGCAAGTGCCCACGCAGTGATAGACCGTGCCGCCGTGCCGGCGAGCGAAGTCCAGCAGGCCCGCATCGTCGCGCGCCGCGGCACCAGGCAGCACTTCGGCCTCGTAGTGCTTGGCGAATGCCGGTTGGGCGTAAATCTCTCGGAGCATGCGCAGCCCCGCCACGATCGCCCTGCGATCGGTGTCATTGGACAGGTAGTGGGTCTCGATGCGCGGCGCAGCCAGCGGATCGGTCGAGGTAATCGACAGTCTGCCGCGCGCCTGCGGGTGGCATTGCCACACGGCCGCGGTGAAGCCCGAGTAGCGGTGCAGCGGCATGCCGGGCTTGTCCACTGACAGCGGCATCACGTTGAACTGCACATCCGGGCGACCATTGCGCGCATCCGCCGTGCAGCCAGCGCCTCCTACCTGGCCCGCACCGACGGTGAGCGGACCGGCGTTCTTGAACAGCCATTGCAGGCCCATGGCGGCGAGCTTCGTTGGGCGACGCACGTCATCGTTGAGTGAGATTGGATCGCGCAGGCGCACGATGGTGCGTGCCTGGTAGTGATCCTGCAGGTTCTCCCCCACGGCGGGCGCGTCGGCCACCACATCGATGCCATGCGCACGCAAGAGCGCCGCCGGCCCGATCCCCGAGAGCTGCAGCAGCTGGGGCGACTGCAGGGCCCCTGCGCTCAGGATCACCTCGCGGCTTGCCCGGGCCTCGCCCTGCTTGCCAGCCTGCACCCATTGCAGCCCCACGGCCCGCCCCCGCTCGAACAGGATGCGGGTGGCGTGTGCACCGGTCAGTACACTCAGATTGGGGCGGCTGCGAATCGGCTTCAAGAACGCCGTGGCAGCGCTGCTGCGCCAACCGTTGGCAATGGCGAGCTGATAGGCGCCCACACCATAGGTGCTGGCGCCATTGAAGTCGGGGTTGCGGGGCAGGCCGAATTGCACACCCGCTTCGACCCACGCCGCGCAGGCAGGATGGTCATTGCGCAAATCAGAGACCCCGAACTCGCCCCGCCCACCGTGGTACACATCCTCACCGCCGATATAGCGTTCGTAGCGGCGAAAATGCGGCAACAGCGACCGATACGACCAATCGCTCGCGCCGCCACGGGCCCAATCATCGAAGTCTTCGTGCTGACCCCGGATGAAAATCAGCCCGTTGATCGAAGATGAGCCGCCCAGCACCCGTCCGCGCGGCCAGGCAATGGCGCGGTCTGCGGTGCCTTCGCAGGGCTCGGTGGGAAAGCTGCGCGAAAAGCGCGGATCGAGCATGGTGCGGAAATACCCGATCGGCAGGTGGATCCACAGGCTGCGATCGTGCCCGCCTGCCTCGATGAGCAGCACGCGCGTGCCCGGATCAGCCGACAACCGATTGGCCACGATGCACCCGGCTGAGCCGGCGCCCACGATGATGTAGTCGAATTCCACAGCCTGTCGCTCCCCCAATCGGATGCATGGTACGGTGATTGTCGAAACGCGCCACCGGGTTTCGGCGCGCCGCGACGGGTCGGAGTCGGTTATCGTGTTCGAATATCGAATGAGCGTCTCCA
>JBIKKG010000040.1:0-19971 GCA_044360485.1 Burkholderiaceae bacterium | reverse complement strand
TTCGCGTTGCATCGAATTAATCCACATCATCCACCGCTTGTGCGGGTCCCCGTCAATTCCTTTGAGTTTTAATCTTGCGACCGTACTCCCCAGGCGGTCTACTTCACGCGTTAGCTGCGTTACCAAGCCAATTAAGGCCCGACAACTAGTAGACATCGTTTAGGGCGTGGACTACCAGGGTATCTAATCCTGTTTGCTCCCCACGCTTTCGAGCATGAGCGTCAGTGTTATCCCAGGGGGCTGCCTTCGCCATCGGTGTTCCTCCACATCTCTACGCATTTCACTGCTACACGTGGAATTCCACCCCCCTCTGACACACTCTAGCCATGCAGTCACAAATGCAGTTCCCAGGTTAAGCCCGGGGATTTCACATCTGTCTTACATAACCGCCTGCGCTCGCTTTACGCCCAGTAATTCCGATTAACGCTTGCACCCTACGTATTACCGCGGCTGCTGGCACGTAGTTAGCCGGTGCTTATTCTGCGGGTACCGTCATTAGCTCGAGGTATTAGCCCAAACCGTTTCGCTCCCACCAAAAGTGCTTTACAACCCGAAGGCCTTCTTCGCACACGCGGCATTGCTGGATCAGGGTTGCCCCCATTGTCCAAAATTCCCCACTGCTGCCTCCCGTAGGAGTCTGGGCCGTGTCTCAGTCCCAGTGTGGCTGGTCGTCCTCTCAGACCAGCTACAGATCGTCGCCTTGGTAGGCCTTTACCCCACCAACTAGCTAATCTGCCATCGGCCGCTCCAATAGCGCGAGGTCTTGCGATCCCCCGCTTTCCACCGTAGTGCGTATGCGGTATTAGCGTAGCTTTCGCTACGTTATCCCCCACTACTGGGTACGTTCCGATGTATTACTCACCCGTTCGCCACTCGCCACCAGGGTTGCCCCCGTGCTGCCGTTCGACTTGCATGTGTAAGGCATGCCGCTAGCGTTCAATCTGAGCCAGGATCAAACTCTTCAGTTCGATCTTTGGCAACTTACTATGTGTAAGTCGCTTACTCTATGGAATTGATCGTTGATTGCCGTGATTGCTCACGGCTACCTTGATCTATTCGCGAGAGCGTTTGTTTCTTTCCACTACGCCCTTTCCTTTCGGATTGAGCTTCGCGGTAAGGCATTTCATGCCCAAACGCCCACGCTTATCGGCTGTTCAATTTTTAAAGAGCACGCTGTCTTGCGATCAGCACAGAAGCGGAATTATGCGGCTTCTTTTTTTGTTTGTCAAGTCGCACCAGATGTTCGTTTGGCTTGACTGGACTTGCTGCCCTGTTGACGGCTCACCTTCTTTAGAGGCTTGCAGCTTCTTCGTGGCGCCGCCGTTGGCGTAACACCGTTGAAGGAAGCTTTTCTTCAGCAGAGCCAGCGACTATATCGGGCTTTTTTGAGGATTGCAAGTCGGCCTCATCAAAGCCCCGCGCAGCGCGGGGTGCGCCCCTGAAAGAACGGTCATGCAGGCGCTGTGCACCCGGGCGCGTTGCCTTTGGCGCAAAGAGGTGCGTCGAGCATGGGCGAGTCAAGCCTGCGCCCAGTGCGGTCCGACAGCCTGCGGCGCCCTGTCGTGGTCGGTGACCTGGCCTACACTGAGAGGCTTTCGCCCGCTCGAGCGCGTAGTCGGTGGTGGTCAGACAGGTAGTTTTGCCTGATCACAACGTGCGGCGCGCTGACGGTTCTTGTGATTCATTTTTCTTGTTTGCTCATGACCACAGCACAGATTGATGGCGTGTCCATCACCACGCAGGCCAATGTGTATTTCGATGGCAAATGCGTGAGCCACACCCTCGTCAGGCCCGACGGAACGAGGCTTTCGGTGGGCGTCATCCTTCCCGCCACACTGGAGTTCAACACCGCTGCCCCGGAAGTCATGGAGTGCGTCGCCGGTTCATGTGAATACAAGCTGGACGGCAGCACCGCCTGGGTGCGCGCAGGGCAAGGCGAGTCTTTCCAGGTGCCCGCCCATTCGCGGTTCGAGATTCGCGTCAGCGAGCCTTATCACTACATCTGTCACTTCGGCTGAGTCGACCACCATGAGCACAATCCTGCAGAACCTGCCCAAGGGCCAACGTGTCGGCATTGCCTTCTCAGGGGGGCTGGACACCAGCGCCGCGCTGTTGTGGATGAAACAAAAAGGGGCGCTGCCCTATGCGTACACCGCCAATCTTGGGCAGCCCGATGAATCCGACTATGACGAGATTCCGCGCAAGGCCTTGGCTTACGGCGCTGAAGTGGCCCGCCTGGTCGACTGCCGGACGCAGCTGGCGCATGAAGGGATTGCAGCGATTCAGTCCTCGGCTTTTCACATCAGCACCGGGGGCATCACATACTTCAACACCACACCGCTGGGACGCGCCGTCACGGGCACGATGCTGGTCGCTGCGATGCGCGAGGATGACGTCAACATCTGGGGCGACGGCTCAACGTTCAAAGGCAACGATATCGAGCGTTTCTATCGGTATGGTCTGCTGACCAACCCCAACCTCAAGATCTACAAGCCCTGGCTCGATCAGCTGTTCATTGACGAGTTGGGCGGACGCGCCGAAATGTCGGCATTCATGACCGCAGCCGGCTTTGGCTACAAGATGAGTGCCGAAAAAGCCTACTCCACCGACAGCAACATGCTGGGCGCTACGCATGAGGCCAAGGACCTGGAGCAGCTGAACAGCGGCATACGCATCGTCAACCCGATCATGGGCGTGCCGTTCTGGCGCGAGGACTGCGTGGTCAAGGCCGAGGAAGTGACGGTCCGCTTTGAAGAAGGGCAACCGGTTGCGCTCAATGGACAGGCGTTCGCCAATCCGGTGGATCTGTTCCTGAAGGCCAATGAGATTGGCGGACGTCATGGCCTGGGGATGAGCGACCAGATCGAGAATCGGATCATCGAGGCGAAAAGCCGTGGGATCTATGAGGCTCCGGGCATGGCGTTGTTGCACATTGCCTACGAGCGCCTGGTCACCGGCATTCATAACGAAGACACCATCGAGCAGTACCGGATCAACGGTATGCGCCTGGGTCGGCTGTTGTATCAGGGACGCTGGTTCGACCCTCAGGCCATCATGCTGCGTGAGACCGCACAACGCTGGGTGGCGCGCGCGGTCACGGGCGAAGTGACGCTTGAGCTGCGTCGTGGCAATGACTACAGCATCCTGAACACCGAAAGCCCCAACCTCACCTATGCCCCCGAGCGGCTCAGCATGGAGAAGGTGGAAGACGCACCATTCACGCCACTGGATCGGATCGGTCAACTGACCATGCGCAACCTGGACATCACCGATACGCGAGGCAAGCTGGGCATCTATGCACACACGGGGCTGCTATCCGGCAGCGAGGGGGAGCACCTGTTCAAGCTGGAAGACGACCGCAAGCCAGGCGCAGACAAGTAGCCGCAGCAGGCTTTCGAGACACCGCGCAGAGGATCGACGCTCAAGCCCCGCCCGGTGTCTCATAAGGGGGTGAAATGGCTGTGCTAACCTCGATTGGCTACAGAAAAAGAGGAGGCAGATCGTATGTCAGCCGGTCAGACAGTCACACTCGCCGTGCAAGCAGGGGTTGCGCGACTCACGCTCAATCGACCTGACAAACTCAACAGTTTCACCCGCGTGATGCATGCGGAACTGGCCGAAGCCATCGGCATGATCGAGCGTGACACGAGCGTGCGCGCAGTCTTGCTGCAGGGGGCCGGAAGAGCGTTTTGTGCCGGTCAGGATCTCGCAGACTTGTCCTTCGATCCGAAAGCGCCCACAGAACTGGGTGAACTGATTGACACCACTTTCAATCCGCTGGTGCGCCGCCTGCAGGCCTTGCCCAAGCCGGTGGTGGCTCGCATCCAGGGGGTTGCGGCAGGCGCGGGCGCGAACCTGGCGCTCGCCTGCGATCTGGTGATCGCTGCCCGCTCAGCGAGCTTTTTGCAGGCCTTCGTCAACATCGGTCTGGTGCCCGACTCGGGCGGCACCTGGTTCTTGCCGCGCACGGTAGGCACCGCGCGCGCCATGGGTCTGGCGATGCTCGGCGAGAAGCTCCCCGCCGAGAAGGCCGAGCAGTGGGGGCTGATCTGGAAGTGCGTGGATGATGAGCGCCTCGATGCAGAAGTCGATGCACTGACCGCACGCCTTGCAGTGATGCCGACAGCCGCTCTGGCCGGCATCAAGCATGCGATTCGCGAGGCCGCCACGCAGACACTGGACGCACAGCTCGACCTTGAGCGCGATCTGCAGCGCCGCATGGGCGCCAGTCACGATTACAACGAAGGCGTCAGCGCCTTTTTGGCCAAGCGCGCGCCGCGCTTCGAGGGTCGCTGACCCATGTCGGCCGAATCACTGGCAGTCGCCCAGGAGGTCGCACGTCTGATGTGGGCTGATGATCGCGCATCGCAGGCCCTGGGCATGCAGCTCCTGGAAGTACGGCCTGGCTATGCCCGGATCAGCATGACCGTGCGCCGCGACATGACCAACGGACATGGCATGTGCCACGGAGGATTCATGTTCCTGCTGGCCGACAGCACGTTTGCTTTTGCCTGCAACAGCCATAACCAGAAGGCCGTGGCGGCCAGTGCCGAGATCCATTTTCTGGCGCCGGCGCAAGAAGGCGACGTGCTGACCGCCGAAGGCCAGGAGCAGCATCTGGCAGGGCGTAGCGGGGTCTACGATACCCGGGTCACCGATCAGAACGGCAAGCTGGTGGCCTTGTTTCGCGGCAAATCAGCCACCATCAAGGGCCAGTTCATCGAGACCGGCCCCACCGCGCAGGCTCCCTCCACGCCCCCTCAGGGACATCACTCATGACGCGTTTTCCGCTGGAGCCCATTGAAACCGGCAGCATCGATGCCCTGCGAGCGTTGCAGTTGCAGCGACTGAAATGGTCGCTTGGCCATGCCTATGACCATGTAGCCCACTACCGCGCGAAATTTGATGCGGCCGGTGTGCATCCGTCAGATCTGCGCACGCTGGAAGACCTGTCGAAATTTCCCTTCACCACCAAGGCCGATCTGCGTGACACCTACCCGTTCGGCATGTTTGCCGTGCCGCGTGAGCAGGTCGTGCGCATTCATGCGTCCAGCGGCACGACAGGCAAACCAACCGTCGTGGGCTACACCGCGCAAGACATTTCCACCTGGGCCGATCTGGTCGCGCGCTCCATACGCGCCGCCGGCGCACGCCCCGGCGACATGGTGCATGTCAGCTACGGCTATGGCCTCTTTACCGGGGGGCTGGGTGCGCATTATGGCGCCGAGCGACTCGGCCTGACCGTCGTGCCCTTCGGCGGCGGGCAGACTGAAAAACAGGTGCAGCTGATCACGGATTTCAAGCCCTCCATCATCATGGTCACGCCGAGCTACATGCTGGCGATGGTCGATGAGTTCGAGCGTCAGGGCATCGACCCCGAATCGACCAGCCTGCGGCTGGGCATCTTTGGCGCGGAGCCGTGGACCAACGAGATGCGCGCCGCACTCGAGACGCGCATGCACATCGACGCCGTGGACATCTACGGCTTGTCGGAAGTGATGGGCCCCGGGGTGGCCAGCGAGTGTGTCGAAACAAAAGATGGTCCGACCATCTGGGAAGATCATTTCTTCCCCGAAATCGTCGATCCGGTCACAGGTGAACCGGTACCCGACGGGCAGGAAGGCGAACTCGTGTTCACGTCGCTGACCAAGGAAGCCCTGCCGATCGTGCGCTACCGTACGAGAGACCTGACCTGCCTGCTGCCGGGCACCGCCCGCACCATGCGTCGCATGCGCAAGATCACCGGACGCTCGGATGACATGATGATCATCCGAGGGGTGAACGTCTTTCCTTCGCAGATCGAGGAGCTGATCCTCAAGCGGGCGCATCTTGCGCCGCACTATGTCTGCGAAATCGACAGAGAGGGGCCGCTGGATACGCTCACCGTGCGTGTCGAGGCGAAATCCTCTGACCCATCAAGTGGCTCGGAGGCGGCAGGCGAACGCGTCGCGCTCGAGCATGCCATCAAGTCCCTGATCGGCGTGTCCTGCCGCGTCAGGATCGAGGCGGCCGGGGCGATCGAACGATCGGTCGGCAAGGCCCGCCGTGTAATTGACCGGAGACCCCGATGAGTTCTGCCTTTCGTGCCCTGCTTCTTGAAAAAAATGATGCAGGTGTCAGCGCCTCGCTGCGCGAGCTGACCGACACCGACCTGGCGACCCACGCCGCGGATGGCGACGTGGTGGTGCGCATTGCCCATTCCACGATCAACTACAAGGATGGCCTGGCCATCGCCAACAAATCGCCCGTGGTGCGCAAGTGGCCGATGGTGCCTGGCATCGACGGCGCCGGCACGGTCGAATCCAGCACACACGCCGGCTTCAAGGCAGGCGACCAGGTCGTGCTCAATGGCTGGGGAGTCGGCGAGACCCACTGGGGCTGTCTGGCAGGCAAAGCCCGGCTCAAGGGCGACTGGCTGGTGCCACTGCCCGCCTCGCTGTCAACGAAGCAGGCCATGGCGATCGGCACGGCGGGTTACACGGCGATGCTGTGTGTCATGGCCCTGCAAGCACAGGGCGTGAAACCGGCCGACGGCGAAGTGCTCGTGACTGGCGCAGCGGGCGGCGTGGGAAGCGTGGCCATCGCATTGCTCTCGGGCCTGGGCTATCGCGTTGCGGCCTCTACCGGTCGTGCGGCTGAAGCCGATTACCTGAAGGCCCTGGGTGCGGGTGAGATCATCGATCGCGCGACGCTTTCTGCGCCCGGCAAGCCGCTTCAGAAGGAACGCTGGGCCGGTGTCGTCGATGCCGTGGGCTCGCATACGCTAGCCAACGCCTGCGCGCAAATGCGCTATCGAGGTGTGGTGACGGCCTGCGGATTGGCTCAGGGCATGGATTTTCCGGCAAGCGTGGCGCCCTTCATCTTGCGTGGTGTGCGACTGATCGGCATCGATTCGGTGATGTGTCCGCAGGCCGAACGACGTGTGGCCTGGGAGCGCCTGGGCAAGGAACTGGACTTGGCCAAGCTCGACGCCATGACCACCCAGATTGGTCTGGCCCAAGCCATCGATGCGGCACCACGCATTCTGGCGGGTCAGGTACGCGGCCGACTCGTGGTGGACGTCGCCGCCTGAGCTGCGCAGGTTGAACGCACCTCAGTGCATCGGCATCCTGCTGGCCGCAGGACGCGGAAGGCGGTTTGACCCTCAAGGCGTGCGCAGCAAACTGCTGCAGCGCATTGAGGGTCGTGAGGTGGCTGCGCGGGCGTGTCATGCCCTGGCTGCCGGATGCGATCAGGTGATCGCGGTGGTCAGGCCCGATTCGCCTGTTGCCCTCACGCAGGTCCTGCAACAGGCGGGCGCCCAGGTCGTGGTCTGCGCAGACGCAGATCTGGGAATGGGGCACAGCCTGGCGGCCGCCGCACGGGCGGTGCTTGCTCGGCACGACCCGGTTGACGCTGTGATGGTGATGCCCGCAGACATGCCCTGGATGTCTGCCGAAACGCCCAGGGCGCTGAGGCGGTTCTGGACTGCGATGCCCGCAGCGGAACGACCCGTCTGCATCGCGCAACCTACACTGCCCGACGGGACAACGGGCCACCCGGTGCTGTTCGGGCGTGACCACTTCAACACGCTCTGCGAACTCAGCGGTGACGCCGGCGCGCGCGAGCTGCTGCGCCGGCACCCCCCGGCGACGCTCATGCTGAATGACCCGGGCATACTGCAGGACATCGACGTCCCCAGCGACCTGCCGCCATCGTGAACGCACCGACCCCACGCATCCCGCGACGCACCCCTTCCGCATCAGCAGCTCGATCCGCAACAGACCCCGTCCTCTATCGCATCGATCCGGCCGACCCCCACGCGCATCTGCTGAGCGTAACGCTCATCGTGGCCCAGCCGGCAGCGGACGGTCAGTCGCTGAGCCTCCCGGCCTGGATTCCAGGCAGCTACATGATTCGCGAATTTGCGCGTCACATCGTGGCGATCAGCGCGCGTGTCGGCACACAGGCCATCGGTCTGGAAAAGATCGACAAACACACCTGGCGCGCTGACCCGACCGATGGCCCCCTGACGGTGGAATACACGGTCTATGCCTGGGATCTGTCGGTGCGGGCCTCACACTTCGACGCCAGTCACTGCTTCATCAACGCGACCAGCGTGTGCTTGCAAGTGGTCGGCCAGGACCATCTGCCCTGCACGGTCGAGTTGCTCGCGCCCCCGGCGCAACAGGCCAGCGGCTGGCGCGTGGCCACGACCCTGCCTCGCGCAGGCGCCAAACCTTATGGATTCGGGCGATACCGCAGTGCCGACTACGACGCACTGGCCGATCACCCGATTGAGATGGGGCGATTTTCGCTATCGAGCTTCGAGGCGGCAGGTGCCTCACATGATCTGGCCATCACGGGCGTGTCGGATGTGGACCATGCGCGCCTGGGTCGCGACTTGAGCGCTGTCTGTGCAGCGCAAGCAGCGCTCTTCGAACCTCGCACCAAGCGGGCGCCCTTCGATCGGTATCTCTTTCTGACCAGTGCAGTAGGCGAAGGCTACGGTGGCCTGGAGCATCGCGATAGCACAGCCCTGCTGTGCAGCCGCAACGATCTGCCCTGGCAGGGCATGCAAACCGTGACCGATGGCTATCGCACCTTCCTGGGCCTGGCCAGCCACGAGTATTTTCATGCGTGGCATGTCAAACGCATCAAGCCCGCGGTGTTCGTGCCCTACGACCTCACGCGTGAAGTGCACACCCGCCTGCTCTGGATTTTCGAGGGATTCACCTCCTACTACGATGACCTGATGCTCGTGCGCTCGGGCGTAATCTCTGAAAAGGAGTACCTCACGCTGCTGGGCAGAAGCATCTCCGGGGTGCTGCGCGGGCCCGGACGCCATGTGCAAAGCGTGGCCGAATCGAGCTTCGATGCCTGGAGCAAGTACTACCGTCAGGACGAGAACTCGCCCAACAGCATCGTGAGCTACTACGCCAAAGGTGCTCTCGTGGCCATGGCTATCGACTTGAGTGTTCGGGCTCGCACAGCCGGACGCGCCTCGCTGGACGATGTCATGCGTCTGATGTGGACGCGTTATGGCCGCGATTTTTATGCAACCCACGGCGGGCCGGGCACTGATCAGCGCGGCGTGCCCGAAGACGGCTTTGCCAGCCTGTTGCGCGAAGCCACGGGCGTCTCGCTGGGCACCACGCTATCGACCTGGGTGAACGGCACGGGCGATCTGCCGCTGGCGCGATTGCTGGCTCCGTTTGGTGTGAACCTGACGCTCGCAGCCACCGACGCCACACCCACACTGGGCATGCGCGTGGCGCAGCGCGGCGCTGACCTCACGGTGGCCACTGCCTACAGTGGTGGCGCGGCCCACCGGGCGGGTCTGTCGGCCGGAGATGTCGTGGTGGCCTGTGACGGTCTGCGAGTCAGCCATGAAGCGGCGCTCAAAGCGCTCCTGTCACGGCGCCAAGCGGGTCAGCGCGTGCGGCTGATTGCCTTCAGGCGCGATGAGCTGCTGGAAGTGGACGCGATGCTGGACGCACCGGCACAGGCGGAAGCGCGATTGACCTTTGATGCGAACACCCATGCCCTGCGCGACGGTTGGCTGGGCACGCGCCGACGCGCCGCAGCGCGAGCAGACGATGGGGTCAGGCAAACAACTGCTGCAGGGCCTGCCCGGGGTCGTCGGCGCGCATGAAGGCCTCGCCCACCAGAAATGCGCCGACACCTGCTGCACGCATCTGAGCCACATCGGCCTGCGTGAGAATGCCACTCTCGGTGACGACGAGGCGGTCAGCCGGGATGCGGTGCAGCTGTGACAACGTGGCCTGAAGGCTGACTTCGAAGGTCCGCAGGTCACGGTTATTGATGCCCACGAGCGGGGTGCGCAAACGCAGCGCGCGGTCCAATTCATCGGCGTCGTGCACTTCAACCAGCACGTCCATCCCCAGCGAATGGGCGCAGGCTTCCAGCTCACTGAGCTGCGTATCGTTGAGCGCCGCCACAATCAGCAGCACACAATCGGCCCCCCATGCCCGGGCCTGATAGACCTGATAGGCGTCGTACAAAAAATCTTTGCGCAGCACTGGCAGACGGCAAGCGGCGCGCGCAGCCTTCATGAACTCGGGCGAACCCTGAAAAAAAGATTCGTCGGTCAGCACCGACAGGCAGGCCGCGCCGCCTCGCTCGTAAGCGCGCGCGATGGCCACCGGATCGAACTGCTCACGCAGCACGCCTTTGCTGGGGCTGGCCTTTTTCACTTCCGCGATCACGGCAGACTGGCCGGCTGCGATGCACGCACGCATGGCCGCTTCGAAACCGCGCGGCTTGAGCGGATCGTCAGGGCGCGCCAGGGTCGCTTCGGCGAGCGCGCGCAGTGCGGGCAAGGGCAGCGCCGCGCGGGCGGTGGCCACTTCCTGGGCTTTGACAGCCATGATGCGAGTGAGCACGTCAGACATTACGTTGGCCAATCAATGTGAGCATCAGGCCGGTGCGGCCAGCCGCTGGGTGGTGCGCACGAATTCATCGAGCTTGGCGCGTGCCGCACCCGAAGCAATCGTGTCGCGGGCTCGCTCGATCCCCTGCTCGATGGATGGCACCACATTGGCGGCGTACAGCGCTGCGCCAGCATTCATGATCACGATCTGACGCGCGGTGCCTGGGACATTGTCGAGCGCTTCGAGCAGCATCGTGCGCGACGCATCCGCGTCGCTCACCACCAGACCACGGCTCGACACCATGGCCAACCCGAAGTCTTCGGGATGGATCTCATATTCATGGATCTCACCATTGCGCAGTTCACCGACCAGGGTCGATGCGCCCAGCGAAATCTCATCCATGCCGTCGCGCCCGTGCACGACCAGCACATGGTCTGCGCCCAGCCGCTGCATGACCCGCACCTGAATGCCCACCAGGTCCGGGTGAAAGACGCCCATCAGCGTATTAGGCGCATTGGCCGGATTGGTCAGCGGCCCCAGGATATTGAAGATCGTGCGCACGCCCAGTTCACGGCGCACAGGCGCTACGTTCTTCATGGCCGGATGGTGATTGGGAGCGAACATGAACCCGATCCCTGTCGCCTGAAGACAGGCCGCCACCTGCTCGGCATTCAGATCGATGCGCGCGCCTAATGACTCCAGCACATCGGCTGCACCCGACTTGGAGGACACGCCGCGGTTACCGTGCTTGGCCACGCGTGCACCGGCCGCGGCGGCCACAAACATCGACGCTGTCGAAATGTTGAAAGTGTGCAGACCATCGCCGCCGGTGCCCACGATATCGACGAAATGCGGCATGTCCGGCACCTGCACCTTCGAGGAAAATTCGCGCATGACCTGGGCCGCTGCGGAAATTTCGCCGATGGTTTCCTTCTTCACACGCAAGCCGGTCAGGATGGCCGCCGTCATGGTGGGCGACATCTCACCGCTCATGATCATGCGCATGAGCTTGAGCATCTCGTCGTGAAAGATCTCGCGATGCTCAATCGTGCGTTGAAGGGCTTCCTGGGGTGTGATCGACATGGACTCGACTCGTTGGGGGCGACCGCACTCAGGCCGTCAGAAAATTGCGCAGCAGGGCATGGCCGTGCTCACTGGCCACCGACTCAGGATGAAACTGCACCCCTTCGATCGGCAAGGTGCGATGACGCAGACCCATGATCTGGCCATCGCTGCTCAGTGCGGTGATCTGGAGGCAGTCGGGCAGGCTGTCACGCTCGACCACCAGTGAGTGATAGCGCGCCACTTCAAAGCGGTTGGGCAGATCGCGGAACACGCCCTCACCGGTGGTCTGGATGACATCGGTCTTGCCGTGCATGACCGACCGAGCGCGCACCACCTTGCCTCCAAAGGCCTGGCCGATTGCCTGGTGCCCCAGACACACGCCGAGCATCGGAATGCGACCGGCAAAATGGGTCAGTGCCGCCAGTGACACGCCGGCTTCGGTCGGTGTGCAGGGGCCGGGTGAGATCACGATGCGCGCCGGGCCCATGGATTCGATTCCGGCCAGGTCGATCGCGTCGTTGCGCACAGTGACGACCTGCTCGCCCAACTCACCGAAGTACTGGACGAGGTTGTAGGTGAAGGAATCGTAGTTGTCGATCATCAACAGCATGGTGTTCATCCGTTCGACCCGGGGCGGGTCGTGGTCTGCGGGAACGCCGGCAGCGCCGGCATGGGGGCATCAGGCAGCGGGCTGACGCCAGCGCCAGGTGCACGACACAGGCAGACCGAGACGAGAGGGGAAGTTCATCCCCGAGATTATGGTGCGTGGGGGCGGGCGGCGGCAAATCGGGCGCCGCCCGCTGCCCGAATCACTCCATGGTGATCTTGGCACGCGTAATGATGTCGCCCAGGCGCTTGGCCTCGGAGGCGCGGTAAGCCACGGCCTCCTTCGGGCTGAGCCAGAACGTGGTGGCTCCGCGATCGAAAAACGCTTTTTGCAGATCCGGGCTTTCGAGGGCCTGCTTGGCAAACATCGAGCAACGCTCGACCACCGCAGCGGGCAGCTTGGCCGGCCCGCAGACCGAGGTCCATGAACTGAGGTCGTAGCCGGGCAGGAATTCACCGATGGCGGGAATGTCGGGCACCACCGGGCTGCGCTTGGCACTGGTGACCCCGAAGCCCTTGACCTTGCCGGGCCTGTATTGCGCGAGGGCGCCTGGAATGTTGTCGAAAATCATCTGTACCTGACCGCCCATGACATCAACCATGGCGGGCGCGCCACCGCGGTACGGCACATGCAGCATGTCGACCCCGGCGAGCAGCTTGAACAACTCGCCCGAAATGTGCAGGGTGGTCCCCAGGCCTGCTGACCCGTAAGAGTATTTCCCCGGGTTGCGCTTGAGCAGATCGATGAGTTCCGGAACGCTATTGGCAGGCAGGTTCATGTTGCCCACCAGGAAGTTGGGCAAGGACCAGATGTTGCTGATGAAGGTGAAGTCTCTTTCGGGGTCGAAGGGCAGCTTGCCCGCCTTGAGGGTCGGCGAAATGGCATGTGAGGCCACACCGCCCAGTCCCAGCGTATAGCCATCCGGCTGCGAGCGAGCCACAGTGTTCACGCCAATGTCACCGCCGCCACCGCCCACGTTCTCGACCACCCACTGCTGGCCGGACAACTCACTCATCTTCTGGCAGAACAGCCGCGACAGCGTGTCGGTGGCGCCACCGGCCGGGAAAGGATTGATGTACTTGACCGGTTTGGTCGGCCAGGCCGCCTGTGCACGGGCCTGGCTGCCGATCACGTAGGGTGCGGCCACGATGGCCCCCACTCCGGTCAGCGCCTTGCGACGCCCTGCGCGACGATGCGGGTTGGTGCTCTTGTCGTTCGTGTTCATGTCGTCCTCCGTTGAATTGTTGTGGGGGCAGCTTAGTCAATGTCTGCTGCCAACGCCAGTCCACGGTCTTTGTTGCGATGGGATCAGATCAGCGCACCAGGCGCCAGGCCAGGAAGCGTTGCCAAAACGGCCGCGTCCGCGCGCAGGCCGCCGACAGTCCAACACACACCGACACCACCGCGAGCACGACCAACAACCCCGTGCCTGCATCGCGCCCAGCCAGGCCGGCGGCCACGGCCAGGAGCAGCAGCGGGTAATGCAGCAGATAGATCCCGAAGGAATGGAACGCGAGCCAGCGCGTCGTGGCCTGCACACCGGTGTGGGCCTGGATCTGCGCGACCGCAGGCGTGATCGGTCGGCAGACCATGGGTCGGGCTGCGATGACAAGCATGACCCAGGCGAAAACCGCCGCTGTGATCCAGTCGGCTCCAAACCAGCGCGAGTATGAGAGGCGCATCTCGGGCCCCCATTGCGCGGCGATCTGCAAAGACAGGGACTCGGTGGCGGCGCGCAGGCTCTGCGCCCATGGTGAGGCGGTCCAGATCGCATACAGGCCAAGGAGCAATACCGATGGGCCCCACAGCGACTGCGGCGCGATCAGTTGCCCGAGCCAGGCCGGCAGCCGGTCTTGCTCGACCCACCGCCAGGCCATTGCACCCATCAGCCAGCAAGGCAACAGCAGCAGTACACGGGGGCCCATGCACGCCAGCACCAGCGCGATGCACAGGGCCCGCAGGCGAGGCGGCGTGAGCCATGCAGCCAGCAGCAGGTAGTACCAGGCTTCGTAGCCAAGGGACCAGTACGGCACGTTTGAGAACGCCGAATAGGAATGCGTCCAGGTCTCGCCCAAAAACAGCCCATGAAAGCCGAGGTGCAAAGGCCACTTGACATACATCCAAAGCGGATAGAGGTCGGGGCGCAAGGTGCGCCCCAGTGCGTCCAGGCAGAGCGTGAGCAGCAGCGCAGGGACCACGAGGCTATACAAGCGCGACCATCGGCCAACCAGAAAGGCATGCGGCTGCCAACCTGCACCAGAAGCCGCCTGCATCACGCTGTAGCCGGACACCACGAAAAAACCCACGACCGCGTCGTGTGCGAGGCGCCCCGTCCAGCCTGCCGCCGCCCAAGGCAGAAATCCGAGCGCCTGGGCGTGCATGGCCACGACGGCCAGCGCCAACACGATGCGCCATCGGTCGAGTTCGATGAAAACAGATGCGTGACGAACAGAAGCGGACTCAGCCGACGCAGATGCCATACGCGATCGTCTCACTGGCCGAGCATGATGTGCCAGCACACAGGGCACGCCGCCAAACTACACCATTCGAACCGTGACCGTATCCGCCCATCGGACGCGTGAGGTTTGACCCTCAAGTGCCTCATACCTTCGGTCGAAATGCTTGACAACGCATAGCTAACCGAAAGCTGCATCGTGAAAACCCCGGACATCCAGCCTCTTTTCAAACGTTTCCACGTCACCGCGCTGTGCGCCGGATTGGCACTGGCCGGCTGTGGCGGCGCTCTGGACGCTCCGACCGATGCACCAACCGCTCAAGCGGTTCCGACCAGCAGCGCCAGCGCAGCGGAGCAAAGCCCCACCGGCTCTGCCTCGGACACGACCAGTACACCGAGCGCGAACACCACCACAAATACCCCTACGAGCAACAGCCCAAGCGTCCCGGTCGCCCCGGAAAGAACGTTTCAGGACTTGGTCATTGAGGCAGTCAATGCCGCGCGAGCCGAGCCTCGCAGCTGCGGCAACGTGCCCTACCCGGCCGCCCCGCCGGTGACATGGCAACCAAAGGCAGCGCAGGCCGCACAAACCCAGGTCGACTACCTGCAACAAAACAACCTGTTCAGCCACACCGGCGCGAACAACAGCAACGTCGGGGAGCGCTTGACCGCGACCGGTTATGCCTGGGCTGTGGCCGGCGAAAACCTCGCGGCAGGCTATCTGGACATTGCCACAGTCATGCAAGGTTGGCTCGCAAGCGCCGGGCACTGCGCGAACCTGATGTACGCCGATTTCACTGAGATAGGCGTAGTGGTGATTCCGGGCACTTCGGCCAACACCTACCGCACCTACTGGGGCATGGTGCTGGCCCGCCCGCGCTAACGCGCGCTCCTGACCTCCCCGCAGCGCTCAAAGCTCGCGGGTAAAGCCCTCTTCGACGAGTTCAGCGGCACGCAACACCGCACGCGCCTTGACTTCGGTCTCCTGGAATTCCGCCTCGGGGATGGAGTCAAAGACCACGCCCGCCGCAGCCTGCACATTGAGCATGCCATCCTTGAGCACACCGGTGCGAATGGCGATCGCCACATCCATCTCGCCCGACCAGCTGAGATAACCGCACGCACCACCATAGATGCCGCGCTTGACGGGTTCGAGCTCGTCGATGATCTCCATGGCCCGCACTTTCGGCGCACCGGACAGCGTGCCTGCAGGAAACGTGGCGCGCAGCACGTCGATGGCATCCAGCCCCGGTTGCAGCAGGCCCTCGACATTGGAAACGATGTGCTGCACGTGCGAGTACTTCTCGATGATCATCTGGTCGGTGACCTTGACCGTGCCCACCTGTGCGATGCGTCCGATGTCATTGCGGGCCAGATCGATCAGCATGAGATGCTCGGCCCGCTCCTTGGGATCAGCCAGCAGTTCGGCGGCCAGCGCCGCATCCTGCGCCTCGGTCAGGCCGCGTCGGCGCGTGCCTGCAATGGGTCGGATCGTGACCTTGGTGTCATGCGCGGTCACGGCACCCGCCGCATCAATCGTTTCATGGGACTCCTGCCGCACCAGGATTTCGGGCGATGCACCGATCACCTGGAAGCCATCGAAGTCGTAGTAGTACATGTACGGCGAAGGATTGATCGAGCGCAGCGCGCGATAAAGCGACAGCGGCGAGTGTGCATACGGCTTGCGCAGGCACTGACCAATCTGCACCTGCATGACGTCACCGGCCACGATGTATTCCTTGGCACGCGCCACAGCGGCCAGGTAATCGGTGCGGGCAAACTCGCGACGGATATCGGATTGCGGCAGCGGCGCATCTTCGGGCTCGAAAGCGGGCTGCGCCAATCGGGCCTGCAGCCCGCGCAGGCGGCGGCGAGCCTGCGAGTAGGCATCGGGTTGCGAAGGGTCTGCGTACACGATCAGATAGAGCTTGCCGCGCAGGTTGTCCACGATGGCGAGTTCATCGACAACCATCATCAGGATATCGGGCGTGCCGATCGGGTCAGGCTTGGTCGAGGGCCCCAGGCGCGGCTCGATGAAGCGCACCACGTCATAGGCAAAGTAGCCGGCCAGGCCGCCGCAAAATCGCGGCAGACCGGGGCGCAGAGCCACTTTGAAACGCTTCTGATAATCACGCACGAAATCGAGCGGATCACCCTGCGTGGTTTCGATCACTTCACCGTCACGCACCACTTCGATCAGGTCGCCCCGGGCGCGCACGAGCTGGCGGGCCGGCAGACCAATGAAGGAGTAACGCCCGAAGCGCTCGCCTCCAACCACGGATTCAAGCAAAAAACTGTTGCCGCGCTTTTGGCGGTCGATGAGCTTCACATAGAGCGACAGCGGGGTGTCCAGATCGGACAGACACTCGGCCAGCAGTGGGATGCGGTTGTAGCCTTGTGCGGCGAGCGCTCGGAATTCGATTTCGGTCATGGGGACATCCCGGCCATTCAGGCAGAAGGCTTGAAGGTTCCGGACGCAGGATGCCCGGATGAAGTGGACAGACCAGACACGGCCGTGAGCAAACCTGCCGCCTCAAGTAAGGTGGACACGACGGCGTCTACATCGAGGGCGTGCACATCGTGGCCTTCGTTGTAACCGTAAGGCACGGCAAATACGGTCATGCCCGCAGCGCGCGCAGCCAGTGCATCATTGATCGAGTCACCAATGGCCACCGTCTCGGCGGGCGCGGCTCCCAGTTGCAGTGCTGCATGCAACATGGGGCGCGGGTCGGGCTTTTTGTGCGGCAATGCATCACCGCCCAGCACATATTCGAAGGCCCGGGCGAGGCCCGTGCGCTCGAGCAGCGGGTCGGCAAAGGCCTGCGGCTTGTTGGTGACGCATGCGAGTCTCAAACCCTTGGCGCGCAGCGCAGCCAGTCCCTCGTGCACGCCAGGGTAAGCGCGCGCGCTTACGCCGTTCTCGCGCAGGTAATGATGATGAAAGGCCGCCAGCCCCCGGGCATGCAGCGCGTCGTCCACGCGAGCATCGATTCCCCCGCCCAGCGCACGATGCACCAGCACCTCTGCACCTTTGCCGACATAAGTGGCCACCACGGAAGTGGGCAGCACCGTCAGCCCCAGATCTGCCCGCATGCCATTGACCGCTGCAGCCAGATCGGCAGCGGTGTCGAGCAGTGTGCCGTCCAGATCGATCAGCACTGCGCGCGCGGCAAAGGTGCGTTGTGCCGTCATGTGCCGCTGCCTGCGGCCCGCAGTTTGCGCAGGATGCCGTGGTATCCGCCATCGGCGTCGGGCGCACCGAACACCGCCGAGCCGGCAACGAAGGTGTCGGCGCCGGCAGCCGCCACCTGGGCGATGTTGTCGGTCTTGACCCCGCCATCGACTTCCAGCCAGATCGGTTGACCGCCTGCAGCGACATGCGCATCGATGCGCCGGCGCACTTCGCGGATCTTGGGCAAGGCCGATGCAATGAAGCTCTGTCCGCCAAAACCGGGGTTGACCGACATGAGCAAGATGATGTCGAGCCGCTCCATGACATGGTCGAGCCAGTGCAGGGGCGTGCCGGGGTTGAACACCAGACCCGCACGGCAGCCAGCGTCACGGATGGCCTGCAAGGAGCGGTCGACATGACCGCTGGCCTCGGGGTGGAATGTGATGAGATTGGCGCCGGCCTTGGCGAAATCTGCTGCCAGCTGGTCGACCGGCGACACCATCAGATGCACGTCGATGGGGATGGTCACGTGCGGCCGAATGGCCGCGCACACCATGGGCCCGATGGTCAGATTGGGCACGTAATGGTTGTCCATCACGTCGAAGTGGATCAGATCGGCCCCGGCAGCTTCAACCGCCCGTACCTCTTCTCCCAGTCGCGCGAAGTCTGCAGACAGGATGCTGGGGGCGATTCGGATGTTTCGCTTGGGATCGGTCATGATCGAGGCATTTCGAAATGCAATGGAACCAGAGGAGGACGCGTGAGTCCCAAGCCCGGCACAAACCCCAAGTATGACATTCGCATCGCATCACAGTGCCGATACCTGGCCGATCAATCGGACCCGGAAAAAGGCATCTACCGCTTCGCTTACACGATCACGATCCGCAATCACGGGGCAATCGCCTCCCAGCTCATCAGCCGCCACTGGCTGATTCAGGATGCCAATGGTCGGATGCAAGAAGTCAAAGGGCTTGGTGTCGTGGGGCAGCAACCGCTGATTCAACCGGGTCAGTCGTTCGAGTACACCAGCGGCAGCCAGCTCGATACGCCGCAGGGCGCGATGCACGGCAACTATTTTTTCGTGGCCGAAGACGGGACGCGCTTTGAGGCACCGATCGAGGAGTTCGCTCTGGTGGGGCCCCGCACCTTGCATTGAACGAGGTCGTCTATTTGCGCCCGCGCATGGTCCACCACACGATCAGCAACACCATCGTGACCGCCACGCCCGCTTCCAGATAGATCACCCACATGCTCTTGCCCTTCCAGCAACTGCGTCGCGCAAGACCTCGTCAGAACTTGCGCCGCGCGGCGATTATCGCCTGCAGTCTGACCAGAGGCCGCATGTGGGTCATGGAGCCGCGATGACGAGTCGGCGCTCAGGACCAGGAGCCAGCGCTCACGACTCCTTCGAATTGTCCTCGAGCAGTTTCTTCAGGCGCTCCGCCGATACGCCACCCGTCTGACGCTTGCCATTGGCAAAGAACATGGTCGGCGTGGCGCTCACACGCAGTTTGCGCGCCAGTTCGCCCAGCTTGTCGATCGGTGTGTCGCAGGTCCCTTTGTTATCGGGCACCTTGCCGGAGATCATCATGTCGTTCCAGGCCTTCGAGCGGTCGGCGGCACACCAGGCCTGGGCGACCTTGGCTCTTGAATCCGCCGACAGGATGGGCAGCGTAAAGGTGTAAAGCGTCACATCAGGCAGACTGATCAGGTCACGGCGCAGGGTGCGGCAGTAGCCGCAATTCGGATCCTCGAACACCGCGAGCTTGCGCGTGCCCTTGCCGTTGACCTGCTTGATGGCCAATGAGAGCGGCAGATCCTTGAAAGGCACGGCCGACAGCTCCTCGGTGCGCTCCTGAGTCAGGTTGCGGTTGGTCTTGAATTCGACCAACTGCCCCTCCACGAACCCGAACTGAGCCTTGTCATCGACATAGATCAGGTCCATGCCGATCTGAACTTCCCACATGCCGGGCATCGGGGTCTTGCGCACGCCATCGACCTTGTAGCGCCCCTGAAGCCAGGCCTCTACTGCGGCGCGGATCTGGGCCGGGGCCTCGACTGAACCCGGTGCGGCCGTGACGACCGGGGCAGAAGCAGATGGGGCCGTCTGCGCAAACGATGCGGTCGAGGCGAGCGTGAAAGCCAGCCCAAGCGATACCAAAATGTGTTTCAAAGCGCTCTCCAAAATTCAACGTATGGCGTGCGCCACCAGGCGCCGCCGCATCCAGCCCGAGCGGGCCACCGCCCGCCAGCCCAGATCCCGAACTTGAGCCAGGGGCTGGGGAATGGGGCCGAACAA